>CAYXMJ010000155.1:0-7314 GCA_964465915.1 uncultured Acidimicrobiaceae bacterium
ACGCCAAGTCAGCGTTGTGGCCGCGAGCGTGAACCGACATTGTTCAACAGACGACCACGCATCCTGGGCGTCGCACGTCGGGTACGGCTCAGCGCTACGTTGTCCTTCGGCCGGCCTTCTGCGGGCCGTCGGACTGGCGGTACCCGTCGCAGGTACAACCCGGGACTGTGCACTCAGCCGGATCGCGATGCTCCTTGCGTGGATGGCCACATCCGGCGCAACGCTGCCTGCCCCCATCAATGATGCGGGTGGCGTTTGACTTCAGCGGGATCTTTCCTTCGCCACGTTGACCGTGAGGTCGCGGCCGTCAACATTGGTGCCGTTGAGTTCTTCGATGGCCGCTTTGGCCTCGTCGTCTGATGCCATCTCGACGAACCCGAACCCGCGGGACCTGCCGGTGTCGCGGTCGGTGATGACCTGGGCACGCTCCACCTGACCATGTGCGGCGAACAGCCTCTCGAGATCATCGGAGGTGGTGTTGAAGGTGAGGTTTCCCACGTAGATGTTGCTTGACATTGATGTGCTCCTTCTGAAGCGATTGACCGTCGGGGGCCGGCGCCCCGCTGGATCTGCTTTCGGACGTCGTCGCAAGCCGCGACAACAGGAGAATGCAATGCCCTGCGGTGGCTCCGCCAGACGGAAAGGAGGCGGAGCTGGCGATGTACGCATTCGGCGTACGATGTCTACCACCACTGTAGCGTGGGCACCCAATCGACCGGGCGGCTTCTAGCTACGAGCAAACACCCACTGCTCGACGTTGATGCGGCCGACCCGGAATCCTGCCTCACAAAGCGTCAGGTAGAGGTCCCACATGCGGCGGAAACGTTCGTCGAGTTCGTGACGGTCTTCCAGTTCCGGCCACGCGGCCACAAATCGGTTGCGCCACGTCGCGAGGGTGCGGGCGTAGTCGAGGCCGAACGTTTCGACCTGCTCGACCTCCAGTCCATGACCGGCTGCCAATGCCCCCAGCACCTTGGGGGCGGGCAGTTGCCCGCCGGGGAAGATGTACTGCTGAATGAAGTCGGCTCGACTGCGATAGCGCTCCCAGGCGTCATCTTGGATGGTGATTACCTGCATGGCGGCCTTTGCCCCAGGATGCAGCCGCTTCCGAATGGTGTTGAACAGCGGTGGCCAGTGGGTCTCGTCGACCGACTCGATCATCTCAATCGAGACAACGGCGTCGAATTCTCCTCTCACGTCTCGGAAGTCCTGGACTCGAATCTCTACTTGGCCGGCCAGACCGGCGCCCGCCATGCGTTTCTCGGCGTAGCGGGCGTGCTCCTCTGCCAGTGTGATGCCGAGCACGGCACAGCCGCGTTCTCGGGCGGCATACTCGGCAAACCCGCCCCATCCGCAGCCAATCTCCAACACCCGCATCCCCGGTTCGAGCCCGACGTGGTCGGCCAGCGTTCGGTACTTGTTGCGCTGGGCGTCGGTGAGGCTCTGCTCCGGTTGGGCAAAGCGGGCGGACGAGTAGGTCATCGTCCCATCGAGCCAGGTTTCGTAGAATTCGTTGCTCAGGTTGTAGTGGTCGTTCATCGTGACCACCCGAGGGTGGCGACGCTCGGGCCGGATTCGCTGCCACATTCGCCGGAGCGGATCGGTGAAGACGGCCAGGGGATGGCGGAACCACGACCGCTGATTGGCGGTTCCCCACAGGAGCAATCCACGAAGGTCGGTTGTGTCGATCCGGTCGTCCATGTAGGCCTCAGAAAACCCGAGGAGACCTTTGCGGACGGCGTCAACGACGGCGCCGGATTCCTTCAACGTGATGTCGGCGCGTGGCGTTCCGGAGCCCACCACGTACGTGGCGTTGGGGGTCGTGACCCGCAACTCACCGGCGTGGACAAGCCGTCGCAGAAACCAGATCCCGAGGCGTTCTTGCATCATGATGGAACCAGATTACGCGATTCCACCACGCTCGTGTCGAGGCGAGGAGGCGTCGGACGGCGATGGAACTTGGCCCCTTTGAGCCACAGTCGCAGTGCCTGCCAGTGAATCGTACCAATCACCTTGAGGGTCACCAGAGGGTGCGATACGAAGAGCCGTGCCAGGTTGCGGTCGCTCATCTCGAGTCTACGGAGGCCGAGGCCGGCGCGGAACATGACACCTTGGGCATCGGACTGAGCGATCCCGACGGCGACGCTTTCACCGGGTGAGTTCATCGTGAAGGCGTACGACTGATCCATGGGGTTGAACGGTGAGACGTGGAGCTGTTTGTCGAACTCGTGGCTCAGGTCGGCCTCTGAGTGGATTGGCACCACATAGAGATGGCGGTCCCCGAAGGTGTTGCGAACCTCGTGGACGACGGCGCGCAACCGCTCGGTGCGGTCGTAGCCGTACCAGACGCTGATGGGGTTGAACACGTAGCCCAGGATGCGGGGGAGGGCGAGCAGCCGAATCGGCCCACCCTCGAGGTCGACACCGGCGTCGGCGAGGATGCCCTCGATCCAGGGTCGAATCGGGCCTCCATCAGCCGGCCCGTGGTCGGTGGGGTCAAAGCCGAACAGGTTGAATCGTCCGTGAGAGAAGAGGCGCAGGCTCCGGTCGAGTCCTTCGAGTTCGTCGAGATCGAACAGTCCGAAGAAGATCCTGTACTCGAAGTCGTGTTGAACGGGACGCAGCCGAGTGTGGCGGACCGTGCCGCGATACAGGACGGACCGGGAATCGCTCATGAGGTGGTGGCGAGGGCGATAGGCGGAAGGGCCGAGCTCTTCGGCTCCACGTCGTGGTACCAAGACGGCGGGCTGCCCAATGCGGCGGCGACGTTGAGGCCGGACTGCAGACCATCCTCGTGGAATCCGTAACCCAGGTAGGCGCCGGCGAACCACGTGTTGTTGTGGCCCTGGATTGTGGCGATCTCGCGCTGGGCAGCCACCGCCGCAACATCAAACAGCGGATGGGCATATTCGATCCGCCGGTGGACCAAGGCGGGGTTTGGCTCTCGGCCCGGGTTCAACGAGACGAATAGCGGAGTGCGAGGATCGAGGTTCTGGAGGCGGTTCATCCAATAGGTCACCGAGGCGACCCGGCTCGAGCCGCCGTCCGTCCAGGCCATCGAGTTCCAACTCGACCAGGCGGAGCGGCGCCGTGGCATGAGTTCGAGGTCGCTGTGGAGATACGCCACGTTCGGCGCGTATGGGATGGCACCGAGCATCGCGCGCTCTTGCGCGGAGGCGTCGGATCCAAGTATCCGGAGCGCTTGATCTGAGTGGGTGGTAAGGATGACGTCGTCGAAGGTATCGGCACCGTGAGGTGTCTCGACTACAACACCACTCCCGGTCCTGACCACGCGCTGCACCGGCGAGTTGAGCCTGATGCGGTCGGCGAAGGGTGCCGACACTTTCGCAACGTAGCTGCGGCTGCCTCCCGAGACCGTGCGCCAACGGGGACGCCCCACGATCTCGACCAGCCCATGATTGGCGAGGAACTCCAAGATCGATCGAGCGGGAAAGGCCCCGATCTCGTTCTGGTGAGTCGACCAGATGGCTCCCGTCATCGGGAGTAGGTAGTCCTCGAGGAAACCGGACGAGAAGCCGTTGCGTCGGAGCAGCGACTCGATTGTCTCACCCACCGACGGTTCGAGGCTTGCTCCGATATGGCGGAACCGGTTGATGTCGATGAGCATGCGAAGGAACCGGGGCCGCAGCAGATTCGCCGGCCCCCCAAGGACACCGCCCAGGCTGGCGCCATATTCGAAGCTGCGGTCCCGAGAGAAGGAGAACGACATGTCGCTCGCCGCGGTGGCGACGTTGAGGGTCTTGAAGAGTGCGGTGAGGTGGGGGTAGGTGACCTCGTTGTAGACAATGAACCCAGTGTCGACGGCGATGCGTCCGTGGGGCGTGTCGACGTCCACGGTGTTGGAGTGACCCCCGACCCGCCCTGACGATTCGAATACGACAACGTCGTGGTCGCGGTGGAGGGCCCACGCGGAACCGAGCCCTGATATCCCTGTCCCGATGATGGCGATGCGTTTGCTCATGACCTCTATTCGGAGCAGAGCACGGCAGCGGATGGCTCGGCATCGCGGCTGTGACGCTGCGGGCAAGAACTCGAGACCCAAGAAGCGCCGTCTTAGCGACGCGGTTGTCGATAGGGTCGGCACAGTTCACCGCCTTGAGATAGGAGCTAGAGATGCCTGCACCCCGGTTGACCGAGCAAGAAAGAGCCGACTTCCTGGCCTCACCTCATATCGCCAAGTTGGCAACTCACAATGAGGACGGAACGATCCGCATCGTTCCCTTGTGGTTCCGGCCCCTGGAGGACGGCAGCCTCGAGTTCAGCACGTGGCCCTGGACTCGTTGCGCCCAGAACGTCGCCAGAGACCCAAACGTGACCGTGATGGTGGACACCGCAGACATGCCCTACAAGGGTGTGCACATGGTCGGCACTGCAACGCTGGGGCCTGAGAGCACCGATCCCCAGGTGTTCGGTCCTTGGTTTGGGGAGTACACGGGAAGCGAGGAGTCCGGCGTTGCCTACGCCGGGCAATTGGTCGAACAGGGTGGACCAAGGGTACCGATCTTCTTCAGCCCCCAACGCGAGTACACCTGGGACTTTGGCAAGAGCTGAACCGGCGGGTTCATCCCGCGCTTTCGGCTCTGCATAGACTCCTTGCCGGCGTCGAGCCGGCGTGATCTCCACAGTCGGCACGGCGAGTGCATGCTGGTACCGTACCGGCCTGCCGGTCGACCCCCGCGAGAAACTGAGAGCATGCTGAAGTCGATTCGCTCACTCTTCTCGAAGGAAACCCTCGCCAAAGACTCCGTCGCGGGACTTGTCCTTGGTGTCGAGAGTGTGCCCGATGGTCTCGCCGGCGGTCTCCTCGCCGGTGTGAACCCGATCTACGGGCTCTACGGCTACCTCTTCGGCATGGTTGGTGGCGCGCTTGCCACGAGTTCGGTGTTCATGACCGTCCAAGCGACCGGGGCGATGGCCATTGTCGTGGCCGACGTCGGCCTCAGCAGCTATGGCGAAGACGAACCTCGGGCCTTATTCACGCTCGCCGTCCTGACCGGCGTGGTGATGCTCGGCGCCGGCTTGCTCAAGCTCGGCTTCGTGCTGCGGTTTGTCTCCAACGCGGTGATGGTTGGCTTCATCAGCGCAGTGGGCATCAACATCATCTTGGGTCAGCTCGACAACTTCACGGGCTACGAAGCCGAAGGAGCGAACCGAGTCGCCCGCACCTTCGACCTCCTCCTCAATCCGACGTTGGCCGACCTGACGACGGTCCTCATCGGGTGCCTGACTATCTTCCTCATCGTCGTCCTCGAGAAATCGCCGATGGGGCCGCTCGGTATGGTGGTTGCCGTGATCGTTGGGTCGGCGATCGTGCCCCTGTTCGACCTCGACGTTGCCCAGCTGAGGAACATCACCGATATCCCTTCGGGGCTGCCCGCGCCGACTCTACCGCTGTTCAGCGCCATCCCCGCCTTGCTCATTCCCGCCCTATCTCTGGCCTTCGTCGGACTGGTACAAGGGGCCGGCATTACCGCCGGCTTCCCGAACCCCGATGGCGAATACCCGGATGCCTCGAGGGACTTCATGGGTCAGGGCGTGGGCAACGTCGTGTCGGGGGTCTTCCAAGGGATGCCGGTCGGCGGTTCGATGTCCGCAACGTCGCTGGTCAAGGCGGCGGGCTCCAAGACCCGCATGGCGCAGTTCATCGCCGGGGCGGTGATGGCGATCATCATCTTGGTCTTCGGTGATCTGGTCGGCTACATCGCGATGCCGGCGCTGGCCGGGTTGCTGATGCTGGTCGGTTTCCGCACTATCAAGCCAGCTGAGATCCATGCCGTGTGGAAGACGGGCACACTCTACGCATTGGTGATGGTCATCACGATGGTGCTGACCATCATCATTCCGCTGCAATACGCGGTGTTGGTGGGCGTCGGCATCTCCATGATTCTCTACGTCGTGCGCCAGTCGAATGACCTCGTGGTCAAGCAGTTCGTCTTCGAGGATGGCCGCCGACGCGAAGTAGACCCGCCGCCCGAGGTCCCGGGCGATGAGGTCATCGTTCTTCAGCCCTACGGGAGCCTGTTCTTTGCTTCAGCAGCGGTCTTTGAGGTTCAACTGCCCCATGTGACGCCGGACTCCACCAACTCCGTGGTGATCGTCCGTTTGCGGGGACGCAACGACTTGGGTTCGACCCTCACCGAGGTGCTCGGCCGCTACGGCGAAGCCCTCGACGACGTCGACAGCAAACTGGTCATCATCACCGACAGCCAGAAGGTCCTCGAACAGTTGGCCGCCACCGGGGTGACCGACATCGTTGGCTCTGACGACATCTACACGTCGGATGAGTGGGTAGGCAAGACGGTGCGTCGTGCCTATGCAGATGGTGAAGCCTGGGTGGCAGCACACCAGACGCCGCCGTCCGAAAACGGCGACGCCTGAGTCCCCCAAACCACTACTTGCCGCGGTACACGACGAGACTGAAGCCCTGGGTTTGGCGGTGGTTGTCGTAGCCGATCAATCGCACGAGGTGCCCTGGGTTGGCATGATGGCAGGCGCTCAGTTCCGCCAACACGACCTCCGGGTCGGACACCCCGAACATCGGGAGCTTCCACATGTACCAGTAGGTCAGTGTCGCCCGCTGCGGTTCGACATGCTCGATGGCCGGAATCAACCCCTGGGCAACCAGATAGTCGACCTGTTCGGCGAGTTGATCGGTGTCGAACGTCGGGAGATACGAGAACGTCCCGGTCTGCTGCTCGGAAGGGCCGACTGCCTCAACGCCAATTTCACTCATCAGCCGCCTCCTCCATCTCGATGTCGAGCTTGTCGACCGTGTCGAAATCGAACGTGATCTCCTTCCAGGTCTCCATGGCGGCTGCAAGCGCCGGGCTGTGAACGGCCGCAGCCCGCAGCACCTCGGTGCCCTCGCGTTCGAGGTCCTTGCCGGCGTTGCGAGCCTCAGTGCAAGCCTCGAGGGCAACCCGATTGGCGGTTGCTCCTGCGGCGTTTCCCCAGGGATGACCCAGGGTGCCTCCACCGAATTGGAAGACGGCGTCGTCGCCAAAGATGGAGACGAGTGCCGGGATATGCCACACGTGGATACCGCCGGAAGCCACCGGGAACATCCCGGGCATCGAGCCCCAGTCCTGGTCGAAGAAGATGCCGCGCGACCGATTCGTCGGCACGTAGGCGTCGCGCATCAAGTCGATCCAGCCCAGCGTGGCATCGCGGTCACCTTCGAGCTTGCCGACCACTGTGCCCGAGTGGAGGTGATCGCCCCCTGAGAGCCGCAGGCATTTGGTCAGGACTCTGAAGTGGATGCCGTGGCGCGGGCTGCGATCGACTACTGCGTGC
>CAYXMJ010000156.1:0-7230 GCA_964465915.1 uncultured Acidimicrobiaceae bacterium
CGAGGTCGGCTTCGAGATCGAGGTCGAGGTCCAACATGTCCGGCGGATACCCGGTCTGGGCCGACACGATCTCGAGGACTCGATCGGCCACGGGGTCCGCGGCGGGCGTTGCCGGTTCCGGCGTCGGGGTGATCGCGGGAGCCGCAGTTTGGGCGGAGCCCAAACCTGCGGACGACTGCGGAGCAGCCGCGACGCTTGCCGCCGGCTCGGCGGGTGCCTGGGGAGCGATGGGAGCGGTGGGGGTAGTTGCGGCACCTGGTACCCGGTACTGGGTGTCAGCCGAGGCCGCTGGGGCCCGGGGCGCCACGAACTGCGTTGCCGCCACAGGTTGCACCGATGGGGGCCCATCGTCGCGTACCCGCAACGTCCGCTTGTCGATTTCAACGGTTGCTGTTGGGTTCCCGGTTACCGCTTCCAGCCAGTGTTGCCACGCGGCCGGGTCAACGAGTCGGGTTTCGAACCCCAACTCACTCGGAACCGGTCTGGCCGCGGCACCAGTGGGGACGTAGCGGTACAGCGTCAAGCTGATCTGTGAGCCGAAGCCAGCGCCGAGTCGCAGTGCATACTCGATGGGGTAGGCGCCGCCTCTTGACAGGTTGAGGATGCCGAGGTCGGGGTCGGGTTCCTTGAAGTTGGGCACGGGCGGCACCAACCCGGTCTCCATCGCCTTGATGGCGAGAACGTCTTCAACCCCTACGCCCATGGCGTGGCCGGTGTAGCCCTTGGTGTTCGAAACGACGATCTGGTCGGCCGCGGCCCCGAAGACGAAACGTAGCGCGTCGATCTCGGCCTGGGCGCTGCCGCCCCGAGCCGGGGTGTAGGTCTCGTGAGAAACAAAGACGGTGCTCGAAGCAATCGCCTGACGGTCGACTCCCCAGCGGCGCTCGGCCGTGGAGATGAGGTCCTCCATGACGTGGCGAATGTGGGTGCTGTCGAGTCTGCTCCCGTGGAAGGCGCTGTTGGCGGTGACCGCGCTGAGAACTTCGGCGATCGGCAGGATGCCGCGTTCGGCGGCGGACTCGGGACGCTCGACGACCATGGCGGCGGCGCCCATGCCGAGGATCAGGCCGTGGCGGCGGCGGTCGAAGGGGAGCGCGGCGGTCTCGACCGCCTCGTCGGTTGCGGCGGCGCCCATGGCGAGGAACCCGGTGCCGATCCACTCGAGCAGGTGGTCGTTGGTGACATCATCGCCGGAGATGATCACGACCCGGTCACAACGCTCCGCCCGAATCCAGTCTTCTGCGATGGCGACGGCCTGCGTTGTGCTGGCGCACGCCGCATTGATCTGGGTGTTCGGGCCGCGGGCCCCGATGTACTCGGCGAATTGGGCGTGGCCGAAGGACACGGCTTGGTAGAGGAACTTGCGGTTGAAGTGGTAATCGGCGCGCCCGATCTCGGCGTCGAGTTCGGCGATGCGGCGCCCGAGTTCGTCGGCCACCTCCGGGCTTCTGCCGAGCTCATCGAGCTGCGACTGCAAACCGACGAGATCGTTGCGTCGGGCTTCGAGCGTCTCGGTCTCGTGGAACTTGTCGACCTCGTCCATCAGTCCGTCGACGCCCGGGAAAGCGGAGGCGAAGATCACCCCAGTGGTGTCCCGGTAGGCCTCGGGCAGGAGCCACCGTTCTTGGAGCTTGGTTCCTGTGGTCGTGTCCTTGTAGTGCATGGCGAGCGGGATGCCGGCGTCGCGCAGGGCGTCGATACCGGCGCCAATGGCGAGCGCGCTGGTGCGATCGAGGGAGTCAACTCGCTCGGCGGGAAAGCCGAACTCGCCCACCAGATCGATCTCGCCACCACGTCCTGCCAACTTGATGACGTCGGCAGGGTCGTCGATGAGTTCGAAGCGGCCGCCGCCGGCTTCGGACTTGACCAGCCTGGTCACCTTCTTGTCGGTGATCTTCTGGCGCTCATTGGGAGGAATGGCTCCGATGAACTGCTCGCCGGCCAGCAGCGCTGGAACCTTGTCGTCACCGAAGACCTTGGCGCCGCCGGGAAGGCCGACGCCGGCGCCGGTGACGACCACCGGGCGGTCGTGGCTGAACGACGCCGAACGAGGTTCGGCGGGTGCCGGGGCCGACTGGCCGCTGAAGATTTGCTGCCCCTTGGACAGGAAGTCGGCGAACAGGTGCCCCAACTCGGTGTACATGTCGCCACTTCCGGTCTGGGCCGGAACGGGCGCTTGCACGGGAGGGGCGGCAGGTGGCGGCGGAGGAGCCTGCAGGGCTGGGGCCGTGCTGGGGTCCCGCGTGGTCCCCAGCGAAGTCATCGGGGAACGGCGCGCCGGTTCGGCGTTCGGCGCGGCCTCCTCGGGACGGGTGCCGACCCCGTGTCCGGCCGCGTAGAGCCCACAGAGCGCCTGGTTGAACGTCACTACGTCGCCGGCTTTGGGGTGATTGGCGAACAATGTGACGACGGTTGGGTCTTCGCCGAGTACGTCCTCGGCGAGACCCTGGAGGGCCTTCTTGGGTCCCACCTCGATGAAGACGCGGCAACCCGCTTCGTACAGCGTGTTCAAGCCCTTGACGAACTGGACGGGCGAGGCGATCTGTTTGCCGAGGATGTCGATCATCTTGGGTACGACGTTGGGCCCCATGGGATAGAACTCGCCGTCGGTGTTTGCGACCAGCGGGATGGCGGGGGATTCGAGGCGGAGCCGCTGGAGCAGCACGCGTAGCGGGTCGCTGGCCGCGGCGACAATGTCGGTGTGGAAGGCGTGGCTGACCGGGAGCGGGATGACCTGGGCTCCCGCTGCGGTGAGGCGTCGGCCCGCCTCCTCGACGCCGGCCGTCGAGCCACCGATGACGGCCTGCCGTGTGCTGTTGTGGTTGGCGACGACGACGTAGTCATCGACATCCTCAGTGACCGCGATGACGTCATCGAGCGGGGCAAAGACGGCGGCCATCAACCCGGGGTCCTCGACCTCGATGCTGGCCATCTCCCGACCGCGTCCTGCGGCGGCCTCGAGGGCATCGGCAAATGGCATGGCACCGCTGGCGACCAAAGCGCCGTACTCGCCGAGGCTGTGACCCATGACCATGTCGGGATGCACGCCGTAGGATGCCAGCAAAGCCGTGAGAGCGTTGTCGATGGTCAGAACCGCCGGTTGGGTGATCTCGGTCTGACGGAGCTGCATCTCGGCCTGCATCACCGCGTCTGAGTCATCAGGATCGGCGTAGATGTAGTCGCTGAGCGGTTCCCCGAGGATCGGCTCCATGATCCCATCGGCCTCGGCGATGACGTCGCGTACGACTGGTTCGTTCTCTCGCAGTGTGTGGAGCATGTTGGCGTATTGCGAGCCCTGTCCTGTGTAGAGGAAAGCCACCATCTGTGCCTGGCCCTGACCCGAGAAGACGCCTTGGTTGCTGAGCGCCTTCCACATCCCGGGGTTGCCCGTCTCGAACGCTTTGAGCGCCTTTTCGCCCTTCTTAGCGAGCTCCGCGGCGTCCCCGTAGTCGATGGCGACCCGGTACGGCGCCCGCAAGTCGGCCTCGGCGGGTGGGGTGGGTTCCGGAGCGCTTCCCGACTCGGCCTGCTCGACGATGGTGCGCAGACGTGCCACGACGGCGGCTTCGGTTTTGTCACCGATGACAAGAGCACCGCGCAGCGGAGTCTTCAGTTCGGCGCTGCGAACCTCGGTAGTTGGCTGAGGCGACACGATCGAATATGACGACTTGGCTCCATCGACCTGGAGCCGCCCGGGGATGTACTCCTCGAGGACTATGTGGAAGTTGGTGCCACCAAAGCCGAAGGCGCTGACGCCGGCGGAACGAACCTGGCCCGGCTCGGTCTTCCACTCCCGCAGTTCCTTGTTGATGAACAACGGCGAGTGGGCGAAGTCGATGTTGGGGTTCGGTTCGGTCCCCCCGATGCTGGGCGGAAGCAGTCTGGAGTCGAGCGCCATGGCCGCTTTGAGCATTCCGGCGGCGCCGGCCGAGCTCTTGAGATGCCCGATGTTGGACTTGACCGACCCCAATGGAATCGAACCAGGCCTGAGGCCCAGATCGGCGAAGACCCGGCCGAGGCTCTCGGCTTCGACGACGTCACCGACTCTGGTCGAGGTGCCGTGGCCCTCGATGAGTGTGGCAGAGTCGGGAACAAGACCCGCGTTGCGCCAGGCGCGGGAGATCGCAAACTCCTGACCGATTGGATTGGGCGCCGTGATGCCCTTGCCCTTGCCGTCGCTGGAGCCGCCGATGCCACGGATCACGGCGTAGATGTGGTCGCCGTCTCGCTCGGCATCTTCGAGACGCTTGAGCAGCATGACGGCGGCGCCTTCGCCCATGACGAAGCCATCGGCCCCGTCGTGATACGGCCGGGTGCCGGTCGCCGACAGGGCGCCGATCTTGCAGAACTTGATGAAGCTGGGAACGCCCATGTTGGCGTCGATGCCACCGGTGAGCACGGCGTCGTAGTCGCCCTGCTCGAGGCCCTCGACCGCAGCGTCGATGGCGGCGAGTGCCGAAGCACAGGCGGCGTCGACCACAAAGTTAGGTCCGTGGAGGTTGTAGAGGTTGGCGACACGGCCGGCGATGATGTTGCCGAGTTCGCCCGGCATCGTGTCTTCGGTGATGTTGGGGAATCGGGCGCGGATGCCGGTCCGGAACTCATCGATCACGGCGCCCTGCACGTCGGCGGGGAGCGACGCAAAGCTCGGGGCTTGGGTCAGCTCATCGGCATACTCCGGGAAGTAGGCCCGTAGCGCGGTGAGGTAGTGCTTGTCGCCTGCCATGGCATTGCCGAGCACGACCGCGGTGCGGTCTGCGTCGAGCGGGCGGTCCGGGTAGCCGTAGTCGATGAGGGCCTCGCGGCTGGCGATGACGGACCACTTCTGAGTGCGGTCCATTGCGTCGCTGACCTTGGGCGGGATGGGGAGTCGCCACTCGAGCGGTGACCAATCCCAGTCGTGCACCCAGCCCCCGATGGTGGAGTAGGTCTTGTCGGGAGCCTTGGGGTCGGGGTCGTAGTAGAGGGCAGGGTCCCAGTGTGTGGCCGGATCGACTTCCGTGATCGAATAGCGGCCGTTCTTGAGGTTCTCCCAAAAGGCGTCGGCGTTCGGAGCATCGGGTAGAACCGCACCAACCCCGACGACGGCGACCGCTCTCTCCGCTTTCTCAACCATTTGTGAAACTCCCCTTCAAAAGGTCAGCCGCGCCCGTACAGGGCGTCGGCTACGGCATCCATATCTGCGATGAGACCGCTCTGGGCTTGCTCGATTTCTCGCAGCGCCATGGCGTTCTCGAGTGCGGCGGCGTCGACGGCGCCGGGATCGGTGGCACCCATCACCCAGCGAAGTCCGTCGTAGCTGGCCTTGGCGGCAGCCTCGCGAGCAAATACTCGGCTCACGGTGGCCAATTGGCCGGCATCAAAGCGAGTGTCGGCCTTGTCAGGCAGTTCGCCTCGTTCCGCGGCCGCAGCCCGCCGGGCGAGCGCACCGGCACACTCGACGGTGGCCGCGAGCTCGCCGAGCCGGAACAGGACGTGCTGGTTGCGGGTCAGGCGATGCACCCTGGCGATCTCCATCATTTCTGCAAACGCATGGTGGGCCAAGGCCGCCGCCTTGGCGCCAACGTTTGGCTGGGCTATAGCCAGCTTCTCGAGAGCGGTGCCCAGCTCGTGGTAGAAGGCGCCGCGGCTCTTGAGGTGCTCTTGCCACCGGTCGCGACCGATGGTCATCTCCATGATCTCGGAGGTTCCCTCGTAGATGGTCGTGATCCGCACATCGCGCTTGATCTTTTCGACCATGTACTCCTTGGTGTAGCCGTAGCCGCCGAGCGCCTGGATGGCGTCCTCGGCAGCCGCATTGCCGGCCACCGTCGCCATGTACTTCGCTATGGCTCCTTCGGTGTTGAGCTGTTCCTCGCCACCGTCGATGCGCATCGCCGTCTCTTCCATGTAGGCCCGGGCGGCCTCGAGGCGTACGGCGTGGGGGACGATCAGCTTGTGGGTGTAGCCCTGCTTCTCCGAGAGCGGGGCCCCTCCCTGGATGCGTTCGGTCGAGTAGGGAATGGCCCGGTCGAGCGCCGCCCAACCGGCGCCGAGCCCGAATGCCGCAACCATGAGCCTGGTGTAGCCGAACACGGCCTGAGCCTGGACCAAGCCGAGGCCCTCACGTTCGCCGACGATGCGGTCGACGCCGACCCTGACATCCTGGAGCGACAACGCCGCGGTGTTGCTGGCACGGATCCCATGCTTGTCTTCGCGCTTGCCCTTCTCGAAACCCTCAGCATCACGATCAACCACAAACCAGGTTGGCCCATCGGGGGCGTTGGCAAGGATGGTGTAGAGGTCGGCGTAACCGCCGTTGGAGATCCACTGCTTGTTGCCGTTGAGCAGGTAGCCGACGACCTCGCCGTCTTCCTCGATCCGGGTTGCCGTAGTGCGCAAGGCGCCGAGGTCGCTGCCTGCCTCCGGCTCGGTGGCGCCGTAAGCCATCAGTAGCCCCTCTTCGCCGATCTGGCTCATCCACCGTGCCTTCTGCTCCTTGGTGCCGCCAAACACGATTGGGTCGCTGCCGAGGAAGGTGGCGAACACGCCGGTGGCGACGCCAACATCGATGCGGGCGAGCAGTTCGCACACTCGGTAGATGTCGAAGGTCCCGGCGCTCATTCCCCCGTACTCCTCTTCGATGAAGAGGAGTGACACGCCGAGTTCGGAGAGCATGCGGCGCACGAGGTGCTCGGGGAACTCGTCGTTGGTGTCGAGTTCGATCAGGTACTCGTCCGGCATGGTGTCGGCACCGAAGTCCCGAATGGTGTCGAGCACCAAGTTCAGGGTGTCCTTATCCAGCCCTGTCGACATGGCTGCTCTCCCTCCCATGCTTTCCGGCGTATCAATGCGGCACCACGGCCACGAGTTGGTTGTGGGGCCACACATTGGCGGATCGGGCCAGGCCAAGCAAGCGGTTTGGCAGTTTCGCCGAAACGCGAGCAGCTAGGAATGTCACCAGACGCAGCGTAGGGTGGACGATCGTGGAAGATTTGGTGCTGATAGCCGTCGATGTCCCGCTCATCGGCGACGAGCGACACAAGAACTGGGCCAAGGTCGTGACGGATGTCGACGATAGCAGGGGCACCGGATGGGCCTTCGAGGGCGAGTTCATCGCCGCCGGAGGCATCCAAGACGTGCCGGTAGGTTCCGTGGTCCTGGTTTACGGCGAACGTGGTTCACGGACCAATCCTCAGTCAGAGGCGCGGGTCTACGTGGCAAACGGAGACGGCACCTTGAGCCACCACG
>CAYXMJ010000157.1:0-7139 GCA_964465915.1 uncultured Acidimicrobiaceae bacterium
CTGAGACCCAGTGATCTTGTCGATGATTGACAGTGAGACGGTCGAGGCGGCGGCGCCGACAATGGCATCCACGTCATCGGCGAGCAGTTGGTCCGTGGTGGCAGATGCCACGGCGGGATCGCTACCGCTGTCGCCCGGGATGAGCTTGATCTGACCACCGGCTGCAATGATCTCCTCGGCACCCATCTCCAGCGGTTTCACCAATGCGTCGACGATGGCGGCAAGCTGGCCGGTCTGGGGCAACACGTAGCCGACCACGAGCTCACCTGGGTCGGAAGGTGCCGCCGCAGTGGTTGTCGTCTCTGCCGCTGCGGTTGTGGTTGTCTCGGCGGCCGTGGTAGTTGTCTCAGCAGCAGTGGTGGTCGTTGTCGACTCCGTTGCACCTGCTGTTGTGGTGGCGCTCGAGCCGTCGTCGTCGCCACAAGCGGCTGCAACGAGAGCAAATGCGAACACGACCAACAGAAGTTTCTTGGTCATTCGGAAAGCCTCCTCCTCCATAAACGAAGCGAGGCAGCTTCGGCCTCGCTGGAGGGCAAGTTAGCGCGATTCACCGCGAATCACAGTGGTTTTTGCTCGGCGCCGCCTGGGCGCGCTAGAACCAGGACGTTACGAGGGGAAGGTTGGTGCGCCTAAAGGCCGGACGTGACGGGGAATACGTTCGACAGAGTCTCTCTGCCGACGGCCGTGACCGCGATGATCACCACGGCAGCAATGAGGGCGACGAGGATTGCGTACTCGACGAGGTTCGCACCCTCGTCGGTGCGGAGCTTTGCTCCGATCCAGGTCATGAGGTTTTGGGCAAGCTTCATGTCGGTACCCCTACCGGCTGGTCATGTGTGGTCTCGACAGATCTTCAACCACTCTGCGTGTCAGCGTACTGGGACGCCAAGTGGTCGTCTACGGGTCGGGCGACCTATTTGGTCCATTCCGGGTCGGGCGACCCATTGACCGCGGTCGGGGCGGTTTCGTACACTCGAGCGCAGTCCTCCGTGTGGTGCAATCGTTGTCAAACATCGGGGATGAGCGAAGGATTCGTTCGGCGAAGGGGCCGGTTGTGGAGTTGTCTCCAGCAGACATCAGAAGCCAATCGTTTCGCGCTGTCATTCGCGGCTATGACCCGCAGCAAGTCAACGCGGTTCTGGCCGCCGCTGCAAAGGCCCTCGAGGTTGCCCACGCCGAACTGGCGGCTGCCGCTAGATCCAAGGCACCGACCGATGAGGCTATCAAGCTGACCATGATGTCGGCCGTTCGGGCCAAGGAAGACATGATGTCGTCGGCCAACCTCGAGGTTGAGGCTCTACGACGCGCTGCACAGGACGAAGCAGAAGGGCTGATCGCTGCGGCGCAGCGAGACGCCGAGGCCATCACGACCAAGACCAAGAGGTCCGCCGACCAGATGGTGACTCGGGCCCACGACGAGGTTGCTTCGCTCGAGCTACGTATCGAGCAACTCAAAGCAGTGGTCCGGCGCACCGAGAACCTGATGAAGGGCATGGCGAGTGGCGCTCTCGGTGACCTGGCCCACGCCGCGGCGATGCTGGCCGAAGATGAACCCGACGATGATGGGTCGTGGGCTGAGCCCCAGCTCCAAGTGGTCGTGTCCGGCGCCGACACCTCGGCCGACAATGCCGACAACGGCTCACCGGGCCAGCGGGAAATGCTGCCCGAAGCGGTTGACCGGCTACTCAACCAGTTGCGCGAGATCACCTGACTCGGTTGTGACCTCCGCCGTCACAAGCCGACGGAACGCCGCGGATGCACCAGGTGTCGCTCCAGCACCCGCCACGTCTCCGGATGACTCAACTCATCCTTTAGCGACCGCAGCGTCCGCACGAATGTCGGAACCGCAGCACTCGCCGACATCGGGTTTGGGCGCGTGATGGCGAGAATGCGGTCGTCGGGTCGCAAGACGATGATCTCGGTATGTGGCCATTCCTCACGGATACGCCGCAACTCGGCGGCGAGGGCAGCTCGTCCGACCCGATCGAACAGATCCTCGTAGAACCTGGCGCCCGGACGAGACTCGGAAGCTGCCAAGGGGGCAACCACGATCAGCAGGTCGAGTGGGTCTGGGTTGGCGAGCACCAGATCGGCACTCGTACCGCTCACTACGCCCCCGTCGGCGTACCAGCGGCCTTCGATCTTGACGGGTTCGAAGACGAACGGCACCGCTACGGATGCGGCGACGGCGTGTTTGATGGCAACGTCGGGTGTCGCCTCGGTTCCGAATGGCGCTCGCTCCCTAGCGTCGAGGTCGTACGCAACGATCACCGTCGAGGCGTCCGGCCATTCATTTGCCATCGAGCCCAACGAGCCCTCGACCCACTCGACAATGCCGTCGGTTCGGTACATGCCGGGGCTGCCCAGCACCAAGTTCAGGTCCGGGCGGGTCAGACCCGGCAGGATGCCACGCCGTACCCACCTGACCATCCCGCGTGGGCGACGAGACCGGCGAAAGATGAGTCGGCGCATACGTTCGGTGACGTCCTCGCGGGTATGGGAGTCACCGACAAGGGTGCCAACGTCGAGGCGGTTGCCCCGCACCATCGCGGCCGTGAACGCACCTGCCGACGTGCCGATGATGACCTCGGCATCGTTCGGGTCCCACCCGGTGGCCATTCTGAGCGACATGAGGACGCCAAAGTGGTACGACGCGCCCGTCACGCCGCCGCCACCCAGGATGAGGCCAACTCTGCTCACGAGTCGACAGCATACGGCGGATCGGGTCGTCCGGGCGATCATGGGTAGATCTGCTCTCGCGCACCTAGTGTGCCGGGTGATGGAACTGGGCACCCCAACCGATAGCTTCGACCTCGAGGCACTCTTTGCGACGATAGAGGCGGCAGACGGCACGGCCGCGATGACCGAGTACCAGATGATGCGTCGGGGAAGTCCTAGGGAGGCGGCCGGAATCGTTGCCACGGTGGACGGCGCCGCCATCGGCTACGCCCAGGTTGCTCATCACTCCGGCGGGAGTGTCGAGTCACCGCCGCATTGGGCGATCGAGGTCGCGGTCGATCCCGACCATCGCACCGCGGCGATCTACGACCCGCTGGTCACCGCTGCGGCGGCATTGGTGCCGAAGGGTGAAAGGTTTGTGATCTGGGCGTGGCACGGCGAACTGGAGGCGGCCCTCGTACGCGCCGGGCACACGCCGACCCGCGAACTGCACCGTCTCGAATGCCCACTCCCGGTCGCCGCCACGGCGGACATCATGCCGGGTGTCGTCATCAAGCCCTTTGCTGTTGGGCGTGATGAGAAGGCCTGGTTGGCCGTCAACAACGCCGCCTTTGCCGGCCACCCGGAGAACGGCGCCTTGACGGTCGCCGATCTCGAGGAGCGGCTCCACCGGCCGTGGTTCAACGCTGCCGACCTGCTGATGGCGTGGGAGGGCTCAGAGTTCCTTGGATCGTGCTGGACCAAGCACCACGCCGACGGGGTGGGGGAGATCTACATCATCGGGGTATCACCACATGCCCAGGGTCGGGGCCTGGGGCGGGGATTGGTCATCCATGGCCTGCAGCACCTCTATCGAACGGGCGCTACCACAGGAATGCTCTATGTCGATGGCGCCAACGAGGCCGCCATGTGGCTGTACTCAGACCTTGGCTTTCGGCCGGTGTGGACCAACCGCCAGTACGAACTCGGCGACGGGTGAGACTGCCGGGCTGAGCCGCGGTCGATGTGCCGGACTCCACTAGCCCCAGGTCAAGCCCGATGGCGCGGGCACCGCCCTCGCTCAAACCGCGAATACCCCGTCATCCAAATCGCTGCCCGCAGCTGGGGCAGCGGGGGTCCTCTTCGCGGGTTTGGGCATTGCACCAGGGGCAGGGGAGGTCGGTTTGAAAATCGGAGTCGATGAAGACCTGTTGGGAGTGGGACCCGGAGGTCAGGAAACCGTCGGTGTTCCGACGGGCTACTACGGCAACTCCTCCGGCCACGAGTGCTCCGGCTACGAGAACCTCTACCACGGCATTCTCCCGTATCGACTACGCATGGGAGCGTAGAGGCACTAAGCCAGTTTTTCGCGGATTTCCGAGGCTGACGGCAGCTCAGGCTTCGGCCGGGGCGGGGCCGATGGCGCCGGTGATGCTTCGCTGCAACTCGGCGACGAGGTACTCGAATCCGCCGGTGCCAGATCGCAGCGTGTTCTCCGCCTCGAATACCAGCATCATCCCGGCGTGGTAGACCGTCCAGCGGTCGAGTTGAATTGGGTCCAAGGCGCGTCCATATCCCTCCATCAGCGAACGAGATGCCGACGGTCCAGACTTGATCCCGATCAGCCAGGCCGCCTTGGAGAGGTCCCATTCGGGCGGTGCCAATGTCGCCCATTCCCAGTTGATCAACGTGATGTTACCGAGGTCATCGACGATGAGGTTCTCGGGCTCGGGATTGGTGTGTGACGAGCGCGGCTCGGAGGCAAATGGCGGCCTGATCTGGCGCGCCTGCTCGATGAGGTCGGCAGAGATGCCGAGCTTGCGGCGGTAGCGCTCCAGACGCCTGAATGTCGAAACGAAGTCGACGGCGACCCAGTCCTGATCGATGCCACGCGATAGGTTCGACATCAAGCCTGCCGATGAGTCGTGGACGTTTCGCAGGATCTCCCCGGACTTGCGAGACAGACCGGGGTTCTCAGGCAACGTGCCGATGCTCCATTTGCCCGCATCGGCAAAAAGGGCCCAGTGCAGTTCGCCGTCGGCCCCACGGTCGACAACCGTCGGGAGACCCTCGACGTCGGAGAGGGCGTCGAGCGCGTGGCGCTCGCGGCGCTCACGGGCTTGGGTACCGTAGATCTTCAGGACGCGGGAACCACTGTCGCTGAACAGCCGGTAGACCCGGTTCATGCCGAGTGCTTTGCCCCCTGAGCTGAGTTCGTGGATGCGGCCGCCGCGGGACAACCGATCCGCGACGTCAAGTGGTTGCACCATGGAATCTGCCTCGACTCATCTTGCTGGACGTCATTGTCTCATCTATCGGTCGGTGGTGGGGTAATTCCGAAGTACTCTTTGCGGCCCTGATTCGCGAGAGGAAACATCGTGTCCGTACACCTGACCTTCCCCGATGGCTCCGTCCGGAAGTACCCCGATGGCGTCACCGGTGCCGAGGTTGCCGCCAGTATCGGCCCCCGGCTTGCCAAGGCCGCGGTTGCCGCCAAGCTGGACGGTGCCTTCGTCGACCTGGATCATCCGATCCCATCTGACGGCGCGTTTGCGGTGATCACCGACACGACGGAAGATGGCCGGCACGTCCTTCGTCACTCGGCAGCCCACGTCATGGCCCAGGCGGTCTTGGACCTCTACCCGGGTGCCAAGTTCGCCATCGGACCACCCATCACCGATGGCTTCTACTACGACTTCGACATCGGCCGCCCGTTCGACCCCGACGACCTCGAGGCGATCGAAGTGCGTATGGCAGAGATCATCGCGGAGAATCAGCCGTTCGAGCGTGAGGTGCTGACCGTGCCAGAAGCGCTCGAAGTATTCGTCGACCAGCCCTTCAAAGCCGAGATCATTCAGGGCGTCGATGAGGCGGAAGGGGCCGGGGGGTCAGAGGTCAGCGTGTACCGCAACCTGGGATTTGTCGACCTGTGTCGTGGCCCCCACGTGGCCTCCACAGGGAAACTCAAGGCGGTCAAGCTGATGCGGACCAGCGGTGCCTACTGGCGCGGTGACGAGCACAACCCACAGCTGCAGCGGATCTACGGGACGGCATGGGAATCGGCCAAGGAGCTCGAGGCCTATCTCTTCCGACTCGAGGAGGCCGAGCGACGCGACCACCGCAAGCTGGGCCATGAGCTCGAGCTGTTCTCATTTCCACCGGAGTTGGGCAGTGGCCTTGCGGTCTGGCATCCCAAGGGTGGGCTGCTGCGTACCGTTATCGAGGACTACAGCCGAAGGACCCACCTGGCGCACGGCTACGAGATCGTGGCATCACCGCATGTTGCCAAGGCGGATCTGTGGCAGACCTCCGGGCACCTCGATTTCTACGCCGAGGGTATGTATCCGGGGATGGTGCTCGACGAGCACACCGAATACCGCATGAAGCCGATGAACTGCCCGTTCCACATTCTCATCTTTGGAAGCAGAGGGCGCAGTTATCGCGAGCTTCCGCTGAGATTGTTCGAACTTGGGACGGTCTACCGCTACGAGCGGTCCGGCGTGGTCCACGGTCTGTTGCGGGCTCGGGGCTTCACCCAAGACGACTCCCACATCTTCGCGATGGAGTCCCAGATCGGCGAAGAACTCCAGGGTCTGCTCGACTTCACGCTGATGGTATTGCGCGACTTCGGCTTCGAGGAGTTCGAGGCGGACCTATCGACCCGCCCGGACAAGTTCGTCGGTGATCCGGACCTGTGGGACAAGGCCGAGGCGGCGCTGGCCAAAGCGCTCGACGTTGCCGGGTTGCCCTATGAAGTCGCTGAAGGTGAGGGAGCGTTCTACGGCCCGAAGATCGATGTGCACGTGCGCGACGCCATCGGGCGCCGGTGGCAACTGTCAACGCTCCAGGTCGACTTCGCCCAGCCGGTCAATTTCGACTTGGTCTACGCAACCGACGAGAACACCCGGGAGCGGCCTGTGATGATCCATCGGGCGTTGATGGGCTCCATCGAGCGGTTTGTCGGCATCTTGGTCGAGCACCATGCGGGAGCCTTCCCTGGGTGGCTTTCGCCGGTTCAGGCCACGATCGTTCCGGTCGCCGACCGCCACAACGACTACGCCCGGTCCCTGCAGGCGGAAATGGTGGTGGCCGGGCTTCGAGTCGAGGTTGACGACCACGACGACACCGTGGGCGAGAAGATCAGGCGTGCCATCACGCACAAGAACCCCGCCGTGATCGTCGTCGGCGACAAGGACGTCGAGTCGAGGACCTTGGGTCTGCGGCTCCGCGGTGAGGAGCACGAACGCCGTGGCGTGCCTGTGGCCGAGGCGATCGGCGAACTCGCAGAACTCTGTCGACCGCCGCGCTGATAGTGGACCACTACTTGCGACGATGTTGCTAGCGTCGTCAGCTCCACTCAGCGCGGCTCGAGGACTTCCCTTCTCGCGCTGCCGCACAAGTCCCTAAGGAGCTCGCAACTTGAAGGCCATCGTCAACACCCTGGCTGCCGCCGTAGGCAAGATGCCGTGGGTAGTCATCGC
>CAYXMJ010000158.1:0-1327 GCA_964465915.1 uncultured Acidimicrobiaceae bacterium
TGACAGCACCCCCACCGCGGCAACGGCGATGCCGTAGATGCCGGCGAACTCGACATCGAACGCCAACTCGCCGCCCCAGTAGGCGCCGGCCATCCCGATCGCAACGACGAGTACGGAGAACGCTGCCGATTTCATTCCCTCGGAGACGCCGGCCAGCACCACCGTCGCCGGACCGGTCTGGGACTGGCGGGCGATTTCCTTGACAACCTTGTGGTGGTCGCTGGTGTACCACTCGGAGATCTGACCGATCGACCAGCCCACCAGCAAGCCGGTCACGACCGAGATCACGAGACCATACGAGTTGTCGACACCTTCGAGGCCGTTGAACATCACCGGAGTCAAGATCGCAACACCGATGATGGTGATCGCCATGGCGGCGTAGGTCCCGCGGTGGAGCGCCGCCGCCAGGCTGCCCTTGCCGGGCTTCACGAGGAACGAACCGATGATGGATGCCCCCATCCCAAGGGTGGCAATCATCAGCGGGTAGAAGAACGCCTCCTCTTGGAAGGCGTAGCCGGTGAAGGCAAACGCCGCGAAAGCAATGGGGGCGATCATCGAGCCGATGTACGACTCGAAGAGGTCGGCGCCCATGCCGGCGACGTCTCCGACATTGTCGCCAACGTTGTCTGCGATCGTGGCCGGATTGCGGGGGTCGTCTTCGGGAATCCCGGCTTCGACCTTGCCGACCAGGTCGGCGCCGACGTCGGCAGCCTTGGTGTAGATGCCGCCGCCGACACGGGAGAAGAGCGCGATCGTCGAGCCGCCGAGAGCAATAGCGGTCAGCACGCTGAAGGCCTGGTCAACCTCAAGCCACTCAACGAACACCAGGTAGCCGACAGAGAGGCCAAAGAGGCCAAGCCCGGCAACCGTGAACCCCATGACCGCGCCGCCCCGGAAGGCAAGCGGCAGGGCCGCGTTGATGCCACCGGTTCTGGCGGCCTCGGTGGTACGAGCGTTGGCCGCGGTGGCGATCCGCATCCCGATGAACCCGGCCAACGCCGACAGGACGGCGCCGAAGACGTAGGCGATCGCGCCCCACGGGCGGCCGTAGTCCAGGAAAACCAGAATCAACGTGGCGAGCACCACGACAAAGGCCGCAACGGCGATGTACTCGCGGCGAATGAAGGCCATCGCACCGGCGCGAATTGCGTCCATCAACTCCTGCATGCGTGCATTGCCGGGGTCGGCGTTGTTCACTTGTCGCGCATAGAACAGCGCCAGCAACAACGCCAACGCCGAGGCAACAAGGGCGAGGTACACCCAGATCACAGAATTCTCCCCACTGGTGAGACGGAATCAATCAAACCGGCGAAAGTATAGGGACGGG
>CAYXMJ010000158.1:1427-7062 GCA_964465915.1 uncultured Acidimicrobiaceae bacterium
TCCGGCATCCGAATTCCGACGCCGGTGTTGCCGCCGGTGCGTGGCCCGCCGTCGACCAGGGCATCACGGGCGTAGCTGTCGTCGTTGAGTTGGGTCCACATCGTCCCGTCACCGCGGAAGCCGTAGTCCCCAACCAGCTCGCCTTCGATAGTGATGATCTTGCCCGAATACGACTCGGCCTGGGCCAGCAATACCTCGACCGGCACCACTACGTCATCCTGCGCGGTGGCGACGCCGGGCACCGCCAGAACCACCGCCGAAAAGGCGATCATCGTCAGCGTGATGCGCATCACTTGCCCCTCACCCAGGCGTAGAGGAAGCCGAGCAAGGCGAAGATGGCAACAAACTCGAGCCGGCCGGCCCACATCTGGAACATGTAGGTCATCTTGAGCAGAACCGGCATGGCGGCGTCGGTGACCCCCACCGATAGACCCACCGACGCTCCGGCGCTGACCGATTCGAAGAGGGCGTCTTGGAGCGGAACGCCGTATGCCATCCCGATCCCGGCACCAAGCAGAAACAACGCCACATACAGAAGCGAGACCGTCATCGCCGATTGGGCGAGATCGGCCGTCAGGTTGCGCCGTCCCGATTGGTAGTAGCTCGTTCCGACCACGGCGCGCTCGGGCAACAGCACCGCCTTCACTTGGTTGGTCATGGCCTTGACGGTGATGCCAACCCGCAGCGCTTTGACGCCACCTGCCGTCGAAGAGCCCATGCCGCCGAGGGCCATGGCGATCGCCATACCGCCAAATGCCAGGCCGCCCCAACCAGCCAACTCAACCGAAGGGACGGTGGCGAACCCGGTCCCCGTATGGGCCGACAACACCTGGAAGAAGCCCTGCCGGGTGAGTCCGGCAACCGAGGTGTAGATGCCGCCCACGGCCAGGCCGACCAGCGTCAAGATCATCGTGAAGCCGAACGTGCTGAGAATCGTCTTCGTCTCCAGGTTGGCGAAGATGGCTCGACGCGGACCACGCCACAACGCGAAGTGGAGCCCGAACGACATCGCCCCGGCGACCATCAACACCGCAGTGGCTCCTTCGAAGATGGCCGAGTGGTAGTACCCGATTGAGGTGCTCTGCGGCGCAAAACCACCGGTGTCGAACCCGGCGAAGAAGATCATCAACCCGTGAAACAGTGACCGAATGGGAGTGAAGCCGAGCACCAGGTTGGCAACCAGACCGAGCGCGGCAACCCCGACGATCAGATGCACCGCGGCTACCGCCCAGATAAAACGGGCCGTCGAGGTGACCGAGGGGAGGATCCGCTCATCGCGCGCCTCGCCGTGATAGAGGGTGATGCCCCCGCCGCGGGCGAATAGCGAGAGGGCGGCAACGATGATCCCCTGACCACCGAGGAAGTGGAGCAGGTGTCGCCAGAAGTTGAGCGAAGGCGCCAGGTGGTCCAGGTCCTGGACGAGAGCCAACCCTGTGGTAGACAGCCCCGAGAGGGCGTCGAAGATCGCATCCAGAGGGCTCACCCAGTGGCCCGAGAGGGCGAACGGCACCGACCCGATGACCGGGACGATCACCCACGTCAGGGCGACCACCACCATGCCGTGGCCCCAATCGAGACGGTCGGTCTCTGGCCGGGCCCGCAAGCCGAGGACACCGAGGAGGGCGAACAGACCGGCCATGAGCACGAAGGAGGCGAAGGGATGCCATTCGCGGCCGGCTACCGCCCACGCCATTGGCAACAGGCTGGCCGCTGCCACAACCAGGAAGATGCGACCCAGGTAGTACCCGATGATGCGGAAGTCCTCACCGATGGGCTTGATCAGCACGTCACACCAACAACAGGATGACTGCGGACAGCAACAGCGCTACGAGTGCCAGACCGGCCACGATGACGACCTCGATGAGGAACGTCACCACCCCACCACGGGCATCGTCGACCAGACCCCGGTGCCGCTTCGGACCCTGACCGCTCACGGCCGTTCGACCCTGTGCATGATCACGTGTCGTCCCTCGGCTCACGCTTGCCGCTCAAGACGTCGCGCAAGGCGCCCTCGTTCTCCAGGCTCGTCACGGCCGTGACCCGGTCGCCGGGCCGCAAACGAGTCGTCGCCGCAGGGACGCTGGCCTCGTTGCCACGCAACACCGCGGCCAGGACTGCGGGCTGCGGGAGTTCGAGTTCGGCCAGCGTGCACTCAGGGAATCCGGCCGGGATTTCGATCTCACAGACCGAGAGCCTTCCGCCGCTGATCAGGGCAACACGAGAGAGGTCGGCGACCTCGACCTCACTGGTGATGACCTGCCCCATGAGGTCCGTCACCGCGACCACCGGAATGCCCAGAGCATCGAAAGTCGGCCGGTTTCGGGGGTTGTTGAGCCGGGCCAGCGCACGCTGCGCACCCAAGGTCAGGGCCAACTGGCACGAGACGAGGTTCACCTCGTCGAGTCCGCTCACACCGAGCACCCAGTCGGCGCGATCCACATCGGCTGAGCGCAGCAACTCTACGTCTGTACCGTCGCCCTCGAACACCAGGATTCTCGAGTCCTCGCTCAGCTCTTGGGCGCGGTCGGCGGAGCCCTCGATGACCGTCACTACATGGCCGTCCGACGACAACTCGTCGGCCAGGTAGGAGCCGACCTTGCCGCCTCCGACGAGGAGCACCCTCATTCGTCCTCCTCGTCGGCGACGTACTTGCGGACCTTGCTGCGAAGCCCGTCGCGCAGCGCCCCCACGACCAGGTCGTTCGCCTGAAGGGCGAAGTCGTCGCGCGGGATGACGGTCTTGCGGTCTCTCACCACAGCGGCCACCCGAAAGCCGTTGTCGACCTCGAGCTGTTCGACCGCCAAGCCCTCAGCGTTTGGTCCAAGAAGGATCTCGACGATTTCGACGTTCCCATGCGAGAAGGTGAGGTGATACCCAAACTCGCTGTCGAGGATCATTTCACGGATCAGGTTCGAAACGAGCCCGGCTCCGGGCACGAAGGGGACCTCGAGCGCCCGGTAGGCGTCCTCTCGGGCTGGGTCGTCGAGCCGGGCCAGGACGCTGGGAACGCCGAACACTTGCTTGGCCATCTGGACCGACATCACGTTGGCGTTGTCGGAATTGGTCACGGCCACAAACGCATCCGCGAACTCGATGCCGGCTTCACGCAACACGCGCACGTCGTAGGCAATGCCGCGATGGGTGGTGCCGTTGAAGGTATTGCCGAGCCGGCGGAAGACGTCGGGTCGATTGTCGATGACCGAGACATCATGACCGTCCTCGGCCAATGTCCTCGCTAGGTCGCTTCCTACCCGGCCGCAGCCGGCGATGACGATGCGCAAGATCGAGCCTCTCCGTGTGGTCGCGATGTTAGGAGGAGCGGGGTTCCGACCGGGGCACCGGGGTGCGCTCGGCTCCCACAAACCCACGAACCGGGTACCATCACACAACTCGTGCGTTCCCGTACCAACACCATCATCGTCTGCCTCGTCGCGCTCGCGCTGCTCGCAGCCGCCTGCAGCAGCGCCGCGGAGCCAACCACCACGACCGCGGCACCGACGACCACGACGACGACGTTGCCCCCGGTGACGTCAACCGCCACGGCAGCGCCAACCACTACCGCCGGGCCCGCTCAGTATCAGGTCGTCGGCGAGATGCCTCCAAAACTCGCAAACAAGCTGACCGGCCTGTACAGCTGGTGGGTCGACGACCGCAATCGAAAGCCTGACAATGTGCCGAAGGGCCTGTTGTCCTTGATCGAATCGACGAAGCCTCCAACAACACCGATGCAAGAAGGCTACGCCGTCGTCAACAAACTGACCACCGGAGAGCGCGTCGCAGTTGCCCACGTCGATGACGACATTTGGTTCGCCATCGACAAGGGCACCGGGTGGAGACTGGCGGCCGCCGACCTCGCCGCAGCCGACCCCTGGCTCGGAAAGGAGCCGCGCTTCCTCTTCGTCATCGGCTCGGATGCCCGCGTTGGGGAAAACCAGGAGCGGCTGCGCGCCGACTCGCTGCACATCGTTTCGCTGGTGCCGTCGGCCGGCGCAGGTGCCATCGTCGGCTTCCCCCGCGACAGCTACATCGACGGCGCCATCATCACCGCGGCCAACGAGACCACGGGGATGTCGCCGGGCGACCTCCCCGGTGGTGGCATCAAATGGACCAGCCTGATGGCGGGCCGTGGTCCGGCGATCATGCGCGATACCGCCCGTGAACTGACCGGAATCCCGCTCGAGGGCTACATCGTCACCGGGTTCAAAGGGTATGACAATCTGATCGAGGCCCTGGGCGGCCTTGTCATCGACCTGCCGACCGTCATGCGCAGCGGCAACACCTGGCCCAACTTCCCCGCGGGGCTGCAGACCCTGACGCCGAAGCGGGCTTTGGAGCTGGCCCGCATCCGCAAGGGCCTGAGCGGTGGCGACTTCGCCCGCTCGCTCAACCAGGGCAGGATCATGCTCGCTGCGATGGACATGGTGCAGGACCTCGGGATCGACGCCCTGCCCAAATTGTTCCGAGCCTTGACCGACGAGACCTTCACCGACATGACGATGGAGGACCTCTACACCTTCGCCGCCGGTGCCTTCCTGTTCGAGCCCGACACCCTCGTGAACATGGTCATCCCCGGCGTCCCCGGCCGAGTCGGCCCATCGAGCGTCGTGTTCATCTCCGATGACGCCGAAGGCGTCTACCGCGACCTAGACGACGGCCTCCTCGACGAGACCGACAGCTAGGCGAGGGGCTGCTGCCCTTCCGCCTGTTGCCGCGGGGCGAGGCCGGGCACCTGGAACGCCCGCCCGACCCGCGAGCCCGTTCTTGTCCTTCAACGTTGGTACGTTCCTTTGGTGAGGCAGATCAACGAGATCGTGGCGGGCTGGGAGACGAGCGAGGAGACCGCCGAGCGGGTCGTCCACGTCCAGCACCTGCCGGGGCGGGGTGCCATCTGGGATCCGCTCGAGCCACCGCCGCACCCGAAGATCGCCGGTCGTCTCGCCGACCTCGGCATCGAGCAGCTCTACCGCCATCAAGTGGCCGGGATCAACGCAGTGCGGCGCAACGAGCACACCGTGATCGTCGCCGGGACTGCGTCGGGCAAGTCACTTGTCTATCAGCTCCCTATCGCCGAGGCGGTGGCGGCGGTCGGCGACACAACCGCGCTCGCCCTCTACCCCACCAAGGCGCTCACCCAGGACCAGCTGCGCGCATTCTCCCGCCTCGGCACCGATGATCTGGTCGCCGCCACCTACGACGGCGACACCGAGGTCGAGTCACGCCGCTGGGTGCGGACCAAGGCCAACGTCGTGCTGACCAACCCCGACATGCTCCACATTGGCATCCTTCCGCACCATGCCCGGTGGGAGCACTTCTTCCGCCACTTGAAGTTCGTCGTCGTTGATGAGCTTCATGTGTTTCGCGGCATCTTCGGCAGCCATGTCGCCCAAGTGCTGCGCCGGCTGCGGCGGATCGCCGCTCACTACGAGAGCCAACCGACGTTTGTGTTCACCTCGGCAACCATCGGCAACCCAGGTGAGTTGGCCAGGGCGCTCAGCGGTTTCGACGTCACCGTGATCGAGCAGGACACGTCACCGCAAGGCACCAAGACCTACGTGTTGTGGAACCCGGAGCTGGAAGACTCCGAGCGGGGGATCAGAGCAAGCCCGATGGGCGAGGCCAGTCGCATCTTCAGCGC
>CAYXMJ010000159.1:0-2318 GCA_964465915.1 uncultured Acidimicrobiaceae bacterium
CTCCAGAGCGCCGCCTAGTCGGCCCAGGTGGGCAGCGGGCGGTCAAAACCAACTTGGTTGCCGTGCACCCAAGTGGCCAGAACCTCGGTAGCTCTCAGCTCGTCGGGGTCAACCGCAACGGGATCGCGGTCAACCACCGCAACGTCGGCTGGGCTGCCGATCGCCAGTGGCTCCGGCTCGCCAAGAGCGAACGCGGCGCCGTCGGTGAACAATCCGAAGGCAGCGCCGGCGGAAAGCCCCTCCTGCGGCACGAGGCCTGCTCGATCACGTGCCAGCGCCATGCCCGCCCACGGATCGGGCGGCTCTACCGGGCAGTCCGATCCGCCGGCGAGGCGCACTCCGGCGCGGCGCATCGTCTCGAACGGATAGGCCAGGGCCAGGCGTTGCGGGCCGAGCCGCTTCTCGAGCCACTCCGTCTCGGATCCGATGAAGGCGGGCTGCACGCAGGCAATCACCCCGAGGTTGGCGAGGCGTGTGATGTCGCCGGTGGTGAGCACGGAGGCGTGTTCCAGCCGCAGTTGACGGGGGTCGGCCCCCTCGTCGATCAGTTCGGCGAAGAGGTCGATGACGCGGCCGCAGGCGAGGTCGCCGATGGCGTGGAGGGCAACCGAACCACCCGCGGCGACGCAGGCGCGGGCCATCTCGGCGTGCGCCTCGGTGAGCCGCAGCGTGCCGAGGGCATCTGGTTGATCTGAGAAGGGCTCGTACATGGCGGCGGTGTGGCCGCCGAGGCTGCCGTCGGCAAACTGCTTGAGCCCGGCCCAGCGCACCCGTCCACCCGCCGCGCGCAGGTCGTTGGACGCGACGGCGAACTCCTCCACCGAGCTGGCGATGACGTAGGTGTGCACGGTGATCGGCAACCGATCGGCGACCTCCTCGAGTAGCTTCGCCTCGTTGCCCAGACTCGCCCAGGGGCCGTCGCCGGTGCGTGTCATTGCCCCGATCGATGTCATCCCGAGCCCGACCAGGCGGTGCATGGCGTCGACGACCTGGTCGGCGCCGACCGCTTGGGTTGAGGCCAGGGCGGTGGATACGAGCTCGATCGCGGTCTCGCGCAGGACACCGGTCGGCTCGCCGTTCACAGCCCGATCGATCACGCCACCCGGAGGGTTCGATGTGTGGCGGCTGATCCCTCCAGCGACGAGGGCGAGCGAGTTGGCCACGGCGATATGTCCGCAATAGCGGTGCGCCAGCACCGGGCGGTCCGCAACTGCCGCGTCGAGATCACTTCGAGTCGGCAGGCGCTGTTCGGCCAAGGTCTCGTCGTCGAGGCGGAGAGCTACCAGCGGGGCGCCCGGCGGCAGGGTGGCGGCGCCTGCCCGGAGGCGGTCGGCGACATCGGCGAAGTCGGCGGCCGTCTTCAGTGTGGTGCCCGAGATCGCTGCCGCATAGGGGACGGGGTGGAAGTGGGCGTCACGCAGACCGGGGATGATCACGGCACCGGCATAGCTGGTTTCGATGACTTCCGGGGATCTCAAGTCGGCAGCGCGACCAACCGCGGCCACGGATTCGCCGTCGATGAGCACGGCATCACCGGGGATGCCGCGTGCGGTTCGTACCAACTCGGCCGTGAGGAGCCGCTTCATCTCAGCCGTTCTCGATTGGATCGAGGTGCGGAGGGATGGTGTCTTCCACGATGGCGCGGAGCTGCTCGTGAATCAGCCCGTTGGTAGCCACGATGTGCGGCACCTCTGGGCTCGCCGGTCCTCCGATCGGGGTACTCGCCGTACCGCCGGCCTCGCGCACCAGGAGAATCCCGGCGGCAAGGTCCCACGGGGCCAGGGAGAACTCCCAGTAGCCGTCGTAGCGGCCTGCGGCGACCCAGGCGAGGTCCAGCGCGGCGGCCCCCATGCGACGGATCCCGTTGACCTGCTCGAGCACCGCGGTGACGGTACGGGTGTACGCCGCGGCGTGTTCGTGATGGTCGTAGGCGAATCCGGTGGCGATCACCGTTCCGGTCAGGGTCGGTGCTGTGGTCACCCTGACCGGCGTTCCGTTGAGTCTGGCGCCGCCGCCGGTCTCAGCGCTGAACACCTCTTCGCGCAGCGGGTCGACGATGACGCCGACGAGTGGCTGATCCCCATCGAACAGCGCCACGGCGACACCGATGTGGGGGATCCGGTGGACGAAGTTGACGGTGCCGTCGAGCGGATCGACGATCCAGCGCCGCCCACCTCCCGAGGTGGCGCCACTTTCCTCGGCGAGGATGGCATCGTCGGGGCGGTGGCGGCGCAAGTGGCCGAGGATCACCTCCTCGGAGGCACGGTCGACTTCAGTGACCGGATTGTTGAAGGACTTGAGTTCGGGGGTTCCGAAGT
>CAYXMJ010000159.1:2418-4598 GCA_964465915.1 uncultured Acidimicrobiaceae bacterium
CGGTCGACTTCAGTGACCGGATTGTTGAAGGACTTGAGTTCGGGGGTTCCGAAGTCACCGAACCCTTCGCGGACGACGGCGGCTCCGGCGGAGGCCGCATGAATGGCGAGTTCCAGATCTTGCATCGGGCCACTCTATGCAGGCAGGTCGCTTGCCCGGCTGCGGGGCTAACCTGCGTTCGCTCATGGCCCCGTACGCATACGCCGTTCTGAGCGGACTCTTGATGTGGGCCGCCTACCCACCGTTGGGGTGGGGCGTCCTCGGGTTTGTCGCTCCGATTCCGCTGTTCCTTGGACTGCGGATGGTCGAGCGCGGACCAACGGCGCTGGGCGTCGGGTTCACCTACGGCTTCGTGTTTTTCGGTCTGATGCTCAACTACGTCCGGTTCGTCGGCTTCGTGGCGTGGATTCCCCTCACGGTGCTGATGGCGGCTTCGGCTGCGGCGTATGGGCTGCTGGTGTGGACGTTTCGTCACTGGCCGCCGACCCGCTGGTGGTTGATCGTCATCGGTGGTTGGGGTCTGTGGGAGTTCGTCCGGGTGCATGTCCCGTTTGGTGGGTTCCCCTGGGGAATCCTCGGCTATTCGACAGGCAGCGTCGAGGGGTTCATCGGGTCGGTCCAGTGGGTGGGGCCGTCGGGTTGGTCGATCTTGACCATTGCCGTCGCCGCCGGTGCCGCTCTGGTGATCGAGGACCGGTCTAATTGGCGGCTCTTCGTCGATCCGGCAGTCGTGGTGATGTTGGTTGCGCTGGGTGGCAGCCTCTTCGCCCCGAGCGCCGACGGAGAGGTCGTCAAGGTGGCGATCATCCAGGGCAACACGCCGTGCCCGCAGACCCACTGCCAGAACGAGAACGAGCGCATCTACGAGTCGCACCTGGCCCTCACCCAATCGCTGGCACCCGGAGATGTCGACTTGGTCGTGTGGCCCGAGAATGCCACGGGCAGTGGTTTTGATCCTGTTACGAGCACCGAGGTGCGCGACGCACTCTCGGCGGAGGCGCAACGGCTCGATGCCTACATGTTGATCAGTGGGACCCGCGGGGTCAGTGCCGAGGAGTTTCTCAACGTCAACGTGATGATCAGCAGCAACGGAAACATCATCGGCGAGTACGCCAAGCGCCACCCGGTGCCGTTCGGCGAGTTCGTCCCGCTGCGGGCCGCGCTCGATTTCATCCCGCAGCTCGACCGGGTGCCGCGCGACATGGTGCGAGGGGAGGAGGCCGTCGTGTTTGAGATGCCCGGGGGCACCCTCGGCTCGGTGATCTCGTTCGAAGGGTCGTTCTCCCGCATCATGCGCGACGAGATCGAGGCCGGCGCCGAACTGATGGTGGTGGCGACCAACGAGAGTACCTACATCGACTCACCCGCCTCCGACCAGCTCATCAATCTCACCAGGGTCAATGCGGCCGCGCTCGGCGTCGACCTGGTGCACGCTGCCATCACCGGCCGGTCGGTGATCATGAAGGCCGACGGTGAGTTGGTTGCCTCCACCGACGTCTTGACCACGGAGGTCCTGCTCGGCGAGGTTCAGTTCCGGACGGCGGGCATGACTTTGTTCGCCCGCTTCGGTGATTGGTTGCTGTTGGTGTCCTGGGCGGCCGCCGCGGCCGCACTTCTGGTCCCCGGGGAGGGCCGACCCGAACGTGGCCACAAGGGCCCTTGAGCTTCTTGGGATACTTACGAAGAGCTGAACAAACGAGAGATTCCCTTGACGACCCAAGGGTTTAGTGCTAAACCTTTAGCACTAAACCAAGGACGGACCAGCAAGGGAGGTCCTCACATGACAGACAACACGATGCGGGCGGCCCGTCCCGGCAACAGCCGGCGCCGACCCAAGACGTTCGACGACGGCCGGGTGTGTAACTCCGACGAGTGCACCACTCAGGTTTCGCGCTACAACCGCTCCGACTTCTGCTTCCGGCACCGGCCGGTCAAATATCCTCGACTGCGCGGCGTTCTCTCCGAGGAGCGCGCGGTTTAGTGAAGCACACCACGGGGTGCTCGTGTCGGTAGAGGCATCGCCACACGTCACGCTGAAGGAGGCGGCCGACGTACTCGGCGTTCACTACATGACGGTGTACCGCTACGTCCGCCACGGCCGACTGGCCGCCTTCAAGTCGGGGACGAACTGGCTGATCTCCGTCGAGGACCTCGAAGCATTTGCGGCCGTGGCGTCCTGC
>CAYXMJ010000159.1:4698-6935 GCA_964465915.1 uncultured Acidimicrobiaceae bacterium
CGCGTTGTCGGCCGGCTCAGCCATCGCATGGTGCGCCGCGGACAGTCCCGGGGGACCGTGGCGGTCGGCACGTCCGCCGTCGAACAGCACGGCCTACCGGTTGTCATGGTCGCCGATCTGCTGCGCGGCGCCGGTTTCGACAGCGTCGACCTGGGCTGCAATCTTCCCGCCGCGTGTTTTGCCGACGAGATCGAAGAACTCGAGAGGCTGCGGGCAGTCGTGGTCACGGCCACGACGTCTGGCTTCGACAACGAGGTAGGCGAGACCATCACTGCGCTCCGCTCCAAACGCAACGACGTTCCCATCTATGTAGGTGGCCGCGCCGTAACCGGTGCCGATCACGCGGCCACCCTCGAAGCCGACGGCTACGCCCCCGACGCCGCAGGCCTGATCACCCTCCTCGTGGCCCAATAGGGTTTTGGCGGACATATGCGCAGCATGATGCGCTGTCGTCCGCCATTTCCCTCTCGCTACGTGGCTTCGTAGGCGGTGAGGGCCTTGTCGAGGATGTCGATGCCGTAGTCGATCTCCTCGATGGAGGCGACCAGCGGCGGGATGAACCTGATGATGTTGAAGTCGGGGCCTGCCGTGAGGATGAACATCCCCTGCTCGAGGGCGCTGGCGCGGACGAAGTCGAGCGCCGTCGGGTTCGGCTTGCCGTCTTGGTCGACCAACTCGATCCCGATCATCAGCCCGCGACCGCGCACGTCGCCGATCGTCGGATGGGCGGCCTTCAGCTCATTGAGGCGCTTGAAGGCATGCTCGGACTTCGAGCGGACCTGTGGCACGACGTCACGAAGCGACTCGATGGTGGCTGCCGACGCCGCACAGGAAACCGGATTACCCCCGAAGGTGGTTCCGTGCGAACCGGGCTTCCATTGCGAGAAGCGTTCGCGGGAGGTGCCGACGGCCGACAGGGGGAAGCCGTTGGCGATGGCCTTGCCCATGATGAGGACATCTGGGGCCACGCCGTAGCCGTCCGCGGCGAACCAGTCGCCGGTGCGGCCGAATCCGGTCTGGACCTCATCGAACATCAACAAGATCCCGTGCTCATCGGCGATCTCGCGCAAGGCGCCCAGGAACTCGGCAGACGCCGGGTAGTAGCCACCTTCGCCCTGGACCGGTTCGACCATGAACGCAGCAATCTCATCGGGCAGGATGTCGTGGCGGAACATGCGATGGAGTTCGTCGAGCGCCAAACGATCAGCATCCTCTTGACTCATCCCCCAGGCGAAAGGGTGGGGGAAAGGAGTGACGAACACGGAAGGCAAGATCGGGTGATAACCCTGGCGATACTTGGCCTTCGACGTCGTGTAGCTGACCGACCCCATGGTGCGGCCGTGGAACCCACCCCGGAACACCATGATCCCCTGACGGCCGCTCGTCTTGCGGGCGAGCTTCACCGCGGCCTCCACGGCTTCGGCGCCTGAGTTGAGGAACAGGAACTGCTCGATGCCGTCGGGGGTCACCTCGAGGAGACGCTCGGCGGCTCGCACCTTTGACGCATACTTGAAGGCGCCGCCGGCGTGCCAGAGTTGATCCACCTGGGCCAGCACCGCAGCCTTGACGTGCGGATGCTGGTGACCGAGGTTCGTCACCGAGATCCCGCACGCGAAGTCGAGATAGCGGCGGCCTTCGGTGTCGGTCACCCAGACGCCATCACCGGCAACGATCTCGACATCCGTGTCGTAAGTGATGACGGGAGCAAGTAGTTCACTGAAGCGGGTGGTGAGGTCGGTCATGGGCATCCTCCTGAGGTCGGCGGTGAGTGGACGGTGGCGCGGAAACAGGAGCCGCTACGGAGCGGCGAAGAGGTGGCGTCTTCGCTGGATCGGTGTCCACATCATCGTGGTGTCATTGTAAGGGATGGAGATGTGATGAGTGCGGTGAAACGAGTTCGGGTCGCTTGTCTCCTACTCCCCGGTGAACTCCGGCGGTCGTTTCTGCATGAAGGCCATGACCGCCTCGGCGAAGTCGTTCGAGTGGATGAACGCCGCGTTCCACACGGCCATGTAGTCGAGGGCTTCATCGATGTTGCGGCCCTCGCCGGCCCGCAGGACGGCTTTGGACCCCTGCACGGCCAGCGGGGAATTGGCGGCGATCTCCTCCGCCATCGCCATGGCCTGTTTGTGCAGCGAGGCGGCATCGGCGTAGACGTGGTTGACGAGGCCCATGGCGGCAGCCTCGTCGGCGCCGAAGTCCTTGCCGGTGTACACGATCTCGGCCACGTGGCCGGG
>CAYXMJ010000160.1:0-6935 GCA_964465915.1 uncultured Acidimicrobiaceae bacterium
TGCGAGCCATCATGGAAGAGGTACTGCTCAACACCATGTACGAGCTGCCGTCGCGTACCGACGTTGCTCAGGTCGTCATCGACGGCGACGTCGTTGCCGAGAAGGTCAACCCGACGCTCGTGCCGATCTCCGAGTTGGCCTCCACCGACCTGCCCGAGGAGCGCTCGGCCTAGGAGCCGGGTGGGCTTCGGCCGTTGCGGTCGACGTTGCCGTTTCTGCATGGGTCGGGTGATTGACCTGGATCGCCGTCCCTGATGCAGATGATCCGGCCTCGGCGTCACGATTGAGCCCTGGAAGGGGAGACGGTTCGGGGCCGCCGTGATGCCGATCGCCAGCCTCGTTTTGCAGTTGTGCCACAGCCCCGCAGTCGGTGTGATGATGGGCGGCCCCCAACGGGGAGAACGTCATCGCCACGTCCTTCCTGTATGCGGCTGCCGGTATCGTCCGCGAGGGTTGAGGGCAGCCGCCACCGTGACGTGGCGGCCGCGCCGGTCATCAGGCCGGCCGCGGCACCACCTGGAGCACGCGCATCATTTCGTGATCCTCGTGGGAGAGGATGTGGCAGTGCCAGACGTATCGGCCGGCCTTGTCGAAGGTCGTCCTGATTCTCGTGACCTGCCCAGGAAGCGCCGTGACCATGTCCTTCGGAGCGCCTTCGACATAGCCGTCACTTGGGCCGAGGCTCACCGGCGCGCCCACCTGAACGTTGGTGATTGTCGGTGCGGTTCCAAAGGTGCCGTTGTGCTGGGGCACCGACTGGCCGGGCTCGCCTTCATCGCTGTCGAAGGTGATCTCGCTTCGACCCATGATGGCGAAGTTCACGAGATGGATATGGACCGGGTGGGCGTCGCCCGTGAAGTTGTAGATCTCCCACTCCTCGGTTGCGCCGAGCATCGGCATCTCGGTGGTCGGGCTGTGCCAGGCGATGGCGCTCCACACCGGGTCCTGCTTGGTTCCGGTATTGGCCCCGAGCAGGGGTTGGAGCCGTCCGTACTCGTCGAGACCTTCGAACAGGGCTACCTGCCGAACGCCGTCGGGCTTCTCCATCGCCGGCCCAAAGGCGATTGCGGCCGGGTCGTAGGCGTCGACCTGGTCGAGCATGTCGGCGACGTCGAACGCCATGATCCGATCAGTCTGGCGGTCGGGGAAGAGATCCTCGGGGGCCAGGGCGTCGCCGAAGTCGCCGCCGAACGGCGCGTCCCCTCCGATGTTCTCCATGATCACCCGGCGTCCCTGGAGCCCCCTGAAGTCGATGACGACGTCGTAGCGTCCACCGGGTTCGATAACGAGGGTGTCGGTTGCTGCCGCCGTGCTCGCGAGACCCTGGTCGCTTCCGATCACGTCAAAGGGGAGCGGTCCGCCGGCGCCAACCAGATCGGTCGAGTCCGGCGACGCAGCAGGTCGGAATCGGGTCACCAGGAATCTGCTGTCGCAGCCGTTGAGCAGGCGAAGCCGGTAGTGGCGAGGCTCGATGTCCGCCTTGGGCCAGATCAGGCCGTTGACGACCATGTGGTCACCAAAGAATTCGGCCAATGCGGAGGGCTTGGGTACGTCGCCGTTTCCGAGGCCTTCGCCCGTGATGAAGTCTTCCCAGAAGGGGTCACCGGGCCGCGCCGGGTAGAAGAGTCGTCCGCCTCGCTTGAACATCCGGTCCTGGATGGCGAAGGCCATCTCGTATGGGTAGGCCGGAAGCCCGAGAGGATTGTCTTCCGTCCCGGTGTCGTGGTCGTCGCGCACGAAGTAGAACCCCGCCATCCCCGCATACACATTGAGGCGCGTGAGTCCGAGGGCGTGATCGTGATACCAGAGGTTGCCGGCGGGAACGTCGTTGTCGTAGACGAAGCGGTTGGTGAAGCCGCCCGGAACGTGATCCCATTGCGGGCCAACGATGGCGGCGCCTGGATTGAAGAAGAACTCGGGATTGCCATCGAACTGGTAGTCGGTGTGGCCCCCATGGAGATGCACGACGATGGGGATGCCGGCGTTCGCGATCGTGTAGTCCTCGTATCCGTGAAGGCTGTAGGCCCAATGCAGACTGGTGTCGACCGGGAGGAGGTGTTCCTCGATCCCAAAGAGGTTGTTCTCCCAATTGACGACGGTGGGCGAGCTGCCGGCGTCCACCTGAAACGTCTTGCCCGGCCAGGTGTATTGGCTGCTCTGTCCATAGCCGTATAGCGGGGTTGCTACTCGCTTGCCCCCCGGATTGACGAGCCCGGTGGATTGCATGGTCGGACCCACACCGACGGTGTACTCGCCGTTGGGACCGGGGAGGTAACGAAACCCCGGGTCCAAAGCGTTGGGAACCTGGTTCACGAACTTTGGCTGAGTGGCGGGATCGCTCAACTGGGCGATGAGTCGCTCAGCGAGCGCTTCTGAACCCATCGCGATTCGACCCAAGATGAATACGCCTGCGCCGGCTGCGGCCGACCCTCGTATGAATTCGCGCCTCGTAACTCCCACGATGCCCTCCCACGGTCGCCTGCACTCTCGCAGCACGTGCGGCTGCCTCCGCTGGGATGCTCATCGGCCCCGGGTGAGAGTCTCACCCCGGCGGGCCTCAGGTCTCACCGAATGGTCTCGCACGCGCTGCGCCTCCAAAGTACTCGTCGCGGTGCTACGGTTGCAAACGGTTGACGGCCCTAGCGCCTCTTTGGGACCGAAGACCTACGCCCGGCCCGTGAGCACAAGCGTCCGCGGTCAACGGTTCGCCGTCCGCGACGGCGTTGCGAACTCGGGCCGCCGAGCCGTTTCGCGATGGCACGGCGTGCGCCGGCTTCGTGCTCGTCGCCCGCTCGAGGGCTGACGAGGTCCGTTGATCATTCGACCTTTGCGGGCTCGCGGCATCCGACGAGACCGCGCGCACCGTATGAGGTGGCAAGGAGGATTCACATGCGCGCACTACGGGCCACAACGGGCCTCTTGACCGCCATGATGGCGGCGACGATCGCCTATGGCGTTGCGGCAGGGTCATTCAGCGATGAGGGCGGCACAATACTGGATCTGGCGTGGGGCCGGGTCACGCTCATCGATCTCTATGTGGGCCTTGCCCTGTTTGGCGGCTGGATCGTGCTGCGGGAGGGCGGCTGGCGGGCCGTCCCTTGGCTGATCGCCCTCGTCTTCTTGGGCAACCTAGCCTCGGCCTTCTACGCCTTTTTGGCAGCGCTGCGGGCCGATTCAACCAGTGAGTTCCTCACCGGCCCCGCTGATCCGGAGGACGAGGCTTCAGGTGGGCGTGCTGTGACTCCGAGAGCAACGTAAGGCCTAGGTCAGCTGCCGGCTCCGTTGGGTTGGCAGGACGGACACCACCACAGCATGCGGTTGGCCATCTCGGTCCGCATCACTGCCGTCCGGCATCGCCGACAAGGCTCGCTCTGGCGTTTGTACACGTAAGGCCGTTCGGTGCGACCCAGATCGCTGCGTCGTCGTGCCCCCACCTCAGCCGGATCAACAGTGACGATTCGGCTCGAGCGCACCCCGCGCCGCAAGAGCTTCACACTCGTGCCCCACAGGTCCCGGGCACGGTCGGGGTCGATCTTCCTTGCCGGGAGATGCGGATCGATTCCCTCCAGGAATAGCGCCTCCGCACGGTAGATGTTGCCCAAGCCGGCGACCACTCGCTGTCGAGGAGCGCGGCGCCTGCCGGTATGGAACGGCGCGACATGTTGGCAACAAACGCTTCGGATGGTGCAACGCCGTTGTGCTTTCCCCGGACGAGCGGGTCGGGTCCGAGCCGGGTTCGCAGCGCTTCTTCTGTTTCGGGGTCGATCAGTTCGCACACCGTTGGGTCGGATAGGTAGAGGACGACCTCATCGCTTGACAGGGCCAACCGTGTGGCGTCGGTCGGCGGCGGAGGGTTCGATCGGTGGATTCTGAACGCCCGAATAGGCCGAGGTGGATGTGCAGCGTCGTGCCTCCCTCCCACCGGTAGAAGAGATGCTTGCCGTGGGCGTCGACCGATTCGAGTCGCCGGCCGTCGATCAGATCTGCACCGGTGGAGAATCGACCTTGCGGAGAGGAGGCCTTCACGACCTGCCCGCCGAGTGCTTCCCGGTGGGATCGGGCGTCGCGATGGATGACGTGTCCTTCCGGCATTGCTCCCATTCCTGATAGATCGTGCACCTGTCCGAGTCTTCACACCTTCTTCGACACCGGTCCACCAAGCGGATGGGCTACCAGAAGAGCTGCAGTGCGCTCCCCCGGCGGAGCGGGGGAGTTTGCTCCAGCGAAGCCGGAGTCGAAGGATCAACGCGAGCGGGCGGCGCGCCGCCTCACCCGCCTACTGAGCCGGCGCCTTTGCTACCACGCCGCCCATCCAGATGTGGGTGACCCGGGAGGCGTCGCCCCACACGGAGAGATCCTCGAGCGGGTTGGCATCGAAGGCGATGACGTCGGCGTCGTAGCCGGCGCGGAGCTGTCCGGACAGGGGTGCCTGCGGTCCCAGGGTGAGGGGTCCGTTGGCGGTTGCCGCCTCGACTGCGGCGAGCGGCGTCATGCCGGCGTCGATGAGGAACCGAACCTCGGCGCTGTTCTTCCCGTACATCGGTCCGCTGATGAAGATGTCGGTGCCCATGGCGATCCTGACCCCGGCTGCGACGGCGATCTTCATCGCCAGCTCGTGCTGGTCGGCAATCATCACCGCCTTGCGGTAGGCGTAGGCGGGAACGGCGCCTTCCATCCCAAGGAGTTGATCGACGATGAACCGGGTCGGCACCAGGATGGCGTCGTGCTCGACCATCATCGCGGCGGCCTCCTCGTCGAGGTAGCTGCCGTGTTCGATCGTCTTCACCCCGGCCCGCAGCGCCGCCATGATGCCCGGCTTGCCGTGGCAGTGGGCTCCGACGATGCGTTCGGCGCGTTCTGCTTCCTCGACGATTGCGCGCAGTTCCTCGTGGCTGAACTGTTGGTGGATCGGGTGATCGATCTCGCTCATCACCCCACCGGAGGCGCAGATCTTGATGACGTCGGCGCCCTGGCGGAGCTGGAGCCGGACCGCTTTCAGGCAGTCGGCGACACCGTCGCAGGTGTAGCCGAGGAAGCTGGTGGCGGCGAGTTCTTCGACCCAGTGAATGGGGAACCCGTGGATGTCGCCGTGGCCGCCGGTGGTCGACAGCACGGCCCCCGCCGAGTAGATGCTCGGTCCGGGCACGAACCCTTCGCCGATCGCCTTTCGCAGGTTGATGCCGAGCCCGCCCATCTCGCGCACGGTCGTGATGCCGCCCTCGAGGGTGGCCGCGGCGTCGGCGGTGGCACGCGCCGCCTGGGTGACACGCGACTCGAGGGCGACCTTCTCGAAGTCCGGGTTGGTGATCCCAACGAAGTGGCCGTGCGATTCCCACATGCCCGGCATGACGGCGGGGACGGCGGTGACCTCTGCGTCGGGTGTCGGCGGTGCCGCCGCAGAAGGCCCCGCATAGGTGATCCCGGCCCCTTCGACGATCACCGTCCCGCTGCGGATGGGGTCTCCTGAGCCGGGAATCAGCAGGTCGGCGTCGATACGGACGGTCATCGTTCGGCTCCTTGTCGGCGTGCAGACCCGAGAGTACCGAGTGTGAAGGTGGCTCAGGTCGTCTGCGGCGACACAAACGGGTCGGTCGACGGGCAGGTGAGCGTCTCGAGGACCAGGTCGGCGACCCGGAACCGTGACGACTCCGCGTAGAACCCGACCCGACCGATATGGCGTCGCTCATCGCTCAACGTCAACACCACGTACCCATACAGCGACAACTCGATGTAGGTGCCATACGCGATCAGTGTGAACGGGATCGGCCCCGGGCGGGGGACCTGATAGGAGGCCTGGAGTGGGTGGTACTGGAACGCTTCCTCGATGCCGCCCCCGGGGTTCTGCGCCCAGTAGCGGATCTGGCTGAGGCCCTTGAAGGGGTCGAGCGAGATGTAGTAGCCGTCGCCCTCCTCTGAAAGGCGCATCACCAGGCCGAGCTTGCCGTTACCTTCGAGCGCGATCGTGCCCGACAGCCGGTAGTCGTGGTGATCTCCGGGAATCAGGAACGCCTCGAATCCCGATGATGCTTCGAGGAGACACCCGGCGGCATCGTCTCCGCAGACGGTGTCCGGTCGCCCGAACAGCGGTTCGAGGGGAGTGAGGTCGTCGCTGCGAGCGGTTGACGTGACCCTCCAATCGAACCCGCGGTAGCTGCGAAGCCGCAATAGGCCGCTGTCGGCGACCACGATCTCCTTGGGGGGCGGGAGCAGATGCTCACCGCGTGTTGTTCCGTCGCGGAAGTAGAAGTTCCAGACCACCCACGTGTCGATGGCTTCGTGGTACCAGACCCGAGCGGCGTAGTTGCCTTGGGGGAGCAGCACGTTGTCGTGGAAGTTGCGGTACGGGCCGAAGATGTCGTCGGCGTACCAGTAGTGGACCTTGACGTCCTCGCGGATCGATCCGAGGAGGTAGAAGCGTCCGTCGATCTCGACGATGCCGGGGACCTCTATGTCGTCGTAGCGACCGGGGGCGTAGAGCGGCGGGCGCAGCTCGAAGTGGTTGGGTGCGGTCTCCTCGGCGAGGGCGACGGCACCTCTGCGGTTGACGGGTCCGGAGGGCTCCCGCCCGGCGGCGAGCAGGTATCCGGTGTCGCTGTGGCGCAGGTAGAACGGGTCGCGGAAACTCACCCAGCCCCGGCCCTCGTCGAGGGTGGCTTCGTAGTGAGGCGCTTCGGCGGCGACGGGGTAGTGGGGCCCGGGCACCTTTTCCCACTGGTAGAGATCGGGGCTTGCCGCCATGCCGACCCGCTGGATGCGGCCCTGTTCGCTCATCTGGAGACCGGTGTAGAACATCCGCCACCATCCGGGCCGGTGCGGGTCGGGCGTCACCTGCATCGTCCACAGCATGTCGTCGTCCCAGTTCCCCGGGTCCGAGATGAATAGGGCGTTGTCGACCCGGCGCCAGGTCAGCCCGTCTTCGGAGACGGCGTGTGCGA
>CAYXMJ010000161.1:0-6924 GCA_964465915.1 uncultured Acidimicrobiaceae bacterium
GCCATCTGACCGGGCGCATGATCGGCCGCCGCCCCGGTATCGAAATTGATGCCGACGCAGTCTTTGCAGCCGCGGCCGCCACCGGGACGGCGCTCGAGATCAACTGCCATCTCGACCGACTCGACGTTCCGGCCGACCTGTTGCGCCGGGCCCGCACCGTCGACGGGATCAGGTTCGTCATCTCGACGGACTCCCACCACACGACGGAATTCGACAACCTCAAGTGGGGGGTCAGCAACGCCCGCCGCGGCTGGGTCGACAAGCGCCAGGTTGTCAACACCTGGCCGGCAAAACGGTTCCTGAAATGGGCGGCCGGCAAGCGAATCCGCTGAGGGGGAGCCGGGCCGCCGGTCGCGAGTTCACACTTTGGTAATCGCCAATCGCTAGGGGTTGGCACGATTGTCGTGATATACCGTCGCCACACGGTTCTCATGAACGAACTACCACCCCAAACTCGCCGTCCTGATCGAGGCCAGGCCGCCCTGGCCGGTGCTGCCGCGGCCGGACTCTCGCTCGGTCTGACCGAATTGGCGGCCGGGCTCTTCGGGTCGGTCCCTTCGGCGGTTGCCGCCGTGGGCGGCTTGGTGGTCGATGTCGCCCCCAAGGCGGTCAGGGACGCGGCGATCGCCGTATTCGGTACGGCCGACAAGGGCGCCCTCGCCATCGGCACGGCCATCATCACGCTGGTGATCGGAGCCATCGTCGGGCGCCTTGCGCTACGGCGGCCCTGGGTGGCGACCGTGGCCTTTGGCGGCTTTGCCATCCTCGGCATCGCGGCCGCCCTCACCGAGCCGCTCATCTCGCCGGTGGCGACCGTCTTGGCCATCGGGTTCGCCGCCTTCGCCGGGTGGTGGGCGCTGCGCAAGCTCCTGGCGCCCCGCCGGGTCGAGTCGCCGTCCGATCACGTCCCGGCTGATGCCGGGCGCCGTCGCCTCGTGACGCAGGTCGCCGCGGTCGGCGTTGCCGCCGTCGTGGCCGGATCCGCCGGCCGCTCGATGATCATCCGGCGTTCCGAGGAGGTCAGGGTGGATGCCACCCTTCCTGAGCCCGTGACCCGGGTACTTCCCCCCGGGCCGGACGCTGCACTCGAAGTGATCGGGCTGAGCCCGATCGTCACTCCCAACGACCGCTTCTACCGCATCGACACCGCCCTGGTCGTTCCCGGGACCAATCCGGACATCTGGCGACTCAAGGTCACCGGGATGGTGGATCGTGAGCTGGAGCTGTCGCTGGACGACCTCAAGCGGATGGAGCTGCACGAGGAATACGTCACGATCTCCTGTGTGTCGAACAAGGTCGGGGGTGGCCTCGTCGGCAATGCCAAGTGGACCGGGGTCAAGCTGACTGATGTGCTGGACATGGCCGGGGTCAACCCCGGGGCCACCCAGATTGTCGGCCGGTCGGTCGACGAATGGACCGCCGGGTTCCCGACCGAGGTCGCCTACGACGGACGGGAGCCGCTGATCGCCCTCGGGATGAACGGTGAGCCGTTGCCGCGCCGCCACGGATTCCCGGCTCGCCTGATCGTCCCGGGTCTGTACGGCTATGTCTCGGCAACGAAGTGGCTGCGGGAGATCGAGCTCACCACCTGGGAGGACTTCGACGGCTATTGGGTTCCTCGCGGCTGGTCGAAGACCGGTCCGATCAAGACCCAGTCACGCATCGATTACCCCCGCAAAGGTGAGCAGATCACCGGCAAACCCGCCGTGGTGGCCGGGGTGGCGTGGGCCCCTACCCGAGGGATCTCGGGGGTCGAGGTTCGGTTCAACGACGGCCCGTGGATTCCGGCTCAGCTCACAACTCCGCTGTCCGACAAGGCTTGGGTTCAGTGGAAGGCGGAGACCGTGATTGCGCCCGGAGATTACACCGTCGCCGTCAGGGCAACCGATGGGACCGGGCAAACTCAGACGTCTGAGGTGAGCGAACCTGCCCCCGATGGTGCCACCGGCTATCACCAGATCGACTTTGTGGCGGTCTGAGCCCATCTCCGGCCGGCCGACCGGATGGGGCCATTGGGCCCTGAAGCCGGTCCAGGCGATGAGGCACAGTGGGGGCGGCGGCCTGGTCGGGTGCGGTCGACGCATGGGTCGGGTCGTCGCGGTCGTAGCGCCCGAGGAGGATGATATGGGCGACCAACTTCGCCAAGTCACCGATGTGCTCCGAGTTGCGGGCGTCACGGTTGCCGACATCGCCGACCGGTCGGGATCGTCGCTACAGGACGTATCGGCCGAGCTCGCCGGACGCCACCCGATGTCGCTGCACACCGTCGAGGCCATCAGAAGTCTTGGCGGTGCCGCCTTGGCAGTGGAGATCCAGGCGATGGTGGGGCGGGCTCGTGCGGAGTACCTCGAGGAAGCCCATGCCGGGAGGCTGTGACTGCGCCGGTATGCGTCCGTGCGGCGTCGTAAGCTGCAGGCATGGAGCAGAACACGACGCCATCAGTAAGTGACCAGGAGCCGCTACAGCCCCAGATTGTCGACGACGACGAGACGGGAGATCACGACGGCGACGACGGCACCTTTGTGACCGAGCCATCGAAGCTCATTCGGATCGCCTCGATGACCAGGGCCATGCTCGACGAGGTGCGCCAGGCGCCGCTTGATGAGCAGGGCCGGCGTCGGCTGCTCGAGGTGTATCGGGCGTCAATCGATCAGCTGCGCGAAACGCTGAGTCCCGACCTACAGGAGGAGTTGGCGACCATCTTCCAGCCGCTCGAACAGGAAACGGCCAGTGAGTCGGAGCTGCGGATCGTCCAGGCGCAGCTGGTCGGCTGGCTCGAGGGCTTGTTCCACGGCATTCAGGCGTCGTTGTTCAGTCAGCAAGCGTCGGCGGCCGCCCAACTCGAGGAGATGCGGAAACGTCGCGCCCTCGAAGCCGCCACCCACGACGAGGAAACCCGGCCCGGGTTGTATCTGTGAGAACTCTTCACTCCGCCGGGTCGGGGACGATCGGCGGCGGATAGCGCAGCGCTGCCTGGGCCGCGGCGAGGCGGGCGATGGGAATGCGGGGCGGGCCGCACGAGACATAGTCGACACCGGCGCGATGGAAGAACTCGATTGACGCCGGGTCCCCGCCGTGCTCGCCGCACACCCCGATGTCGAGCCCCGGATTCACCCGCAATCCCTCCTCGATGGCAATCTCGATCAGACGCCCGACGCCGTCGGGGTCGATGGTGCGAAACGGATTGGAGACGAGGATGCCCTGTTCGAGGTACCCCCGCAGGAACGCTTCCTCCGCATCGTCACGGCTCATCCCGAGCGTGGTTTGGGTGAGGTCGTTGGTCCCGAATGAGAAGAAGTCCGAGCCGAGGGCAATATCGCCCGCCACCAACGCGGTGCGGGGGAGTTCGATCATGGTGCCGATTGCCACCTCGAGGAGCCTGCCGGCGTAGTGCACCTCCTCCTCGATCATGTCCCTGACCAGGAAGAGCTCCTCGGGGAGACCGACGAGCGGGATCATCAGCTCCAGCCGGGGGTCACCACCGGCATCGAGGCGACGCCGCACGGCCTCGAGTGCCGCGAGTACCTGAACCCGATAGATCTCGGGGATGACAACGGCGAGGCGTACTCCGCGTAATCCCAGCATCGGGTTCGATTCTTCGTGCGAGCCCAAGGAGATCTCGAGCCGCTCGAGATCCTCGGTGGGGAGGCCTTGGTCGCGCCGCAACTTGAGGTCGTGTTCGACGTCGAGGCGGTCGGGGAGGAACTCGTGAAGTGGCGGGTCCAGCAGGCGGACGACGACGGGCATCCCGTCCATTGCTTCGAGGAGTCGCTCAAAGTCGCCGATCTGGAGTTCCTCGAGTGAGGCGAGAGCTGCGGCGCGTTCACTCGAGTCGGCTCCCAGAAGGATCTGTTGAACGACGGCGAGACGGTCCCCAGCGAACATGTATTCGGTTCGGGCCAAGCCGATTCCCTCGGCACCGGCATTGCGGGCCCCGATGGCGTCCTCGGGCGTGTCGGCGTTGGCCCAGACCTCGAGGCGCCGGACATCGTCCGCCCACTCGAGCAGCCGATCGAGAGCGGGCGACCGCACCGGCGGCTCGATGTCCAGCGAACCCGAGTAGACCGTTCCGGTGGATCCGTCGATGGTGATGGTGTCACCGGCCCCGAAGCTGTGACCAGCGATCGACATCTGCTTGAGCTCGGGGTTGATGGTCACGTTGGCGGTACCGGCAACGGCCGGGGTCCCCAGGCCGCGGGCGACCAGCACACCGTGCGAGGTGCCTCCGCCGTGGGTGGCGAGCAAGCCGGCGGCCACCCGGACACCGGCGACGTCCTCCGGCAGAGCTTCCCGGGTGACCAGGATCACCGAGCGGCCGGCACTCGCGGCTTCGACGGCAGCGGCGGCATCAAAGACGAGTTCGCCCGCCGCCGCGCCCGGTGACGCTGCCGCTCCGGTCGCAAGCGGGCTGGGCAGATGATGCGGGGCGAGGTGGGGATGGAGCATCCCGTCGAGTTGCTCGGGGTCGATGCGCAACATCGCTTCGGCCTTTGTGAGCAAACCCTCATCGACCATGTCGACCGCCGAGCGCACCGCTCCCTGCGGTGCTTGTTCGGCGCGGCGTGCCTCGACCAGCCACAGCTCGCCACGTTCCCTCACAAACTCGACTCGCACCACCTCGCGTCTGGCTTGTTCGAGGGTCTCGAGCGCTGCGGTGAGGTTGTGATGCGACTCGTGGTCGGCCTTGGCGAGGTCGGCAATACCTGGATAGAGCAGCTGAGATTTGGGGCGGCTCGCCCCGTCGATGTAGACGCCACCGGGCATCGGGTGGCCGTCGACTGGATCCCGGCTGAAGGCAACTCCGGTGCCGCTGCCACCTGGTGCGTTGCCAAGAACCATCAGGTGGGCGACGGCGGCGGTGCCGAGGTCGTCGAGGATGCCGCGCCGGCGCCGGTACTCGCGGGCGGGCCGCCGGTCCCACGACTCGAACACCGCTTCGACGGCTTCACGCGCTTGCTCTTCGAGCGTGGCCGGGATGGGTCGCTGGGACTCTTCGACGATGAGCGCGGCCATGGCATCGCCGGCGATGATGAGCCCGGCTGCGTCGAGGCCGCTGGGGTCCTCCACTCCGCGGGTCTGGCACACCTCGGCCACAACACTCTCAATGCGGTGGCGCGGTACGCGCCGCACCGTTCCGGCAAAGCCCTGGAGGAAGCGGCGTCGCACGTCCGCCGCAAATTCCTCAGACCCCCACTCCACGAGCTGGTGGTACGAGTCATCGGTCACGCCGACGTAGAGCACGGTTCCCATCACCCCCGGCATCGGCACCGAAGGGCTGGAGCGGACGGCCAGCAGCGGCGGCCGGGCGTGGGAAGCGGCGACCCGCTCGAGGTGAGTCACTACCTGGTCCCAGGTGTCGCCGGGAAGGTCTCCGGTCTGCAGGAAGCGGCGGCAGGCAACGGCACTGATGCTGCAGCCTGGGGGAACCCGCAGACCCAGCGCGGTCATCTCGGTCAACGATCGGCCGCGGTCGCCGATCAACTCTGGGTCGGTGCTCGCTTCGTCAAAGCCCCAGACGTACTTCATGGGCACAGTTAAGCCTGATTCCGCGAGCGGCGGGTCCGTTCGACCCTTCCCTACTAGACCGGGATCCGGATCCTCACCGTTGTGCCGGTGCCGGTTGCACTCACCACGGTGGCTTCGCCGCCGGCGCGCGAGGCACGGGTCCTGATGTTTTCGAGGCCCATTCCGGCGGTGGGTGCGGTTGGGTCAAACCCGGTGCCTTCATCGACCACGCTGAGCATGATCTCGTCGCGATCGCGCTGAATCGAGACGTGGATGTGGTCGGTGTTGGCGTGGCGCAAGGCATTGCTGACGGCTTCGCTGATCAATTGCAGGGCGTCATCGACCATGGTCGGGGGCAGATCGTCGAGCTGTCCATCGAAGGTCATCTGAGCGACGGTCGGATACGGCTCGGCGAGGTGGCCGATGAGATCCGACACCTCAGCGCGCAGGTCGCGCCGCGACCACACCGGGGGGCGCAGGTCGAAGATGAACCGACGCAGCGAGGCAATGGTCTCGTCGAGCCGCTCGACCGTCTCGGCGATGACCTTGGCAACTTCCGGCTCAACCACCTTCTGGGTCTGTGCCTGCAGCGAGAGCCCAACGGCGAAGAGATCCTGGATGATGGCGTCGTGCAGGTCGCGCGCGATCCGTTCCCGATCCTCGACGATGGCGAGGCGGCGCAGCCGCCGTTGCATTCGTGCCGTGTTGATGGCGGACCCCGCGATGACGGCAATCCCCTCGACCAACCGCTCGTCCTGGATGGAGAATCCTTGTTCCTTCTCGGTGAGGTAGAGGTTGCCGTAGACCTCGGAGCCGAGCCGGACGGGCACCCCGAGGAACGTCTCCATGGTGGGGTGATGCGGCGGAAAGCCGACAGAATCCGGGTGATCGGCGATGCTGTCGGTTCGCACCGTTTGTGCCTTGCGGGTGAGCATTCCGAGGAGCCCGAGGCCTTCCGGCTCGTGTCCAATGGCTTCGGCAGCCTCCGGCGGGAGCCCGAGATGGAGGAATTCGAGGAGCCCGCCGTCCTCGTCGAGGACTCCGAGCGCACCATATTGGGCGCCGGTGAGCTCCATGGCCGTCTCGATGGTGGTGTACAAGACCGAGGTGAGGTCGGTCTGGCCGGCGACCGCGGCGGCCCCTTCGACGAGCTGCCGGAAGCGATCCGCCGGCAGCGGGGTCACATCCATGGCAGGGAGGCTAACGGAGTTTGGGGGCGGGTGGCTTCCGGGTGGGACTGCGGGTACTGTCAGAATGGGCCATAAGACCCCCCTGCTGTGACCATCGTGGCCGTTAGGTTGACCAGCGAGGATGAATACCGACACGTTGCGAGTCTTGCTCGTCGACGACCACGAGGTTGTGCGGCAAGGTCTGCGCGCCCTATTGGAGTCGAACGAGACGATTGACGTCGTCGGTGAG
>CAYXMJ010000162.1:0-6817 GCA_964465915.1 uncultured Acidimicrobiaceae bacterium
GGGGGCGTCGAGGACCGGAGAGACACGACGAGTATTTCTGCGACGCACCACTAGGGTTCTGACCGGTCTGAGGAGGAGACACGCATGGACCCAGTCTGGGTGGTACTCGTGGCACTCCCGCTGCTGTTCCTGTGGATCGTAGGTGCGCTCGATGCGCTGAGGCGGAAGGATATGCCGGGCCTCGCCAAGGTCTTCTGGATCCTGTTCATCTTGATACTCCCGATCCTCGGACTACTCGTCTACTTCTTCGTGCGACCCCACGACGCGTCGTTGCCAACGCGTGACGATGCGGTCGGGCAGGAGGGGACGCGATCCGTCGCGTCTGAGCTCGAGGCGCTCGAGACCAAGCGGGAAAGCGGGGCGATCTCGGAAGATGACTTCCAGGCTGAGAAGTACCGAGTGCTCGGCTTCGAACGAACCTGAGTCAGCCTGCGCCCGGCTCGTCATCGGCGTTTCCGGCCTCGTCCCGGCCGGGACGGATAGCCCGTTCCTTGCCAAGGTTGCCGACCAGTCGTGCCACGAGGACGACCAGGAAGATCGATCCGAACAGAACTTCAACGATCACGAGACCTTTGCCGACGGCGAGGGCAGGGCTGAGGTCCCCGTAACCGAGCGAGGTCATCGTGACGAAGCTGAAGTAGGCATAGTCGAACAGCGGCGGATCGGTGACCTGGTTGAAGAACGGTTCGGCCGAGAAGTGGTCAACGGCGCTGTACAAGAATGTGAAGAAGAAGCCCAGTTCGACATAGGCGTCCAGTGCGCCCACTACGTCGCTTGTTGTCACCCTAGGTTGGGTGTAGACATGGCGCAGGATGACGATTGGCCCCGACCCGATCAGGGCGGCGAGCGCCAGGTTGACCAGCCCGCGAACGCTGTCGCTCGAAGAGGACACCGCTGCAACCAGGATCACTCCGAGGGCCAATGCACCAACGGTGACCCACCGGACGACCCCGGCATCGGAGCGTGACGCCCGGTATGAGATGACGATGGCAGCCACGACAAGAGCGACCTTTGCGGCCCAAATCAGCGGATTGCCGCTGACGAACGGGAACAACACCAAAGAGCAGGTGAGGACACCGAGGAGGGTCAGGTAGCTGTCCCAGAACGATGAGGGGCGGCTCAGCGGCTCAAGTACCGACGGGCTTCGCATCTGCCGCCTTTCTGTCATCGAAACGGCCCGTGGGATACTATCGCCGACGGTGGCGGCGTCGGGCGGGGGCTAGTCAACTTGGGTGGCGCAGAATGCCCTGGCTCTGCAATCCCGCCCATCGTAAGCTGAATGGAAGGCATACAGGGGGAGGTGTTCTGTGCGCGGCAGGACGTATCGGGCCGGGCTGGCATTTGGGGTTGTGGCGATGATCACGATGTCGATCGTGGTCTTTGCGTCGACGGCTGTGGCCATCTCGCCTCCCAGAAACCCAGACTCGACTTGGCAGACTGTCGGACAGTTCGTCGGGACGAAGAACCCGACCGGGCGCGTCAACGCCATCGTCTACGGCAAAGGCACCAGCGCGGGCATGGTCTTCGTTGGGGGCAACTTCATCGAGGCCAAGCCGCCGGCAGACGAGGGTGGCGCCAAGGTCACCCGCCGCGGACTCATGGCGCTCGATGCCGCCACCGGCGACATCATTGGGTCCTTCGCTCCAGCATTCACTCAGGACGGCGCCCGCGCTGAAGTGCGCTCGCTGGAGATCTCGCCCGACGGCTCGAAGCTCTACGTCGGTGGGGAGTTCACTCACGTCGACGGGCTGAGCCGTCCCCGGCTCGCCCAAGTCAACGCCGTAACCGGTGCGGTCCATGGGTGGCGCCCGCAGCCGTACGCCCCGGTGAACGCTCTCGAAGTCACCGAGGACGGGTCGGTCCTGTATGCGGGCGGTCTGTTCAAGAAGGTTGGGCCTGCCACTCGCAACATGCTGGCCGCCTTCGACATGGACAACAGCGGCGCCCTGATGAGTTGGTCCCCTCAGGTGACCCAGGTCACGCCGATCTACTGTCCCGGGCGCTGTTGGCCCAGCATCCTGGGCCTCGACCTGTCGCCTGACGAGTCGACCCTCTACTTCTCCGGTTCTTTCGCCCACGTCAACGGGATTTCGCGCAACAACGTTGCCGCGGTCGACGCCGTGACCGGCGCGGTGCGGGCCTTCGATCCCAACGTGCTCACTTTGGGGAACAAGCCATCGACCAACATCGTCTCCGAGATAGTCTCCACGAGCAATCGGGTCTATTTCTGTGGCGACTTCTGGGCGCTGGGCGTTGGGGCCAATCGCCATTCCTCACCCAACCTGGCCGCGGTCAACCCGACGACCGGCCGCTACGACACCGGATGGATCGCGACGACCGACGGTGGCACCAACGATTGTGCGATCGTTGGGGATGCCCTGGTGGTCGGCGGCCACTTCGACTACGCCGGGGGCGTACACGCCGGGCCGTCGCCCGACGACACCGGGGTTTACCGCAAACATGTCGCTGCGATCAGTCTCTCGAATGCGTCGGTCCAATCGTGGAACCCGAGCGCCAACAGCACGCCGGGCCTCTACGCCATTGCGGCTTCGGCGACGAAATTGGGTATCGGAGGCGACTTCCTCACGATCAACGGTGAGGAGCAGGCGGGATTCGCCCAGTTCTCGCTCGGCGCCGACACCTCGGCTCCCACCACGCCGGGCAAGCCCAGCGGCGTCTCAACCTCGAACTCGACGATCGACTTGACCTGGGCAGCATCGACCGACGACCAAGCCGCCACGCTCACCTATCGGATATACCGCGATGGCGGCGGATCGCCGGTCGGGACGGTGTCGAGTGCCTCGACAACGACCGTCAGTTACACCGATTCCGGCCTTGCCGGTGGGTCCGTCCACACGTATCGGGTCAGAGCTTCGGACGGTCCGAATACCAGCAGCCTGAGTCCGAAATCCAACCCGATAACTGTCCAGGCGGGTGGCACGCAAGAGGTGTGCGGTACATCCGATGGCGTGAGCTTGTGTCTCGAAGCCCCTTCTGAGACCTTGACCGGCGACCAGCTCATCAAGGTGACGGTGAACGGCGACCCGGGATTCATCTACGCCATGGACTTCTCCTGGGGAGGGAAGGCGACGACAACCAAGGATCTCCTCACCGACTTCGAAGCACCATGGGAGTTCGTGTGGCGGACCGATCAGTATCGCGACGCCACGAAGTGGCTCAATGTGCGAGTCGAGCGGCCGGCCCGAACCTACGGTGAGCCGATCTCGATGCAGCTCACCCTTGAGAACGGTAACGACACGAAGGTCCCGAAGAACCCAAAGGATTGGGAGTCGCTATTCGAACCGCGACCGCGCGGGGGCGGCGATCCCGAGGTCGTGGCAATCGGCGACTCTGCCGACGGTGGCAGCAGCAGCAACGCCCTGGCAGCGTCGGTGGAGGCATCTGGGGCTGAGGTGTTGCTCTACCTGGGCGACATGTACGAGCGCGGCACCAAGGCCGAGTGGGACTACAACTACGGCAGGGCCTCATTCGACGGTCCGGGAGATGGTGCGAAGTGGGGTGCGCTTGCAGCCTGGACCCAGCCCACGCTTGGAAACCACGAAGCGCACAATCCCGTAGCGTACCGAAACTACTGGCACGGCAAACCCGATTGGGACACGTTCGTCTACGGCGGGGTGCGCTACCTCAACCTGAACAGTGAATGTGACCTGGTCGGCGGGTGTGGAGCCGGTTCACCGCAGTATCAATTCGTCCAGCAGACGCTTGCCGCCAATACGCACGCGTGTGTTGTCGCCTTCTGGCACAAGCCCGTGTTGAGCTCCGTCACCAATAGTGGCGCAATGCGGACGATCTGGGAGCTCCTTGCCGACAACGGCGGCGACCTCGTTCTCAACGGGCACACGCACAACATGGAAGTCTACGGGCCCCTGGACGGCCGGCTGAACGCCAATCAGGCCGACTCGACCATGTGGGAGATCATCTCGGGCTCGGGCGGGCACGCTATGACTTCTGTGGTGGCCACCGACCCCCGCAACGTCTGGCAGAAGACCAAGACGCCGGGCGCGCTGTACATGACAAATGTTGGGGGGGCCGGAGGGAGAGCCACCGCCATCGACTTCGCGTTCAGGAATGTGGCCGGCAACGTCATCTCGAGCGGTGGGGTGCCGGGGACCGGGACGATCGATTGCGGCGAAGCCGGCGACCCGGTCATCTTCAGCGACGACTTCGGGGAGGGTTTGGACAAATGGAACCGTGTTGTCGGAGTCACCCTTGATTCGACCCGAGGCGACCACAGCGGCCCGCCGAGCGCTCGCGCCGCGGCGAGTGGGAACAAGCGCTTCATCAAGGCGAAGCTCGGTGGTAGCTACGGTGCAGCCTGTGCCGCGGCGAGCGTGCGGGTGGCCTCCGGCTCGGGCCGTATCTCGTTGATCAGGTTCAAGACGGCGGCGAACGAGGGCATTGGTCGGGTATACGTCAACCTGGCGAAGAACGAACTGTGGCTGAGATCCGACGTGTCCGGCACCGCGAAACGCTCGAACACGACGATGAGTCGGCGCCTATGGCACGACCTCGAGTTGTGTGCGACCTCCGGCGTGAATGGCACCTATGACCTGAGCCTCGATGGCACGCCCATCCTGTCGTGGAACGCCAACAACGGCACCAATCCGATCGGGCAGGTGCAACTCGGCGCCAACAGCAAGCGGACCTACCGGGCCAACTTCGACGATGTCGAAGTGGTCGAGCCGTAGGGGAGCGCGTCCGCGCCGCGCTCCCCTCACGCAATCCCGTTTCGCCCGTTCGGGCGGCGCCCGGGCCAGCAACCTAGACTCCCCGGACCTGTGAAAGCCGTGCGACAAATCCCCCGAGTTCTCGCCGTGGTGATGATGTTGCTCGTCCTCGCCCCACTCGCCGTGGCGGCGGCACAGGACGAAGGCAGCGCCATCAAGGGCAGGCTCGAAGCCATCGACGGTGAGGACCGCGTACCGGTGGGTGGAGTGACCATCGTGGTGACTCAAGATGGCACGGAGATCGGCTCAGCCGTGAGCGACGACGCGGGCGAGTGGCTCGTTGCCGTCCCCGGTGAGGGCGTTTATCAGGTGACCGTTGACGCGACCACATTGCCCGATGGGGTCGCCCTGACGGAACCCGACGCCGCGACGCTTCCCGAGGTTGCGGTGCGTGAGGGACAGCAGAAGACTGTCCGATTCCAATTAGGACCGGGCTCAGTCTCAACCGTTTCTTCGTTCGAACGCTTCGTTGATCTTGTAGTGCTCGGCCTCAAGCTTGGCGCCATTATCGCCATATCAGCCATCGGGTTGTCGCTCATCTACGGCGTTACCGGGTTGGTCAACTTCTCCCACGGCGAGATGGTGGCCTTGGGGGCCGTGATTGCGTTCTTCTTCCACGTCTCGGTCCTGGGGCCACAGTGGCCCCTGTGGATCGCAGCCTTTCCGGCCATCCTGCTGGGGGCCGGTCTCGGAGGCGCTCAGGAGCTCTGGCTGTGGCGGCCGCTGCGGCGTCGCGGCACCGGCCTGATCGCGATGATGGTGATCTCGATCGGGCTCTCGTTTGCGCTCCGCAACTTCATCCTGATTCTGTTCAACGGCGAGCCGCGGCCCTATGTCGACTACGCCGTGCAAACCGAGGTGGAGTTCCTCGGCATCTCGACAGTTCCCAAGAACATCGTCATCATCCTGGTTTCGGTCGTCATCCTGGTGCTGGTCGGTCTGTTTCTCGAGCGCACCAAGATGGGCACGGCGATGCGGGCAGTTGCCGACAACAAGGACTTGGCCGAGTCGTCGGGTATCAACGTCGACGGCGTGATCCTGACGACGTGGCTCGTCGGCGGTGGATTGGCGGCGATCGGGGGCATATTCTTTGGTGTCTCCGAGCAGATTCAGTTCGACATGGGCTTCCGGCTGCTGCTGTTGATCTTCGCCGCAGTCGTCCTCGGTGGCCTCGGGAGCGCGTACGGAGCAATGGTCGGCGGTTTCATCGTCGGACTCGTTGTGGAAGTCAGCACGTTTTGGTTCGATAGCGAATTCAAGACGGCGATTGGACTGGGCGTCCTGATCCTGATGCTCCTGTTGCGGCCCCAGGGCATTCTCGGCTCGAGGGAGAGGATCGGCTGATGGACATCGGCGGCATCTTCATCGACGCGCTGCGGGCTGCAATTGGGCCGGTTGCCGCCGCCTACGCCGTGTCGGCGATCGGGCTGAATCTCCAGTTCGGCTACACCGGGTTGCTCAACTTCGGACATGTCGGATTCATGATGGTTGGTGCCTACGGGATGGCAATCACCGTTGACTTCGGTGGATCGCTCTGGTTGGGAATCCTGGTGGGGATCCTGGCCGCGGTCGTGCTCGGTCTGATCCTCGGCGTTCCGACCCTCCGCCTCCGCGCCGACTACCTCGCAATTGTCACGATCTCTGCTGCCGAGATTCTGCGCCTGCTGGTCCGGTCGAGCTGGGCGAACCCACTCACCAGCAGCGTCTTTGGAATCCAAGGCTTTGCCGATGCCTTCTTCGAACTCAATCCCTTCGACGCCGGGTCGACCTATGGAATTGGGGACTTTGCGTTCCGCGGACGCCAGCTGTGGGTGATGGTGGTGTCGTGGGCCGTCGTGGGACTCGCCGTCGTGTTCGTTGCGCTGTTGATCAAGAGCCCTTGGGGCCGCGCCATCCGAGCGATTCGCGAGGATGAAGATGCCGTTCGAAGTCTGGGAAAGAACGTCTTCGGCTACAAGCTGCAGTCCTTGATGATCGGTGGAGCGCTCGGTGGTATCGGAGGCATGATGCTGGCCATCGAACAGCAGAATGTGTTCCCTGACGCGTTCCTGCCCAGAGTCACCTTCTTT
>CAYXMJ010000163.1:0-6757 GCA_964465915.1 uncultured Acidimicrobiaceae bacterium
CGACTCGAGCTCCAGTTCGCCCTCGAGATCGGCCACCCGTTGCTTCATGGCGGCAAGCCCAAAACTCGCCTCGCCGACGGTCGTGCGAGGATCGAACCCGGTGCCGTCGTCGCGCACGTCGAGGCTCACCGAGTTGTCCATGAACGTGAGAGTGATGCCCACTCGTGACGCCGCCGCATGTTTGGCGACATTGGCCAGTCCCTCTTGGGCTGCCCGCAGCAACGTCACCTCCACTTCAGGTCGCAACAGATGCCGATCCCCCACGGTCGCATAGGCGACCGCTACCCCCGTCTGCTCCGACCAGCGTGCGGCAACCTCGCCGATGGCCTCAGGCAGCCTGCTGTCGTCGAGCGGCGCCGGTCGCATCGCCTGGACCGAACGTCTCGCATCGGCCAGGCTCTCCCGAGCCAGATCGGATGCCGTGTTCAGGTGCCGCCTCATCTCGTCCTCGTCGTTCCAAGACTGGTTCACCGCTTCAATCTGAGTGATGACGCCGGTCAGGCCCTGAGCAATGGTGTCGTGGATCTCCCGTGCCATCCGCTGGCGCTCGTCGAGGACGCCGGCTTCCCGTGCTTGGGCGACGAGTTGGTCGTGAAGTCCGGCGTTCTCTGCCATCGCCAACTCCAGCTCCTCGAGCGTCTCGCGGCGCTCCTCGGCGATCTCGGTGATCTTCTCGCCCGCATAGAGCCCGAACCCAACGGCCAGCGTCTGAACGACCACGACCCCGAGGTAGATGGCCCACGTTCCCGCCGTGGATTCCGTCGTCACGATGTGCGAGTGAATGACCAACCCGGTGGCTCCGATCCCGGCGAATGCAAGCGGCCAGGGACGGAGCAGGGCGCCGTGAAAGAACCCTGTGATGCCGTACACGAGATAGATGGGCTGACGGACGACCAGCACTGCGGCGATGACGACAAAGCCAACGAAGTAGAGCCGCAGCGACCATTGCGCCACCCGGGTCGGTGGCCCGAGCCGAGTGAAGGTCAACCACGTCCACGCGGCTGCGACCAGCGTCAACCCCACAACCACGAGACGATCGGTGCCGGTGTGGTCTCCGACCTGCGCCAGTACCAGCGAGGCGGCGAGCGTTGCGTACGGAACCCAGACGAAAAACGAGTTGACCCAACGCTCCCAGGACGTCCACTCGGACAACGGCTCTGCGTGGTCAGCCTCCGACGGCGTTTCGTCCATGCCTACTCCGATCTCGCGCTCACCCTACAGGGCGAGCAACCACCGCCATCTGGTGTTCCTCACTCCCAGCGGAAAGCCCGAACTGCGATCGCGCCGAGCACGACGCCATAGACCAGCATGACCAGCAGGTTCGTGGCGCTGGGGGTGATCCCGAACCAGGAATCCTCGAGAGCCTGAACCGCCGATCCCAGAGGCGTCAGGTCACTCACCGTCAATAGGCCGTCCGACATCACCGAACGTGGAATCCAGACGCCGGCAAAGAAGAGCATCGGGAAGTAGATGCCCATGCCGATGGCCTGGGCCGCCACGGTGGTACGGGCGAGGGCGCCGACCAGCAAGCCGATCGCGAATATGGAGAGGGCGGCGAGCAGGAACGAGAGTGCGAACCACAGCGGGCTCTGCGGGAACGGCACATCGAAGACGAACTTGGCGATCAGAATCGTGATGGCCGCAGCAACGATGGCCACGCCGAGATGGACAACGAGCTGCGCGGTGAGCAGCCGGGCCGGATGCACCGGTGTGGTGCGTAGTCGCCGCAGAATCCCGAACTGCCGATAGGTGCCGAGGATCGGCGGCAGCGTCACAAGACCAAGCGTCGCCAGACCGAGAACGAGCACGATCGGCGCATAGACGTCGATGTAGCGCGCCCCGTCGAGGTCGGCCGCCGGTTCGTCAAAGCCCGGGTAGAACAGCCCCAACGCCAGCAAGAGCAGCCCGGGAAAGACGAGCCCGAAGAACAGCGCAATCGGATCCCGAACGAACAGCTTGCTCTCGACTTTGGTGAGTTGCATGGTCGCAGCCATCAGTTCTCCTCCTCCGCCGTGATGGATGTGGCGTCCTGGTTCGTGAGCGCGAGGTACGCATCCTCGAGGTTGCTCTGCTCGATGCGGAGCTCCTCGGCAATCACCCTCCTGCGCGCCAACAGCGCCGTCACCGCGTGCACGACATTGCCGGTCCCGGTGATGACGATCTGAGATCCATCGTGCGCTACGGACACCACCTCAGGCAGAGCCATGAAGTCCTCGTCGGCGACAGGTTCCGAAGGCCGGAAGCGCAACCGCTGCTCTGAGCCGACCCTCCCGATCAGCCCGGCGGGTGAGTCGGTGGCAACGACGCGGCCCCGGTCCATCACCATGATCCGGTCGCATAGCCGCTCGGCCTCCTCCATGAAATGTGTGACCAGGACCACGGTGACGCCCGAGGCCTTGATCTGCTCGATCGTCTCCCAGACGGAACGCCGCGCGGCGGGGTCGAGACCAGTGGTGAGCTCGTCGAGGATGGCGACTTCGGGGGACCCCACCAACGCCAGCGCGACGGCGAGCCGTTGCTTCTGCCCGCCCGACAAGCTGGCGTACTTGGAGTTGACCTTGCCCCCGAGGCCGAGACGATCCAGCAGTTTGTGCCAATCGGCCGGATCGCGATAGAACGACGCGTAGAGCTCGAGCGCCTCCCCCACCTTGATCTTGTCCTGGAGCCGGCTCTCCTGGAGTTGCGCTCCGACCCGTTGGGTGATCTCGAACCGATCCTGGACCGGGTCGAGGCCGAGCACCTCGATCGACCCGCCGTCGGGTTGCCGCAGACCCTCGACCGACTCAACCGTGGTCGTCTTGCCGGCGCCGTTCGGACCGACGATCCCGAAGGTCTCACCCGCCTCAACGCTGAAGGAGACGCCGTCGACCACAGCGATGCCGTCGTACGTCTTGCTGAGATCGCTGACCTCAATGATTGCCATGAGTGCTCCTTCGCCCTGTGCGGACAGCATGGGGGGACGAGCCGCGTGAAGGTATCGGTCGACCGGCCCTATCGACATCCACCAAATGGCTGATATGAAGAAACCGACCTTTGGCCGACTAGGCAACAGGCCCCTGAAGGCAGACGATGGCGGTGCAGACAAGGAAGAAGGAGCCGGAGATGGCAGACGCAACCACCAGCACACCCCAGGAGCGGGCCGACAAGAGGGTGAAGAGCTACACCGACTTGATGTGGCACGTAGCGACGTTCGTGATCGTGAATGGGTTCCTATGGGCGATCGACCTGACGCAAGGTGGCGTCGACTGGGCCTACTGGGTCACCCTCGGCTGGGGCATCGGGCTCGCCTTCCATGTGGCGGCCTACCTGCTCGACAGCAACGGAGGCCAGAGCCGCAGGTATCAGCGCTACCTCGAGGAGGAAGAGAACCGGCAGACCGAAGAGTCGACCAAGGCCTGATCCCGCCCCGATATCCGACACAATCCCAGCCGCGGCAGACACCATGACGGCACCGTCGTCATGGTGTCGTCGCGTGTGGCCTCGATCGAGACATAGGGGGACATCCCCCATACCCACCTTCGATTGATGGTCGTATGTTGGGAGTGAGACCAACGCCACGCTCAGCGTTCCGAGGAGGCGTCGCCATGATTTCGAGCCCGCAACGTCTGAAGAAGCGTCACTGGCTGCGCTGGTCTCTCGTCACACTGGCGGTGCTCCTGGCGTTGTTCTATCTCGGCGGTGGCTGGTACTTCTCGGGACGGATCAAAGCCGGGGGCCTCGATCCGAAGCCGCCGGAACGCAACTACGACGTCACGATCGAGGACATCGACGATGAAGCCGTGGTACTGGCCGGCGGCGATGAGGCAATCGACGACCCCGGTGAGTACGCGTTGATCTGGGAGGACGGCTACGGCGTTGTCGCCGATGTGGAGTCCATCACCGCAGCCGGCGTCCGGCGACCCTTCGCACACGCCGCCGGGACGACACCGCCGCTGAGCCCCGACGAGGTCGACCTCGACTCCTGGTACTACCAGACCGACCCGACCGACGCCGGCCTCGCCTTCGAGAATGTGCAATACCAGAGCCCCCTCGGCGATTTTGAGGCGTGGTACGTGCCCGCAGCCGACGAACCCGCCACAACCTGGGCGGTCCACGCCCACGGCTGGCGAACCGACCGGCGCGAGGCAATCCGGCCCCTCGCCACCTTCCACCAGTCCGGCGTCGACTCCCTCGTGATCGAACTGCGCAACGATCCCGGGGCACCGGCCGACCCCAGTGGCCTCTACCGGTTCGGGCGCACCGAGTGGCAGGAGATCGAGGGTGCGGTCCGCTTTGCCATGGACAACGGCGCCGAGCAGGTGATCCTGGCCGGCTACAGCACTGGCGCCACCGGTGCGATGGCGTTCCTCGAGCAGTCCGACCTCGCCGCAAGTGTCGTCGCTATCTTCTTCGACTCACCAAACCTCGACTTCGGGCGGGCGGTGAAAGTCGAGGCACAAGACACCACCCTGATCCCAGGACTGCCGTTTGCCGTTCCCGACTCCCTCACCGCCGTTGCCATGGCGATCGCCGACCTCCGCTTCGACGTCGGCTGGGAGGAAATCGACTACATCGACGACGGGGCAACTCTGACCGTCCCAACGCTGGTCATCCACGGCGACGAAGACGGCACCGTGCCCCTCTCGGTCTCCGAAGACTTCGCGACGACCAACCCGTCCCTCATCGAACTCGTGATCTTCCCCGGAGCCGATCACGTCAGGAGCTGGAACGCCGATCGGGTTCGCTACGAAACCAAGCTCGGCGCTTTCCTGGTCGACCTGCGGCTGTGAGGACAGACCGCTCGCCGACGACCGCTACGACTCGTCCTCGGCGACGGCGATGAGAAGGTCGTCGATTGCGGACATCGCAGCCCGTGGGTTGGTGTCGTCATCCACGATGGCGGAGAGGAACACCCGGCGTCCTCCGGCCGTGGTCATGATGCCGCTCAGCGCTCGAATTCCGGTGATGGTACCGGTCTTTCCACGAAGGTTGCCGGCAGCCGCCGTCTCGACGAAGCGGCGGCGCAACGTGCCCGTCTCGGCGGCGATGGCGAGTCCATCGACGAACTGATTCCACCAGGGACGGTCCTGCGCCGCCTGCAGCAGTGACCGCCAGCCACGTGCCGAACGGGCATTGGCGTGGCTGAGCCCCGAGCCGTCGTGCTGCAGGGTGCTGTTGGGGAGGCAGAAACGGCTCACGACTTCTCGCATCGCGGCGACGCCCGCCGCCGTCGAACCGGTTTCCGACGCGGCGAGCCCGATCTCCTTCGTCAACAGCTCGGCGATCATGTTGTCGGATTCCGTGAGCATCTCCGCGACGAGTTCGACGACAGGGGGCGACAGCAGCTTGGCCACGACCACTGCATCGCCCGGTGCGAGTCCCTCTGCCGCGACGCCGGCGACGGCAATACCGGCCTCACGCAATGCGGTCCCAAACCTGGCGGCGTTGTGCGGCGTCGGCTCTTCGATGAAGGGCCAGTCGGCGCGGTACCGGTTCTCGTCGACGGTGAGCGCCGACAAGCTGCCCATCGACAGCGGGATGTTGTACTCCCGCCAGCCGTTGGCCTGGCGCAGGTCATCAAATCGACTCTCGTCCCCCAGAACGCGCCCGGTAATCCGTTCGAATCCGGCGGTTCTGAGTCCGGCGGCCAGGGTTGCCAGGGAGTGATCGCCGCGGGACGCCAGCGTTGCGTCACCGCCTCCCACGAGGTAGACGTCACCATCCAGCACGCCATTGACGAGCGAACCAGTCGTCATCACCTGGGTCTCGAGCCGGTGGTCGGGCCCCAAGACCTCGAACGCGGTCATCGCCGTCAGCAGCTTCTGATTGCTGGCAGGCTTCAGCCGCAGGTCGGCTGCCACCGCCTCGACCTCGCCGTAGCCTTCGATCCACAACGAGAGCCCTAGCCCGGCGCCGTCCAGACGCTCATCTGCGAGGCGCTCGTTGATGGCGGCGAGCAACGGCAGGGGAGGGACCTCCCGGCCGGGGGCGGAAATGTCGAGTCGAGGGCGACAGCTCCTAGCGGCAAGCGCCTCGGGTTCGAACGGCGCTTCTGCCGCAACTGCAGGCGCCGGCAAGATGCCGACGAGGGCCACGACTGAGGCGGCCATGGTTAGCAGCGTTCGAACCATCGAGTGTTGCAACGACCCCTACGACGTCGGCGTTCCCCAAGTGTACGTACAAACGCGAGGCAGGCTGTGGCTCAGTCCGAATACACCGCTGGGATGAACAGGTCGCTCCAGTCGGGGGCCGTGTAGTCCCCCGGCGGTTGGCGTTCCGGCATATCGAGTGGCGGCGGGGTCAGGTCGTCGTAAGGGATCCGGTCGAGCAAGTCGTGGATGATGTTGAGCCGACCCACTCGCTTGACGTTCATGTCGGCGACCGTCCAGGGCGCCCACTCTGTGTGGGTGTGCTCCAGCATCACGTCGCGTGCCCTCGAGTAATCCACCCAGCGAGCTCGGGACTCCAAATCCATCGGGCTCAGCTTCCAGCGGCGGCGGGGGTCGGTATTGCGCTTCTGGAACCGGCGCTCCTGTTCGTCGTCGCTCACATGTAGCCAGTACTTGATCAGAATGATGCCGTCGTCGACGAGCACCTGCTCATAGGGAGGGCAGAGGCGCAGGAAGGTCTCGTACTCGTCATCGGTGCAGAACCCCATCACCCGCTCGACCCCGAGGCGGTTGTACCAAGACCGGTCAAACAGCACCATCTCGCCGGCAGCCGGCAGGTGCGGCACGTAGCGCTGCAGATACCACTCCGACTTCTCCCGGTCCGTTGG
>CAYXMJ010000164.1:0-6741 GCA_964465915.1 uncultured Acidimicrobiaceae bacterium
CAGATGGCCGATACCGTTGACCGTGCGCTCCGCTGGGTGCTGGCGCTCAGCATCGGCGCCGCCGCGCTTCTGGTGGCGCTGAGCATTCCCACCGTTCGGGTGCTCTTTGAACGCTTCGAATTCAACCCGGCCGACACCGACGCAACCGCCTCGGCGCTCTTCTTCTATGCCTTTGCGATCCCGGTCTGGGGCGCTCTGATGGTCATCACCCGGGCCTTCTATGCCAGGCGCCAGATGTGGACGCCCGTTATCGTCGGCACCGCTGCCGCTTTGCTGGCGGTGCCGCTCTACTTCACCCTGCAGCGGGAGTTCGCCATCGAGGGTGTCGCGCTGGCATCCACGCTGGCACTCGGGGCCTACACGCTGACTCTGGCGGTCCTTTGGTACCGCGAGCCCGACCACGCTCACCGCTGGCGACGTGTGCTCGACCCTGCGGCGCGGGCTGTGCCACTCGTGGTGTTCGGGGGCGGCGCCGCCTATCTAATCGCAGGCGCCATCCAGAGCGCGCTGCCAACCGGCTTCTTCTCAGCCCTGCTGGCGCTGCTGCTGGGCACCGCGACATTTGCCGGCGTGGCCTTAGGCCTCGGCAGCCTGCTCTCACGCCGCTTCGCCCCGACATAGAGGGTTTTGGCGGACATGAGCGCAACATACTGCGCTGAGATCCGCCAAAACCCTCTTGGGTTCAGTTGGGGGGGTAGACGCCCGTGGCTTTGGATTCTTCGGTCTGCCAGAACATGTCGGAGATCGTCTGGATTTGGTCGATCAGCGACTGCGAGACGGCGGGATCCATCGACTTCTTGGCGTCGCCGGCTTGCTTCATCGCCATCCAGAACACATCGTGGAGATTCGGGAACTGCTCGACGTGGTGCGGCTTGAAGAAGTCGGTCCACAGCACCGAGAGGTGATGCTTGACCAACTCGGCGCGCTCCTCCTTGATGGAAATGCAGCGAGCTCGGAAGACCTCATCGTCGGATGCGTGGTACTTCGTCGTGGTGTTGAGAACGGACTTTGCTTCGATCATGGCCTGCGCCGGGTCGTAGACCCCGCAGAACAGATCGCAGTGCGCATGGGCTACGCGGTTCGGACTGAAGAGACCCACCGGTCACCTCCTGATGAGTGGTTGCTGGAACTCGCCTGACCCTACACGGCTCAACGACGGTACCGGCCAGGCCCAACAGCCATAGACTCCGACCGATGTCGAACTCCCGTCCCACAACCCGCATCGCCGCCACGGCAATCGCCATCGTGACGCTGGTGGTGGTCGCCATCTCACAGACCAGGAGCCGCCTCCGTCGATACGCCATCGCCGAACACTCGATGCAGCCGGCCCTCGGCGCCGGCGATTGGGTGCTTGCCCGCCGGGCAACCGCGCCCCTGCAACGAGGAGACATCGTTGTGTTCGAGCACCCCGGGAGACCGAGCTTCGAACTGGTCAAGCGGGTGGTTGGTCTGCCGGGTGAGCAGGTGGTGGTCGCGGCTGGAAAAGTCCGAGTCGATGGGAAGCCCGTCGACCCCTGGGCGGCAGGCCCAACCGTGCCGGACGGATCGTGGCGGCTCGGACCAAACGAGGTATTTGTCCTCGGCGACAACCGCGCCTTTTCGTCGGGCGACAGCCGAGCCCTCGGAGCGATCCCGGCAGCCGCCATCGGCTGGGTCATCTGGTGCCGCTACCGGCCACTCCCTCTGCGGCGGGTTGCGTAGGCCGAGCGCCAGTCACGCCTTGCGGCTGGGCGGATGATCCATCCCCATGTAGACCCCGCCGGCATCAAGCTCGTCGAGCATTTGCTCGATGCGCTTGCGCCGAGTCTCCATACGCTTGGCCCGCCCGATCCATGAGAGGTAGTCGTTGCGCTGGTAGTGGGGCCGAGCTGCGTAGTCGTCGACCACGCCCCGCACGTCCAGCTCTTGCGCAACATCATCGGGCATTGACTGGGGAGGCCGTCGGGCCATCGCGTCACCCCGGTTTGCGCGCCAGCATGGCGACATCAACGGCGTCGCCACTGGCTTCCTCGGTCTCCACGTGACGCAGCACTCGCTCGAGGATCTCGACATCGAGGTCGGCGAAGTCTCCCGCAAGTTGGTCCTCGGTGAACAGCACATCGGGGTCGGGTGGCCCACCAACCCCCTGGTCGAGATTGTCGAGGTGGTGCGCAATGACGAAGACGACGCCGCTCGGGGCCACTGCCCGAATCGCCTTGTCGTGGACGGCCCGCCGCAACTCCGCCGGGACCTGAAGATACGACAGCAACACCAGATCGAAGGCCGCGGGGTCGGGCTCCCAGCTGAGCAGATCCGCCGTCACGAAGTCGACCTCGACGCCAGCTTCGGCTGCCACCTCGCCGGCTTGCTTGGCGGCGACATCCGAAATGTCGACCGCGGTGACGGAGTGGCCCCGAGCCGCCAGCCACACTGCGTTGCGGCCCTGACCACTGGCCAGGTCGAGCACCCTTCCCGGCGGAAGATCCGACAGGTACCGCACCACGAACTGGTTGGCGTCGGCTCCCCACAGCGTGCCGCGTTCGGCATACCGCTCGTTCCAGTAGCTGCGTCGGTCGTCCGTGTTGTTGTCCGTCATCTGCCCATGATAAGAGCCGCCGCTCCCCGACCGTTCCTGCGTGGTTCGGGCGCGGTTTCTGGTACCTCAGCCACGCCAGAACGGGAACGTCGGGCGATTTTTGCTCACCCGGCCTGGGGCGTAGCCTGCGGGCGCGGAGGTGCACATGAATCCGATCAAGACAGCATTCCGGGCAGCGCTCGGTCGCCGGCTCCCCGTTACCGAGGGCGTGTTGGCCGTCGACGGTCTCGAGCAGCCGGTCACCATCGGTCGCGATCGTTTTGGCATACCTCACATCAACGCCAAGAGCGACGCTGATGCCTGGTTTGCGCTCGGCTTTTGCCAAGGCCAGGACCGCGCCTTCCAGACCGACATGCTGGCACGAGTCGCCCGAGGCAGGGTAAGCGAGATGGCAGGCAAGGACGCCTTGGCGATCGACCGACTCTCGCGCCGGATCGGGTTCCGCCGCACCGCGGAAGAGACCATGCATCTCTGCGACGACGTTGAACGCCTGGGCCTCGAGTCATTCGCAGCCGGGATCAACGCCGGCCGGGCCCGGGGCCTGGCAAAGAAGGCACACGAGTATTCGCTGCTGCGCGCCGACCCTCTCCCGTTTGAAGCGATCGACTCCCTGGCCATCTTTGCCCTGATGGCCTTCTCGCTCGCCTCGAACTGGGACGCCGAACTGGCTCGCCTGGCCATCCTCACCCAAGACGGTCCGACCGCCCTGGCCGACCTCGACCCCTCCTATCCCGAGTGGCATCCGGTAACCAACCCGCCGGGCGTGCCGGCCGGGCCTGCCGCCACCGGGTTGCGGGAGGACATGGAGCACTTCCGGGCAACGGTGGGGTTGGGCGGCGGCTCGAACAACTGGGCAGTGGCAGGGTCCAAGACGGCCACCGGGCGACCGATCATGGCCAACGACCCTCACCTGGCACCGGTCCTTCCCCCGCACTGGTATCTGGCGCACCTGATGACCCCCGAGTGGAGCATCGCCGGCGCCACCCTGGCCGCAACCCCCGCATTCGCCGCTGGACACAACGGACACGTCGCCTGGGGAGTCACGGCCGGACTGCTCGACAACACCGACCTCTTCGTCGAGGAACTCGGACCCGACGGCCGTACCGCGCGCGAGGGCGACGAGTTCGTGCCGTGCGAGGTCCACCACGAACTGATCGAAGTCAAGGGTGGCGACCCTGTCGTTGAGGACGTTGTCGTTACCAATCGCGGCCCCATCGTCGGCCCCGGACTCGCGCACGCCGAGCCCTCGCTCTCGATGGCAGCGACCTGGCTCGCGCCACAGGGAGTGACCGCGCTACTCACCGCGCCACGGCTGAAGACCGTCACCGAGTTCCGCGAGGCGCTGGCGGCATGGCACGGGCCCGGGCTCAACATGGTCCTGGCCGACGATGCCGGCACCATCGGCTGGCAGATGATCGGCGAGATCCCTTTACGCAAAAGCGGCAACGGGGCGCTGCCCCTGGCCGGATGGGACCTCGCCGCTGGTTGGCACGACGACTACGTCGACTCGACCCGCCTCCCATCGGTGGAGAACCCCGACGCCGCCTACATCGCCACCGCCAACAACCGGCCGATCCAAGATGACGACGACCCCTTCCTCAGCGTCGACTGGATCGAGGGGTACCGAATCACCCGCATCAACGAACTCCTCGCCCCGCGCGACGATTGGGACGTCGCTGCGACCCTGCACGCTCAGCTAGACACGATCACGCCAGCGTGGAGTGATCTGCGCGAACACGTGCTCGGCATCGGGCAGCGGTCGAGTTCGGCCGCCGCCTATGCGTTGCTGCGCGACTGGGACGGCAACATGCACCGCCACTCGGCGGCCGCATCGGTGTTCGTGCTGTGGAACACCGAGATGCAGCGCCGGGTCGCCCTGGCGCGCGCTCCCCTGTCGGCCGCAGCGGCTCTGGGGCGCGGCTTCGCCCCCGACCTGGTGGCCAACAGCCTGTTTGCTTTTGGGCGGACCAGCCACTTGGTCCGGCTGCTGCGGGAACGACCGGACGGCTGGTTCGAGGACTGGGATGAGGAGATGGCGGCCGCGCTCGCCGTGGCCGATGCCTTGCTCCGGGTCCGGTTCGGTGACGACCCGGACGGTTGGGAATGGGGCACGGTGCGACCGTTGACGCTGCGCCACCCCATCGGAGAACGCAAGCCGATGGACCAGGTCTTCAACATCGGCCCCATCCCGTGGAGCGGCGACTTCACCACGGTCTCACAATCTGGGGCGCCACCGCTCGAACCGCTGGGGAACCCATCCGCCATCGCCTCACTGCGCATGGCTGTCGATGTCGGCGACTGGGACCGCAGCCGCTTCTCACTGCCGGGCGGACAATCCGGCAACCCGCTCTCGCCGCACTACCGAGACCAGATCGACCTGTGGGCGTGGGGCGTCGGTTGTCCCATGCCATGGTCGGAGAATGCAGTCACCGCCGCCGTGGTCGAAACGCTGCACCTGGTTCATACCGTCGAAGACGACGACTAGCCAGATTCAGCCGCTTCCTAGACCTCGAGGTGTTTGGTCGCCTCGCGGAAGCTGAGGCCGGAGAGTTCCTCACGGTGCTCGAGCACGAACTCCCGCACTCGATCTGGCGCCGTCTTGGCGTACTCGCGCAACGACCAGCCGATCGCCTTGCGGATGAAGAACTCCTTCTCGGTGGCGAGCGCCACGCAATGGCGGAAGAGTTGCTCGTAGTCGGTGTCGGCCTTGTGCTTGAGGTGAGCAAGCAGCGAACTGCGCCGGATCCACATGTCGGGGTCCTGGTTCCAGGCCTCGATGATCGGGGACATCGCCTCCCGCTCGTTGAGCAGCACCGGCCCGACGCAGCGAGCTGCCACGTCGTCGACGAAGTCCCACCATGCGCCCTCGACGATGAGTCGCCGGTAGAGCGGCACCCGATCGAAGGTGATGAATTCTCGGTACCCGGTCGCGATCCCGATGGCGAAGTACTTCTCCTCCCGATGCGGTTGGCTCCACAGCGCCAACACGGCGGATTCGTATTCGGCATCGTCGTCGATCGGGTAGCGCCGTTTCATCTCGCGAAACGCCGGTGTCCGCGGACCCTTCTGGACGCCGTAGAACGGCATGTCCGTCTTCAGGTAGGCCGCCATGCCTGCAGCCTTCTCGGTGTCGGCCAGCGCGGCAAGCTCTGTCGCCACAAACTCAACTCGGTCCATCCGCGCAAGCGTAGGTGACTCTCCAGCAGATATGGGTCGCATTGGCGCCAACCGTCGTTACACTCCCCGCCCGTGAAGTACATCCGACCAGTCCTGGTCGCACTCGCCCTTCTCCTAGTCGCCTCCGCTTGCAGCGGCGATGACTCGGAGCCCACCACGACCACGGCGCTCACCAGCCTGCCGCCGGTCACCACAGTCGCGCCCAACACCGCGGCCCCAACGACCGCGGCCCCGACCACCACGACGACCGAGCCGGTCGCCCTGCCGGCCTCTCCGCTCAATGGTCTTCCGGTGGATGACGCCGCCAGCGTGGACCGCCGGGTGATCGCCGTGAAGATCGACAACCATCCCGATGCCCGACCGCAAAGTGGTCTCCAAGAAGCGGACGCGGTCTACGAACTCGTCGTCGAGGGCGGCCTCACCCGGTTCATCGCGATGTTCCTCCAGACCGACAGCGACTACATCGGCCCGATCCGCTCGATGCGCCCTACCGATCCCGCACTCGTCAAGCCGCTCGAGGCCACCCTCCAGATCTCCGGTGGTCAGTACTGGATCCGCTCCATCGCCGACTACATCGAGGTGCCGTTCATCGGCGAGTCCTCACCCAACACCGTCCGCATCCCATCCAACGGACGGGCTCGCGAACGCACCCTTTTTGGCGCCACGGATGGGATGCGCACCACCGCCGACCAGATCAACGCCCCCGACAAGACCCCAAAACGTTGGTTCACGTTCGGTGAACCGACGCCGAGCACCACGCCGGCTCGCTCCATCAACATCGACTGGTCCCAGTCCAGCAACGTCACCTGGGTCTACAACGGGGATCAATACCTGCGCTACAACGGCAGCGCCCTCCACAACTGGGAGGATGCCGAAGGAACGGTCGGTCCCGTGAGGTTCGACACGCTGCTGGTGCTCAAGGCTCGCCAATACACGGCCGTGCCGCCCGGAGCAGGCCGCGCCGTCCCCGCTCTCGAGACCACAGGTGA
>CAYXMJ010000165.1:0-6679 GCA_964465915.1 uncultured Acidimicrobiaceae bacterium
CTCCCCAGGTCGGGCCAGATCAGACGAGCACCCCAGACTCACATCAAGTCCACAACCCCCACCCAAAAAACCCCACTTCTTCAGCAGCCACCTAGAACCCATTGTCGGATCGAGGTGGTCCTGGCGTCAGACCCGAAGGTCACATTCGAGAGCGCACCACCACGCGCCGGCGGCCATCAGCGGACATGCGAGGCGGAACCGGGAACTTCAGCCGGGTCGTGGACCTGCGGGTGTCGGAGACACGCCTTCGGGTCGGCGGGCATGGGGTGCCGGGTCAGGGCAGGCGACCGCTCCACAGCAGGGAACCGGCCGCGGCAGCGCACAGCAGCAGCAGCGCAATGCCGGCGAACCAGTCGGTGACCTCGACATTGACTTCCTCGACCTGGACGCTGCGGCCGAGGTCCTCGTAGATCTGGCTCAACTGTTCGGCCGTTACGGCACTCAGTGAGCGGCCTTCGGTCTGGTAGGCCAACTGCTCCAACGCCTGCTCGTTGACCGGAACCGAGATGCGGCCACCCAACGGGTCTTCGATGTACCCGGTGTCCGTTCCGAAGGCGATCGTGTGCACCGGGATGCCGCGATCCCTCGCCTCACTAGCAGCCTCATCGTTGGGTCGTCCCTGGGTCGTGTCGCCGTCGGACAGCAGCACGATGGTCCCGACCGGCCTGCCTCCCTCGGCGTCCTCGTTTTCGGCCCGTACCGCGGCATCGTCGATCGCGTCGAGTGACAGGAACACGGCCTCGCCGATCGCGGTGCCTTCGCCGAGACCGGGTTCACGTTCGATCGTCCGGCGCACCGCATCGAGGCGGGTTGTGGGCGAGATGAGCAGTCTGGCGTGGCCGTCGAAACCAACGACGCCGACGGCAACCCCCTCGGGCACGGTGTCCAAGAACGCCCCGGCCGCCTCCCGAGCCGCTTCCGCTCGCGACGGGGAGACATCCTCGGCTTCCATCGACAGCGAGGTGTCGATCGCCAGCACCACCAACTGCTGAGCTTCGGTGATCTCTCCGGCAACCACCGGGCGAGCAAACGCCAAGGTGGCAACCACCACTGCCAATATGAGCCCGGCTGCGGTGAGGTGGCGTCGCCAACCCGACCGGTCGGGGGCCACTTCATCCAGCATGTCCAGCGTGGTGAAACGCAGCGCATACTTGCGGCGCCTTGCCTGCACCAGCACGTACCCAACCAGCAACGCCAGTGGCATCACCAGCAATGCCAGACGAACGGGGGCCAGGAATTCAAGGTCATTCATCGCGAGGGCCTTCCTGCCGCGAGCATGCGGGTCTTACGAGCCGACACAAACCGCACAAAGTCCAACACCCAGTCCCGATCGGTCTGGAGCGCCAGATGGTCGGCGCCGCAGCTCGCCATCCGGTTGGCCACATCGGCCTTCCGCTCGGAGGCCAGTTCGTCGTAGCTTTCGCGCACCTTGGCTTTCGATGTGTCGATCAGGCGGCGTCGACCCGTCTCGGGATCGACCACCGAGATCAGCCCAACGTCGGGCAGGCTGATCTCGCGGGGGTCGCTCACCTCAACGGCGATCACTTCGTGACGATGCCTGAGGGCCCGCAGCGGACGCTCCCAGGTCGGTTTCCCGAGGAAGTCGGAGATGACGACGGCCATCCCGCGGCGTCGGGCGGCGCGGCGCACCAGTTCAATAGAGCCTTCGAGGTCGCCCTCCTCGCCGTCCACGGGTGGACGGCGCAACGCGGCAAGCACCGCCCCGGCATGACCGGTGCCGCTGCGGGCCGGGACGAGCAGAGGACGGGTGAGGTTGGCAGCCGGGGTAGTGCGGACCGCGCCGACCCGGTTGCCGCCGTCGGAGGCCAGCAGGGCGAAGGCGCCGGCCGCCGACCACGCCAGCTCATGTTTGGTGGCCTTTCCCGTCCCGAACGCGAGGCTCGAGGAGGTGTCGAGCACGATCCACAGCTCCAGTTCGTGGTCGGAGATCGTGTCACGCACATAGGGCTCTTGGGTCCGGGCGGTCACCGCCCAGTCGATGTGGCGCGGATCGTCACCGGGCACATAGGGCCGGGCTTCGCCACGTTCGGTGCCGTGCCCCGGAAAGAGCCCGGCATGGTCGCCCGCCAGCAGACCGTTGATGCGGCGCAGCACCGTCAGCCGAAGTCGGTCGAGGGGCACCTGCGAAGGTGCCGTCACTCGGGGCGGACTCGGCAGCTCCTCTACGCCGGCGGGTGCGCCGGAATCTCGTCGTGGCATCGTCAGCTCCGGGCCGCAGCAGCTTTGGGTGCCAGCTGGGACGTTGCCAGACGGGGTGCCTCCACCGTGGTCAGCACTTCCACGAGCACGTCGTCGACGGTCACCCCGTCGGCAACGGCGTCGAACGAAAGCACGAGGCGGTGGTTGAGCACGTCGTAGGCAACGTCGTAGACGTCCTGGGGGAGAAGGTGATCGCGGCCCCGCAGCAGTGCCAGGGCCCGCCCGGCGTGGATCAGGCCGATGCTGGCCCGCGGGCTGGCTCCGTAGGCAAGCATGCCCTCGATCTCCACGTCGTACTCGGCAGGCCGGCGAGTAGCCAGCACCAGCCGGATGGCGTAGTCCTGCACCGCGGGGTCCACGTACACGGCTGCCGCCGCGGTTTGCAGGTTCTGGATGTCTTCGATCGAGAGGATCTGACTCGGCTCTGCGGCGGGACGGCTGGCACGTTCGACGATGTGGTGTTCCTCCTGTGCGGTCGGGTAGTCCACGGGGATCCGCATCAGGAATCGGTCACGCTGTGCCTCAGGCAGTGGGTAGACGCCCTCAGACTCGATTGGGTTCTGCGTGGCCAGCACCAGGAACGGCGTCGGCAACGGATGGGTGACCCCACCGAGCGAGATCTGGCGCTCAGCCATCACTTCGAGCAGTGCTGATTGGACCTTGGCCGGTGCTCGGTTGATCTCGTCGGTCAGCACGAAGTTGGCGAACACCGGGCCGAGTTCGACGTCAAAGGTCTCTGTTGACGGGCGATACACCCGGGTGCCGACGATGTCGGAGGGCAGCAGGTCCGGGGTGAACTGGATCCGGGTGAACGTGCCGCCGAGGGTCTTGGCCAGCGTTGACACGGTCAGGGTCTTGCCCAGGCCGGGCACTCCTTCAAGCAGGCAGTGTCCACCCGCCAGCAGCGCCACCATGACGCGTTCGAGGACGCGTTCTTGGCCGACGATCACTCTCTGCAGTTCGGCGAGCACCTCACGAAGCTGGGTGGTGGGGAGTGATTCGACCGGCCAGGCCGTCGGGTATGGGGGGAGGACGGGTTGGTCGGTGGTTGTCATGTGTTGCTTCCTTCTTCGGGCGTCGGCGTCGGGGCCGGGATGCCGAACAGGTCGTCGAGCAGCTGGTCGAGTTCCGAGGGCACGGTGCCGGCGCCGAACAGGTCCTCGAGCAACTGGTCGAGGGTCGGCAGGTCGTCGAGGTCCTGTCGCGACGGGCTGGGGCGGAACAGCTCATCGAGTAGCTGGTCCAAACCGGGGATCTGACTGGGGTCCTGCGGTGCCGTGCCGCTGGTACCGAACAGTTCGTTGAGCATCTCGTCGAGCATCTGGTCGAGGCCCGGCAGTTCGTCGAGGCCCTGGCCGCCTGTGCCGCCGGGGTTGAGCAGCTCGTCGAGCAGCTGGTCGAGGGTCTCGTCGAGACCGGGGAGTTGGTCGAGACCCGGGATCAAGCCGCCCAAGCCGCCGGCATCCTCGGGTGCCGGTACCGTCGGGGCGTCCGTGCCACCGTTGGCATCAACCTCGTTGAGCAGGTCGGTGAAATCTTCGACCGGCACCGCAAAGCCGACGCCGTCGTTGCCGCCGGAGGTCGAGGCAATTGCCGTGTTGATTCCGATCACCTTGGCCTCGGAGTCGGCGAGCGGACCGCCTGAGTTGCCCGGGTTGATCGGAGCGTCGGTCTGGATCAGGCCGGTCAACAGCCCGACCGGCGTGTCAAGCTCACGGTCGAGCCCGGAGATGATGCCGGCGGTAAACGACTGCTGGAACCCGAAGGGGCTGCCCAAGGCGTAGGCAGGTTCCCCGACCTCGACTGAGCCGGGTTCGGCGATGGGAGCCGCGATGAGTTGGTCGGCGTCGACCAGGGCAACCACCGCGAGGTCACGTTCGGGAGCCCGCCCTACGACTCGGCCTGTGAAGGTGCGGTCGTCGGCGGTCCTCACCTGGACCTCGTCGCTGAATGCGACGACATGGTGGGCGGTGAGCACGAGCCCTCCGGTGTCGTAGATGACGCCGGAGCCGACGCCGCCGCCGGCTTCGAGACCGCCGAACAGGTCGATCTGAACGACGGCCGGTCCGAGCGCGATGGCGATATCCGCCGGGCTGTTCACCTCGCCGGCAGCCAGTGTCGGTGTCGTGGTCTCGTCGCCGTTGCCGAGCCACAGCCCGATGGCGATGGCGCCAACCAGCAACGCGGCGAAGACGCCGCCCATCGCCCAGTAGCGGGCGTTGCTCCGCTTGGGGAAGGGCTCGACCGGTGGAGGAGGCGCAACGACAGGAGCATCAGTGAGCTCAACCGTCGGGGGCTCAGCGGTGTCGATGGTGAGGCTGAGAGGCGGAATCTGGTCGGTCAGCGGCGGTGAGGCGGGCAGGTCGCGCCAGGACCTGTGCCTGGGGCGTGCTTCCCGGGTGCCGGGGTCGAGCTGCGTCAAAACATCCTCCGAGATCGGTCTTCGGAGGCGAACTTACGCGGGGCGGCATAAAGCCAGCGTCAAGACGGGAGAAGATCCCTGCGCCAAGGTTGGGTGGCGGGATGGATGCCGTCGGCGGCGACGATATCGGTCACTGCTACGTGGGCGTCGAGGGGCAGCCACACGGTGAAGGTTGAGCCGCCGCCCTCTTCGGAAGCAAGGGTGAGCACGCCACCTTGGGCCTCGGTGAGCTGGCGGGCGATGGTGAGCCCGAGCCCGGCTCCGCCGTCGCCGTTGCGGTCCCGCTCGTGGCGGCCCCGCCAGCCACGTTCGAAGACGCGAGCGTGGAATTCCGGCGCAAGCCCCGGGCCCTCGTCGGAAACGGCGACCCAGGCCCAGCCAGAGAGCTCACCCCAATCGACCGTAACAGCCGAGCCGCGGGGAGCGAGGCGGACAGCGTTGCCCAGGAAGTTACCCAGGGCGGTTTGCACGGCGGCTTGGTCGGCAGTGGGGACGGTGGTCGGAGTCGAGCCGGCGATGACGAGGTGGATACCGCGGTGCTGTGCCGGTCCGGCGTGCTCGGCCACAACCTCCCTGGCGAGAGCGGCAGCGTCGACGGGGCCCTCAGCGCCGACTTCGAGCCTGCCGTGGCCGGCGAGGTCGTCGACGGTGCGCTCCATCCGACCCACGGCGCGCCGGGCGGCGTCGATGAAGCCGTTGGTGTCCGGGTCCATGCCGGGTTCGGTGCCGGCAAGCTCCAGGTTGGTACCCATCACCGCGAGTGGGGTGCGCAGTTCGTGCACGACTTCCTGGAGGCGGCGCAGCCGCTCTTCTTCGGCAGTCTCGATATCGGCGAGGGCATCATCGACGGTGCCGAGCATGCGGCCGGCCGCGAACCAACCAACCCCAATGGCGGGGATCACCGAAAGTGCCAAGGCGATGAGAGCCCAGCGCAATGTATCGGTGCGGGCTTGGGCAGCCACCGCTTTGGCGTTGTCGTCGGTGACGATCACGACGGCAACGTCGTCGCCGACCCGGGCGGCACCGGCTTGGGCGCCCGGGGCATCGTCATTGCTTTGCCACGCGGAGAGACCGGTGGCGGCCACGGCAACCCCGGCGGCGACAAGCAACGTTGAGACGGTGAGGCCGACGGCCAGCCGGGTGCGAACCCGGTTGCGACGCGGGGGAGTGGCGATCTGGTTGGTCATGATCCGGCGCGGAGGCGGTAGCCGCGGCCGGGGATGGTTTCGATTGGTTGGCCGTCGCCGCTCGCCTCCGACAGCTTGCGGCGCAGGTTTGAAACCGTCACCCTGACCGTGTTGGTAAACGGATCGGCGTGCTCATCCCACACGTGTTCGAGCAGGCGCTCGGAACTGTGGACATCGCCCGGGTGGAGGAGAAACCAGCGGAGCAGATTGAACTCCTTGACGGTCAACTCGACCTCAGTGCCTTGGTAGGTGACCTCATGGCGGGCGGTGTCCACCTCGATCCCGGCCGAGGCAATCACAGAACTGCCGGTGGCGGTGTCGCGCCGAAGGAGAGCTCGGATGCGCGCTCCGAGCTCGCGCAATGAGAACGGCTTCACCAGGTAGTCGTCGGCGCCTTCGTCGAGGCCCCGGATCCGGTCGTCGATGCCACCGCGGGCGGTGAGCATGATGATCTTCGGGGTCGGAGTATCGGGGTCGGAGCCGAAGCGGTTGCCGGATACGACCTCACGACAGACGTCGAGACCATCGACATCGGGGAGGTTGAGGTCGAGACACACCAAGTCGTATTCGTTGACGGTGACTCGGTCGAGTGCCGAGGCCCCGTCGGGGGCGACATCGATGGCATAACCGTCGCGGCGCAGGCTGGTGGCGATGGCCGAGGCGAGATCGTGCTCGTCCTCGACAACGAGGATGCGCATCAAGAAACTCCCCAATGAGTGGGGCAAGACCGGCCCGAGGCAGGCGTGATGAAGACGATGTGGTGGTCCATAGATCCGCGCAACAGATTGACTCTCATGAATAGGACGCCACAACGGGCGAGGAAGTTCCCGAGTTTCGGAGAGTCTGGGTG
>CAYXMJ010000166.1:0-6558 GCA_964465915.1 uncultured Acidimicrobiaceae bacterium
GCGTCGGCATCTCCGAGCGCAGCCAACAGCGAGCTTTCGGGATCCGGGGGACTCTGTCGGCTAGTTTCCCTCGGCCCTATCCGGAATTGGTCTTGACCCGCCGGTCCCGGCATCCCGGCGGGAGCACCCTGCATTGCGTTGCCCGGTTCCGGTGAGGCAGGGACCCCCCGGGCGGACAGGTCGCTTTTTGTTAAGCGGCCAGTGCCAGTTCGTTGTCGGCACGTATTGGTTTCCCGGCCATTTAACGAGGACTCCGGGGTTCCTCGGCTCGCTTCCGGCGCCTCAACCCTCACAGTCGAAACCGTTTCACCCCCATGGGTGCTGATCCTTCAGCCAGCCCAGGATACCCCATGTGCAACGTATCGTCTTGCGCGACTACGCTGCGTGGCACCAGTCGGCTAGTGCGTGCGGGCGACTTGGCTAGAAGGGATTGACGCCATGGAGGGGATGAAGCGTCCGAAGGCGTATTACGCCGCCGGCCTGTTCAACGAGGCAGAAAGGGCCTTCAACCTACGGGTGAAGGAAATCCTCGACCAAGCCGGTTACGACACCTGGTTTCCACAGGAGGATGCCGGGCTACTCAACCGACTGATCGAATCGGGGATGTCCCCTGCCGAAGCCCGAGACCAGATATTCCGGGCCAACTTGCAGGCCGTTGAAGAATCCGACTTGCTGGTCTTCACCCTCGATGGGCGGGTGCCCGACGAGGGCGCCTGCATCGAAGCGGGTGTTGCCTACGGACGTGGCACACGGTGCATCGGGATCCAGACGGATTTCCGCACGTCCGAACTCGGTGCCAACAACCTGATGATCGACGGCGTCCTCAACCACGACATCGCCCGCAATCTCGACGATCTCGAGGTCATGCTGGCCGACGCCAAGATCGAAATCGATCTGCGGGATATCGAGAAGGGTCCCTACGTCGCCGTCTCAGGGCCGATCGGCGTCGGCAAGACAACCCTGATCGGTCTGATGAATCGCTTTGACAACTGGCAGGTCCTCGAGGAGCCGATCGACGAGAACCCGTACCTCTCCGAGGTGTACTCGAACCTCGGCGACCTCGGCTTCCGAATGAACTCCTACTACCTGGGCAGGCGCGCCGAACAGCATCTCAAGGTGCGCGACATGACGGGACCGGTGCTGCAGGAACGGTGCATCGTCGAGGACGCCAGAGTCTTCTTCCCGGCATATCGAGACGCCGGCGCCTACGACGACAACGATCTCGACACTCTGATGACGCTGTACGGCGTTCTCGAACGGGCACTCCCGCTACCCGATCTCATCATCTACCTGTGGGCTCCCTTCGAGGTCACCATGGAGCGCATTCAGCGGCGCGACCGCGAGGCGGAACGGGAACTGGACGTCGACTTCCTGCGGCGGATCTACGACCGTCACGAGAAGTGGATCGCATCACACTCCTCGACACCGGTGGTCACCATCGACACCGAACGCCACGACCTCGTCAAAGACGAAGAAGCGGCAGGCGAGGTGCTCCGCCGAGTGGAACACGCCATCGTGACCGTCGGGTGAGGTGACGTTGGGGGAACGGACACTACGGGAAGGCCGTCCCCCCTCCACGTCGGCGGCCGTCGGCCTTGCCGTGGTGGCCACTCTGCTGTGGGCGTCCTCGTTCATCTACATCAAGATTGGCCTCGAGGAACTTCCCCCGCTGACGTTCGCCGCGTTGCGCTACCTGATCGGGGCCATCGCCCTGCTGGTCTACCGCCTAGTGAGGTACGGGAGCATGCCTCCCCAAGTGGAGCGGAGCTCGGCGAAGTGGATGGTCGCCCTCGGCCTCGTGCTCTACACGTTTGTGCCGGCGGTGATGTTCCTCGGCCTCGACGAGGTCGATACCGTCACCTTCAACTTCGTCTTCCAAGCAGGAATCCCCCTCGTCCTCGCCCTCACTGCCGGACTCTTCGTCAAGGAGCCGACCTCAGGCTGGGAATGGGTCGGCGTCGGAGTCGTGGTGGCCGGCATGTACGTGTTCTTTCCGGCGGTGCCCGCAGGCAACGAGGCCCTCGGCATCACCCTGGCCGCCCTCGCCGCCTGCGGTATCGGGGCATCCAACCTGCTGCAGCGCAAGATCCTGCGTGACGGCAAGACGGCAGCCCTCGATGCCACCCTCATCCCGATGGCACTGGGAAGTCTCGTCCTGCTGGCAATCGCCGTTGCCGTGGAACCCTGGCCCACGTTCACCCCCCAGACCGTCCTGCTGCTGCTGATCCTCGGGGTGGTGAACACTGCGTTCGCCTTCACCATCTGGCACCACGCGATGCGCACCCTCAACGCACTCCACGCCGGGGTCATCGCGTCTGCGCAAATCATCGAGGTGGGCATCTTCGCCTGGTTGATCCTCGACGAGGAATTGACGGCAGATCGCATCATCGGTTCGCTTGTCGTGCTCGGCGGCATCCTGATCGTGCACATCGCGCGAGCCACGGCCGTCCGCCACCAACGCCAGGACCACGATGTGGAGCCCAAGGCTCACGATCACCCCCTCGCCGGAGCGACCTAGGCGCAGCGTTTCGCACAGTCCCGCATTGGGGCCATACTCCCTCCCATGGAAGACCAACTCGACGTGCCACCAACCACCCCCGCCGACCCAATGCCCACCGTCTCGGTAGGCGATTCGGCAGAAACGGCCACCGCCCCGGGCGCTACCCCAGCTACCGCCACGGCGGGTTCGGGGCTCCGGACCGCCGCCCTCATCCTCGGCGTCGCGCTGCTCGTGGTTGTCGTCGCACTGCAGGTCGTCATCCTCAACAGTGTCAGCTCGACCTCGGACGACATCGTTGCCGTGAGCGCGGCGCTCACCGAACTCGACCTCGACGTCGCCTCGGTGCGCGATCAGGCAAACGCCCTCGGTGATCAACTCGAAGGCATCCAGGTCGCAGCCGCCGGCAGCGCTTCGAGCGCCGACGTTCCTGCGCAGGCTGTTCCCGCCGGCAGCCTGCCTCCCTTCGAAAGCACCCAAAACGATCCCGCCGTCGTCTCTGGGATGACGCTCGGAGAGGTCTCCGGCCCCGAGTACTACAGCGCATCGACCATCAGCTACCCGTCGAGTAGCGAAAAGGCCAGGGTATGGATGGTCTGGGCGCATTGGTGCCCGTATTGCCAACAGGAGTTGCCGGAACTCTCGGCGTTCTGGGAGCAGAGCCAATCGAGCTTCCCCAACGTCGAACTGGTGTCGGTCACCACGTCGCAGGACGACACGCGGGGCAACCCGTTGGAACCCTACCTCGACGAACTGCAGCTCCCCTTCCCGGTCTTGGTCGACGATGACCTCAGCATTGCCGGCCAGTTCGGCACCACATCGTTCCCCTACTGGGTCGTCACCGACACCGAGGGAACCGTCTTGCTGCGAGTCTCGGGCGCCATACCCCTCGAACAGGTGGCGAACATCTTCACGGAGCTCGAAGCCCTCGCCGCAGCTACGTAGAGCCGGAGCCGCAGCTAGCGGCGGCGGGCCCGCCCGATGGCGCGGTCCATCTCCCGTTTCTCTTCCCGGGCGCGAATCGCCTGCCGCTTGTCGTAGCGGCGGCGGCCCTTGCCGAGCGCCAACTCGACTTTGGCGAGACCGTGGGTGAAATAGACCGATAGCGGCACGAGGGTCAGACCGGCTTCGTTGACCTTCCCGAGGAGCCGTTCGAGCTCGAACTTGTGCAGCAACAGCTTGCGGGCCCGCTCGGGATCATGACCCCCGCCGCGGGCGAATTGATACGGCGCGATGTGCATGTTCTCGAGCCACAGGTCGGCGCCCCGGAACTCGGCGTAGGCGTCCTTGAGTTGCACCTGACCGGCGCGCAGGCTCTTGACCTCTGATCCCTTGAGCACGATGCCGCACTCATAGGTGTCGACGATGTCGTAGTCGTGTCGCGCCTTGCGATTTGAGGCAACGATCTTGCGGCCGTCGCCGTCTGCCTTAGCCATCGGGAATCGACCGTCCTAAGCGCGAATGTAGCGGTGGACGGCGAGGCTGAGCATCGACCCAACGGCGCCAACGAGCACGCCGAAGCCGAGAATGATCAGACCCCAGCGGGTCAGGAAGTCGTTGCCGATGTCGATCTCGATGTACGTCGGCAGACCTTCCAAGTTGGTGATCGACAGTTCGTAGAGGCCCCACACCACGCCGACGGCCACCAAGGCACCCAGGAAGCCCTCGATCATTCCCTCGAGAAGGAACGGTGTGCGCACAAACCACCCGCTGGCACCCACCAACTTCATGATCTCGAGCTCTTCTCTCCGGGCGTAGATCGCCATATGAATCGTGTTGGCGATCAGCGCGACGGCGGCCACCCCAAGGGCAACAGCCAGCACCCAGAAGAAGATGTTCAACCCGTCGCGGATTGCGGCGATCTGGTCAACGGCAGGTCCGGCGGATCGCACTTCGGACACACCTGCAGAATTCTGCAGCCGCTGCTCGATGATCTGGTACTGGTCCAACTCGACGGGTCGCACCCGCAGGGAGGCGGGGACGATTCCCGGGTTCTCCTCGATGACTCGCAACACCGATTGGTTGTTCTTGAACAGCTCGAGAGCCTCCTGATAGGCGTCCGCCTTGGAGACGAAGAAGACCGCGTCGACCTCTTCCCATTCGACCACCGTCCGCTGGAGTTCTTCAACTTCGCGAAAGTCGTCGCGGACAAAGGCGATCACCCGGACGTCCTCGGACCACCGCACCGTGTTGATCCTGGCGATCTCGCCGAAGATCAACGTCCCAAACGTGAGGAACAAGGAGATGAATACCGCAAGGATGGCACCAAGCACGACGAGCGCATTTCGCCGGATGTTGTTGAACGCCTCGACGAGCACATACTGAACCCGCATCAGGCTTCGTCCCCTTCGTCGGACTCGGCCGCGGCCGGCTCAGCATCCTCAGCGGGTTCCTTATCCACCGCAGCCTCTGTCACCGCAGCCTCTGTCACCGCAGCCTCTGCGACCGCCGTCTCACCGGGCTCGCCAACCACCGCGGTTTCGGAAGGGTCGACTGTCTCGCCAACCGGCGTGTCGGTGGCCGGTATCGGGTCGCCCTCGGCCGGAAGAAGAAGCTCGGGCGGAGCCGCCGCGGGGGCCACCGGTGTCGAAGAGGTCAGCTGTCGTGCTGCTTTGCCCTCAGCGCTGCGGTCGTAGACCCCGCGGGTCTGATCGCGCACGATGTGGCCACCGTCGAGCTGGATCACACGCCGCCGCATGGCGTCGACGATTGCGTGGTCATGGGTGGCCATCACCACGGTGGTCCCGGTGCGATTGATTCGGTCGAGAATCCTCATGATGCCGACTGAGGTGCCCGGGTCGAGGTTCCCGGTCGGCTCGTCGGCGAGCACAATCAGAGGACGGTTCACAAAAGCCCGCGCCAGCGACACCCGCTGCTGCTCGCCGCCGGAGAGCTGGCGTGGATAGCGGTCGGCTTTGGCCGACAGACCGACGAGCTTGAGCACCTGGGGTACCTGGGTGCGGGAGACCTGTCGAGCACGCCCGGTTACCTCCATTGCAAACGAGACATTCTCGTAGACGGTCTTGTTCGGCAACAGCTTGAAGTCCTGGAACACCGTGCCGATTGAGCGCCGCAAGTGGGGAACCTTCCAGCTGGGCAGATCCGAAGCGTGCTTGCCGGCCACCCAAAGGTCACCATCCGTCGGCCTCTCCTCGCGCATCATCAGCCGGATGAGGGTCGACTTACCCGAACCGGAAGGTCCCACGAGGAACACGAACTCGCCCTTGGCGATTTCAAGGGACGCGTCCTTCACGGCTACGACGCCGCCGTCGTATGCCTTCGTGACGTTCTGGAGACGGATCATGGAGTTACTGCCTTTCGGGCGGCCCACACGGGTCCACCCGAATTGAGCACTGCCCCTACCTCCGCCAGCGGCGAAATGGTACCAGCGACCTGGACTAGTCCAACCACCCTCTGGCTAGCGCTCACCCGGCCCCAGCTCTACGCCAGTGCAGATACGAATCGATGAACCGATCGATGTCGCCATCGAGCACCCCGTTGACGTTGCCAACTTCGAGGTCCGTACGTAGATCCTTCACCAGCTGATAGGGCTGGAGGACGTACGAACGGATCTGGCGGCCCCATCCGGCTTCGGTCTGCTCGCCCCGTACCGCGTCGATCTCCTTCTGCAGATCCTGGCGGGCGAGTACCGCCAACCGGGCTGCCAGCAGCTGCATGGCTCTGGCCCGGTTCTGGATCTGGGACCGCTCGGCCTGACAGCTGACCACGACACCGGTGGGGAGATGCGTGATCCGCACGGCGGAATCGGTGACGTTGACGTGCTGCCCTCCGGCTCCTGACGACCGAAAGGTGTCGATCTTCAGATCGTCCGTATCGATCTCGACCTCCTCGAGTTCCACCTCGGGGATGACGTCGACACCGGCAAACGAAGTGTGGCGACGGGCCGCGGAATCAAACGGGCTGATCCGTACCAGACGATGTACCCCACGCTCGCCCTCAAAGTTGCCGTAGGCATAGTCCCCTCGGACGGTGATAGTCGCCGACTTGATGCCGGCCTCGTCACCGGGCTGGATCTCGTCGATCTCGACCCCAAAATCGCT
>CAYXMJ010000167.1:0-6502 GCA_964465915.1 uncultured Acidimicrobiaceae bacterium
CTCGTCGGGCACCGTCAACGGCCGACGAGTTCGGGACGGCTGCTCATCATCCATAGGTCGGTGGCGCCGCAGTTCTCCAGGCGGTTGTCACTTGGCGGGCCAACGTACCCACCGCCCACCTGGATCACGTCGCCTTCCCGGGCGACCAGTCTTCCGTCCTGGTCGAGTATTCGCAGCGGATTCGCATCGGCGTGTACCCGAACGGCCAGATCGGAGCGGTCCGGCCTTCGTCGGGCGTTACGTCGCCGTCACCGGGGAAGTAGACACAGTTGAGGTTGACGTCGAACGCAACCTCGAACGTGCCCAGCCCGCTCATGCCGCCACCGCCACGGGTCGGCTGGGTCAGCAATCCGATGGGATCGCCACCACTGGGACGCTGCGGAACTACTCACGGTTCCCGCCCGACGACCCTCTTGAATCTGTCATACCGGGGCCATACGTTGCGGGGGACTTCCCCAATCCGGTAGAGCCGATCAACGAGCGGGATCATGCCTGCGCTGTCGACATGGACACCGGAGGACGGGGTACTCGGCGCCGTCGCGCCTTTGGCGTTGGCTGCGGCAGCCGGGACTGCTCTCGTGGTCGATCTCGATCCGCACGGCCCGGCCTACCCGGGGGCTGTCGGTCTGGCCGGACTCGTGGCGGAGGGGCCGACCCGGCGTGATCTGGAACCGGCCCGCCGCGGCGTTGCGGTGCTGCGCAATGGAGGGGTCGAACCGGAAGATGCCGCTGAGGTGCTGGCGGCGCTGGTGACCGGGTGGCCGGCGGTGGTCTTCCGGCTCCCTCCCCACATTCGGCCCGACCGAGCCGGTGTGGTGCCGGTCCGACCTCTCGTGCCCGGTGGGTTGTTCCCCGCAGGCGATCGACCGGCGGTGTACCAGTCGGCGGGGTGGCGGATCGCCGCGCCCGGCCCCGGGATCGTGCTGCCCCGTCCGCCGAGTGCGGTGGTCAAGGCTTTGCTCGAAGGCGTCCGCCCGCGGCCAAACCGGTGGGTCCGAGCCTGGCAGCAGGTCTGGGAGTTGCCGTGGGAGTGAACGATCGCCTGGCGCGTCTCATGCTGGACTCGGGTGTCCCGCTCGACCGCGAGGCGCTGCACAACGCGGGGGCTGAGTTGCTGGCTGAGGCGGCGCCGCTGGCGGGGTCGGAAGATGTGCGGCGTGCTGTCGACACCCTCGTCGGTCTTGGCCCCGTCGAGGTTCTGCTGCGGGACCAGGACGTCAGCGACGTTCTCGTGAATGGTCCCGACGAGGTGTGGGTGGAGCGGCGCGGCGAACTGATCCTCACCGACGTGACCTTCGCCGAACCGGCCGCCATCACTGCGGCGGTCGAGCGTGTCATCGCCCCGCTCGGGCTGCGGCTCGATCGGGCCAGCCCTGCGGTCGACGCCAGATTGCCCGACGGTTCACGTCTCCACGCCATCGTGGAACCCGTCGCCGTCGACGGCCCGGTGGTCGCGGTGCGGCGGTTCACCGAGGCCGTCCCCGACGTGGCCGCGCTGATGGCCGCAGGTGGGATCGCCGCGGCGGGCGTTCAGGTGTTGCGCGACGTGGTGGCAACTCGCTGCAACCTGCTCGTGTCGGGTGGCACCGGGTCGGGCAAAACGACATTGCTCAACCTGTTGTCGAAGGAGATTCCGCCCAACGAGCGAGTCGTGACGGTCGAGGACGCGGCCGAGTTGCGGCTCGACGGTCACGTCGTGCGGCTCGAGGCACGACCACCCAACGCTGAGGGGGCCGGCGAGGTCACATTGCGCCAACTGGTCCGCCACGCCCTGCGGTTGCGACCCGATCGCATCATCGTGGGTGAGGTCCGGGGCCCCGAGGCGCTGGACATGATCCAGGCGATGAGCACCGGCCATGACGGGTCGATGTCGACGGTGCACGCCAACAGCGCCGAGGAAGCGTTGTGGCGGGTCGAGACGCTGGCGCTCTCCGGGGAGGCTCGGGTGGCGGGGGCCACCATCCGGCGACAGCTCGTCGCTGCGCTCGATGTGGTGATTCAGGTGGAACGTCACCGTGGCCATCGCCGGGTCCGCTCGATCCAAACGCTCGAGTCCGGCCGGTTCGAGGAACAGTACCGATGCTGATCGCGCTCGCCGTTGCCACCTTGATAGTTGTCGGTGTGCCGTGGTTGCAGTCCCAGCCGTGGCCGCTGCCGGGATGGCGACGCAGAGTCCGCCCCGGCCCCAGCGATGAGGTGGCGTTGCTCAATGGACTCGCCGCAGAACTTCGGGCTGGAGCGTCGCTGCGGATGGCTCTCGTCGCCGGCGCCGAGCGCGCCCCTGACCTCGACCTGGGCCGGGCGGTTCGAGCCGCGACGGCGGGGCAGCCCATGAGCGAGGTCGCTGCCGAGTTGGAGGAGTCCCTTCCGGGCAACGGCCGTCTTGTTGCCGCCGCCTTGCGGCTAACGGCAAGGTCGGGTGGCCGTGCCGCTGTCGTGTTCGAGGAGTTGGCGTTGCGGGCTGCCGAGGCGGGGGAGTTGTGTCGCGAACGCATGGCGCTGACCGCCCAGGCACGACTGTCGGCCATGATCGTTGCTGGGGCGCCGGTGGTGATGCTGGCGGCGCTGCTGATCACCGGAAAAGCGCAGGTGCTGCTCGACGCCGGGGCGGTGGGCCACGTCATCGCTGCCGTCGGCATCGGATTGGTCGTGGCCGGGTTGGCTGTGGTCGCGGCCGTGCTGCGCACCGCGGAGCGGGCGCCGTGATGTTGCCGGTTGTCGTCGCCATCGGCGCCACCGAGATCATCCGTTGGCGGTTTCCCGCGGCGCGCTGGTGGGTGTTTCCGGCGGTGGTGGGTGCGGTGCTGTTCCCGTTTCCGGCACTGGCGCTCGTGGTAGCTGCCGTCGCAAACGCCCGCCGCACCTACATTCGCCGGGCCAGGGTCGAGCGGAGCAAGGCAGAACGCGATGCCGTGACGCTGGCCGAGCTCACGGGTCTCGGGTTGAGCGCCGGGATGTCGTTTGTTTCAGCCTTGGAGGCGGCGGCCCACGAAGTTGGCCCGCCACTAGTCGCCGAAGTCCAGGCCGTCGTCCGTCGTGCGAGGCACCGTGGCATTGCTCCGGCGCTGGAGGAGTCCCCTGGGGCGGCGCGGCGTCTCTATCTGTTGGCGGCGAGAGCCACGGTGACCGGCGCCCCGGTGGCCGCTGCCGTGCGGTCCTACGTTGCCGAGCAGCGCGACGCCGAACGGGCCCGGGCGTTGGCCGCGGCGCGCCGGCTTCCGGTGCAGCTGCTCTTTCCGCTGGCGTTGTTGATTCTGCCGGGCTTCATGGTGCTCACCGTGGGTCCGGCGCTGCTCGGGGCGCTGGAGCGCCTCGGCCTGTGACTTCCCACCGTGCCGGCCGGCAGCCGGTGGAGAAAGGATTTGCCAACCAATGGACCCGCTGAACCAGAGCCAACAAGAGGACGGCCAAGCCACAGCCGAGTACGCCCTCGTCATCGTCGCTGCGGCGGCCATCGCCCTCGCCCTGATCCTGTGGGCTACCAACACGGGAGCCCTCGAGAGTCTGTTCGATGCGGTCATCGATCGGGTGCGGTCGTACGTGTGAACCAGAGAGGATCGGCCGTGGTCGAGTTCGCCCTCGTGTTGCCCTTGGTGCTGCTGATGGTGTTCGCCGTTGTCGAGGTGTCTGTTGTTGCCAGGACCCAGCTCGAAGTCGTCAACGCCGCCCGGGAAGGGGCGCGGGAGGCAGCCGTCAACCCAGATCCCGCCGCCGCAGTGGGCGTCGTCCAAAACAGCCTTGGCGCCGCCGGGGCGCGGGCCAGGGTCCGAGTCAGCCGGCCCCATGTGGTGGGAAAGCGGGCGGCCGTGGTCGTCCGCCTCCCCCACACACTGGCGGCGCCGCTGTTCGGCGGGATCACTGTTGAGCTCCAGGCGAAGTCGACGATGCGGGTGGAGCGGTGAACGGTCAGGACGGTGCCGTCTCGCTGCTGATGCTGGCCGTCGGCGCCATGACGGTCGTGCTGGCGGTCCTGATCGCCGACATCGGAGGGTTCCTCGCTGCCCACCTCCAGGCCTCCGCTGCGGCCGACGCCGCCGCGCTGGCTGCCGCACCGGTGACGTTCCGTCCGTTCGGGTCGGCCGGATCACCGGCCGGCGAGGCGGCCCGGTTCGCAAGTGCCAACGGTGCCCGACTCGTCTCCTGCCGCTGCCCGGTCGACCCGTCGTGGGCGCGGCGCGAAGTCGAGGTCGTCGTCGGGGTGCCGGTCGAACTCATTGTCTTTGGGGTGATCGAGGCACAGGCGAGGAGTCTCGCCGAGTTCGTTCCGACTGAGTTGGTGGGCGAAGCGCTGCCAGGGTCAGGGGCGCGGGGGACCGGCGGCAATCCGATCGGCCATCTCCTGCAATGGCCAGGGGCCCCGGTTCTGATATCCGAACCGCCAGGGGTAGATCTCCTCGACCCACCAGGTTGCTCCGACCGCGGCGTATTGCTCGACCAGCCTGGAGTCGGCGGCCAGGTCGACGGTTGGGTTGCCGTTGGTGTGCACAACGTCGAACGGTGCATTGGTGGTGCGATGCTCGCGGACGAAGGCGACGATCGCGCCGAGTTGCTCGACTGAGATGTCGTAGGGCCCCGGCTCGCGGAGCTGCGGCCACACCCCATCCCAGCGTGCGGCCCGGCGGAATGGAGCCTTGGTCGGCCACGAGCCGCACACCCAGATGGGAAGTCGCGGCCGCTGAATCGGCAATGGGATGAAGGAGGCGCCGTCGACTCGGTAGTGGGCGCCCTGGTGCGAGAACTCTCCTCCGGCCCACAGACCGGTGACGACATCGAGGGCCTCGTCCAGCATGGCGGCCCGGGTCACCGGGCTCGGCTCCTCGCCGAACTCGTCCCACTCGCTGCTGCCCCCGCCGAGTCCGATGCCCAGGATCATCCGGCCGTCGGAGAGTTGGTCGAGCGACGCCAACTCCCTTGCCACTTTCCACGGGCGTCGCCGGGCAAGGGGAGTGACCACCGAGCCAATGACGATGCGATCGGTCATCGCTACGGCACTGGTCAAGGCGACTGTGGTGTCGGCCACTGGCAAGCTTGGTTCGTGCCACGCCAGCATGTGGTCCCAGATGAAGCAGCCGTTCCAACCGGCATCCTCTGCCAGCCTGGCGAACGCAGCAAGCGTCGCGACGTCGGAGAGGTCGCCCGTGGTCGGCAGGTAGATCCCGAAACGCACGCGTGTGTCCTCCATTGAGCAGGTTCAGTATCGACTCTGCCCGAACCCGTCGCCGAAGGCCAAACGCGGCTGCTCGTGACCGCTCAGGGCCACGCCGGAGGGTCGACGATGGTGACGTTCCCGAGATCGAGGTTCTTTGCCATCTCGGATGCGCTCCTTCGTCTGGACTAGCCGGCGTCCTCTCCGAATACGACGTTGGCGCCGGAACGGCCCGCCGAATAGAACAGGTCGTAGCCGTCGACATCGGTTGGGACTTGCATGGTGCAGGCAAGCACTCGATCACGAAACTGCTGAACGAGTCCGGTGGCGACAAAGCGGTTGGCTGCCTCGCGTGAGGCGTACTGGGTGACGACCAGCACTTTTCCCGGATCCGATGAGTGGAGATAGACCCCGTGGAATTCGGGGCCGTCGGGAGAGGCCAGGGCGTCTTGCTCCCAGTGCTGGATCATCTGGGCGAACTCCTGCATCCGGCCCAGCGGGACCCGACACTCGGTGACGGTAAGGAAGTGCATAGGGCCGACCCTACCCGCAGACTCACCCCGGCGGCAGGGCCATTCGGAGCATTGCGGCCGCCCCCTCCTTGTCGAGCGGTTCGTTGAAGTTGCCGCATTTGGGCGACTGGACGCATGATGGGCAGCCGTCCCGACAACTGCATTCATCGAGCGTCGCCAACGTTGCCCGTAGGTGGCGGTGCACGTGTGCGAAGGCAATCGGGGCGATCCCGGCTCCGCCCGGGTAGCCGTCGTAGATGAAGAACGTCGGCTCACTCGTCTGGGGGTGCACCGCAATCGAGAGGCCGCCGATGTCCCAGCGATCGCAGATGGCGAACAGCGGCAGCATGGCAATGGCGGTGTGCTCGGCGGCATGGAGCGCCCCCGGTAGGTCACGCACCGCGATGCCGGCATCGGCAATCACCGAGTCGGGGAAGGTGTACCAAACGGCTTGGGTTCGCAGGGTGCGTAGTGGCAGGTCGAGCGGCGTGGTGTCGAGCACTTTCCCGGTCCTGATCTCCTTGCGCTGATAGGCGAGCACCTGGCTGACGACCTCGACCTCGCCGTGTTGGGCGGCGATGTCGCCGACCCGGAGCCTTTCGCTGCGAGCGGTGATCGACAGGTCTTTGTCGATCTTGGCCTGGGTGTAGTACCCGACCTCGCCGCGCCGCACTCGGATCTCGCCCAGCTCTTGGTTCAGAGTCTCGACCACGTAGCCATCGCCTTGGTGCAGGTACACGGCCCCGGCGTGGCATTGGCTGAACGCTCGGTTCTCGTCGATGGTGCCCAGCAGGGTGCCGGCGCGGTCCGAGATCGTGTACGGCCGGCCACCCGCGGTCCGGAT
>CAYXMJ010000168.1:0-6402 GCA_964465915.1 uncultured Acidimicrobiaceae bacterium
AGCTGCGCATGTAGGTCGTCGCCGCCATGCCACAGGCGGCGAACGCAAACCCGATGAGCAGCGCAGACGGCAGGGCGAGCACACCCCACGGGGAGAGAATCAAACCCATCACGGCCATCACGAAGAGGAACGCCGTTGCATACAGCCCGCCCCGGATCAGCGACCAGGTGATCTCACCGATGGCGATGTCACCGGGGCTGAGCGGCGTCGCCAGGATGGCGTCGTAGACCTTGTCGTAGCGGAGCTTGAAGAAGATGTTCATCGTCGATTCGAAGATCGCTCCGTTCATGGCCGATGCGGCCAGCAACGCGGGGGCAACGAAGTCGGCATAGTCAATCACCGTGCCGTCGGGGCCGACGAACGATCCGACCAACTCGCCGATCCCAACGCCGATGGCAAACAGGTAGAACACCGGTTCGAAGAACCCGGAGAGGATGACCAGCCAGAGCCTGCGGTAGACCAACAAATTGCGCTCGAGCAGGTAGCGGGCCCGCCGGCTCCCAATCCGCAGTGGGGGAGCCACCCTTGCGACCAGTGTGTGGCCGGTCACGAGATCATCCTGGACTGCAGCAGCCGCGCGGCCACTATGCCGCCGATGATGAACCATGCCAGCAGGTAGGCGACGCTGATGGCCGGGCTGGTCGCGGTCGGGATCCCGAGAGCAACGGCCCGGCACAGTTGGACGCCGTGCCACAGCGGGGTCAGGTAGGCAATGGGCTGGATGAACTCGGGCAGTTGGGCCACAGGGAAGAACGTTCCGGAGAACAGGAACATCGGGATGACCCCAAATCGAAACATGGCGGCCAGTCCCTGGGGGTCCTTGAGCTTCGCGGTGTAGGCGGTGATTGGGGCCGCGAACGCCATCCCGGTGAGAATCGCCGGCAACACCGCCAGCAGGGAACGCCAGAGCGGCGCGGCTCCAAACGCCGCCATCACCACCGCAAAGACGGTAGATGTGAACGCCACCCGAGCGGTCACCCAGGTCAGATGGCCGCGGACGAGATCTCGGATTCCGATCGGCGTGGCCAGGGCGGCTTCGTAGGTGCGGGTCCACTTGATTCCGGCCATGACCGGGTATGAGGCGTCTCCGGCTGCCGTCTGCATCGCAGTGGCAGCGGGCAGGCCCGGAGCCAGAAACGACAGATAGCTGAACCCTTCGAGAGCGGTGCCGTCGTCGACCAACGTGCCCAGGCCGACACCCATCGCGGCCAGATACAAGATGGGGTTGACGAAGGTCGTAATCACACTGCCCCGCCAAGTGTGGCGATACACGACAGCGCGGGTCTCGAAGTAGCGCAGGGCAGGCGTTGTCATCAGTCGACCAGGGTTCTTCCGGTCAACCGCAAGAAGACGTCCTCGAGAGTGCTGCGGCGCACCACCACGGCCTCCGGCTCGAGCCCGCGCTCATGAACCAGGGCGATCGACCGATCACCGTCTTCGGTATACAGCAACACCCGATCCGGGAGCTCTTCGATCCGGTCGGCGGTTTCGGCAAGCCGAACCGTTGCCGCTTCCTGGGCGCCGATCGCGAAGCGGAGTTCGACGACCTCACGCGAAGAGTGCTCGCGGATCAGCGCCGCCGGTGAACCCTCCGCCACGATGAGACCCTTGTCCATGACCACGAGGCGATCGCAGAGTTGCTCCGCCTCGTCCATGTAGTGCGTCGTGATGATGAGAGTGGCCCCACCCTGCTTGAGTCGATAGAGGCGGTCCCACAGCACATGGCGGGCCTGCGGGTCGAGGCCGGTAGTTGGTTCATCGAGCAGAACGAGTTCGGGCTGGTTGATAAGGGCTCGGGCGATGGTGAGCCGGCGCTTCATTCCCCCGGAGAGGTTGTCCACCACGTCCGTGCGGCGGTCGGTCAACTGGGCGAAGTCGAGCAACTCTTCGATGCGTTCCCTGATGACCGACCGGGGCAGGCCGAAGTAGCGGCCGTAGATGAGCAGGTTCTCGTCGACGGGCAATTCGCTGTCAAGGTTGCTCTCCTGGGGAACGACCCCGAGACGAGCTCGGATCGCCGGCCCGTCTTGGTCGGGGTCCATGCCGAGAACCTGAAGGTGGCCTCCAGATATCGGGGAAACCGCGCCGATCATGCGCATCGTTGAACTCTTGCCGGCCCCATTTGGGCCCAGGAACCCGAACGCCTCTCCCGGGGCCACGGTGAAGTCGATCCTGTCGACGGCCGTGAAGTCGCCAAATTCCTTGGTGAGTTGGCGCGCTTCAACGAGGGGTGCAGACATGAGGCCGACACGTTACCGGCATCTCATCGGGTAGCCGATGGTCCGCGCTCACCCGCGGCCCGAGATACCATCACCACATGGGACCACTCGAGGGTATCCGTGTGTTGGAGATGGCTGGGATTGGACCCGGCCCCTTTTGCGGGATGCTGCTTTCCGATCTGGGCGCCGAGGTGACCAGAGTCGATCGGGTTTCGTCGGGCGGTGGCCTCCCGGCGCCGCTCGCCGCGATGTCGGGGCGGGGGCGAAGGTCCATCGCGGTCGACCTCAAACAGCCCGGCGGAGTGGCCATCGTGCTCGACCTCGTGGCGAAGTCGGACGTCTTCATCGAAGGGTTCCGGCCGGGCGTGGCCGAACGCCTTGGCCTGGGGCCCGACGCTTGTCGAGACCGGAACCCGGGCCTGGTCTACGGCCGCATGACCGGATGGGGCCAGGACGGACCGCTTGCGGCGCAGGCCGGTCACGACATCAACTACGTCGGGCTGACCGGCGCCCTCCATGCAATCGGACGGCCCGGTGAGCGTCCCGTACCGCCACTCAACCTGGTGGCCGACTACGGCGGTGGTGCGCTGTTCCTCGCGGTTGGTGTGCTGGCCGCGTTGGTCGAACGTGGCCGTTCCGGCTGCGGCCAGGTGGTCGATGCCGCCATGGTTGACGGTGCAGCGCTACTGACGTCACCAATGTACCAACTGCTCGCAGCCGGCATCTGGTCCGACGAGCGCGGTGCCAACATCCTCGACGGCGCGGCTCCCTTCTACGACACGTATGAGACGGCCGACGGTGGCTACCTGGCGGTCGGACCAATCGAGCCTCTGTTCTACCTCGAGTTGACTGCGGGCCTCGATCTCGACCTCGACGAGTTGCCCGCCCAACTCGACGCATCGACATGGGGCGAGGTGAAAGAGGTGTTCGCCGCGAGGTTTCGCACTCGCACCCGCGACGAGTGGGAGGAAGTGTTTTCCGAGTCGGATGCTTGCGTGACTCCTGTGCTGAGCCTGACCGAGGCGCCGCAGCATCCCCACAATGTGGCGCGGGGAGTGTTCGTCGAGATCGACGGTGTGATGCAGCCCGGTCCGGCGCCACGGTTCAGTCGCACCACCAACGCGGTGCCGCGGCCCCCGGTGCCGCCAGGAACGGACACCGACCAAGTTCTCTTTGAACTTGGATTGGTCGAGTCGGACATTGCCGACCTGCGTGCTGCGGGCGTCGTTGCCTGACACCGGCCGCCCTTGTGGGCCGCCATCCGGCATAATGGCGTTTGGTAGGGAAGGGAACGAGCCAGAGGAGGGGAGATGAAGGTCGTTGTCGTCGGTGCGGGCGGCACGACGCGCGAGCTGCTTCGCCGTCTCGGCGAGGTGTGGGACGTTGCGATTGTTGACTCCGATGAGGCCAGCCTCGACGGGGCCGCCGGCATTCGAGAATTCGACCGCATCGTCGCCGATGGTTCAAGCGCGTTGGCGCTGCGCCGCGCCGGGCTCGAGGACGCCGATGCATTGGTGGCGGCCACCCAGGACGACGAGGTCAATCTCGAGGCGTGCCGGATCGCTCAAGACGCCGGCTTGCTGAGAGTGATCGGCGTCGCCGCCGACCCCGAGCGTCTTGCCGACTATCGGGCTCTCGACGTGGAGGTCTTTGCTCCTGACAGTCTCACGGCTCGCAACGTCGAGGTGATGCTGGAGCCCCGCCGGATCGCGTCGACCACCTTCGCCGAGGGCAAGGCCGAGGCGATCGAGTTCCGCATCTCACCGGATGCTCCGGTGAGGGGCAAGCGTCTCATGGACCTGCACGCGGAGACATGGGTGATCGCCGCCGTTCTGCGTGAGGGTGAACTGATCATCCCGCATGGGGACACCACGTTGTTGGCGGGCGACCGCGTCACTGTCGTCGGTGCTGCTGCCGACTTCGCTGCAATCGTCAAGACCTTCACCTCAGGCGAATCCAACTTCCCGCTCAACTTCGGCCGCAAGGTGGCCGTCGCCCTCGAGAATCCTGGTGACCTCGACGGCACGGTTGGCGAGGCGATCAGCCTGGTGCGGAACTCCCAGGCCGTCGGTCTGGTCGTCGTGCACCGCGACATCGAGAACGAACGGGACGATGCCAAGGCCGAACAGACCTCTGCGTCCCTCGAGAAACTCGTCACGATGGCCGACGGTATCGATGTGGAGTTCCGGCCCTCTCGCCCCCCGTTCAACACCGCCCTGCTGGCACTTGCCTCGGCCGAGAGCATCGGAACGATCGTGGTTCCGGCGCCGGAAGGCGGAGAGGTCTTGGGGCGGCGGCGTGTGGCGAAGGCCCTGAACGCCTTTGGCAGCGCGGGAGTGCCCATCCTGCTCTCACGGGGTCGCCATCCCTACAGCAGCATTCTGACCCCCGCCCGCCGTACGATTCCCGGTGAGGTAGCCGGGCGGGCCGCTATCGACCTCGCTCGTACGTCGGGGGCAAGCCTGACCGGTGTGGCCGTCGTTCCCCCGGCCTTTGTCTCGGGAGTGCAGGACCTGACCGACGCCAGGATGGCAGCCGCCTGGTTGCGCGAGGAGGCAGCCGTGCAGAGCGTGCCCGTCCACCGCAAGGTGCGTCGTGGTAACCCGGTGCGGGTGATGGAGGACCTGGCGGGTGGTGCCAGCCTGGTGGTTCTGGCGATGCCCAAGCTGCCGGCTAGCTGGTTGCGGCCGGAGATCGCGGGCCATGTGGTGCGACGGACGAGTGCCTCGGTTCTACTGATCCCGGTCAAGGTCTGACATGGATTGGGCCTCCGCCGTAGCCGGCATCCTCGCGGTCGTCGAGACCCCCGATTTTCTACCGAGCGCCTCCGGCTTTGCGTTGATCGGCATCGGCGCCTTCACGCTGCCGTTGGTCGCCCGGCGGTTCGGTCTACCCGCCGTCGTGCTCGAGATTCTCTTCGGTCTGCTGCTCGGGCCCGAAGTCCTCAACATCATCCAAGCCTCATCGGCGGACAACGAGTTCATCGTGTTGCTTGCCGAACTCGGACTCTTCCTGCTGATGTTCCTCGCCGGGTTCGAGGTCGACTTCGAGCGACTCGAACGCCAGGGGTCGGGCCCGATCATCACCGGTCTCGGGGTGTACGCCGCCATCCTCGTCGCTGCCTGGTTCGGCTACGGATTCCTGGCGGACTCGACGGAACAACGGGTCTTCCTGACCCTGCTCACGTCGGCGGCGTCGCTGGGGATCATCATCCCGGCGCTGCGCGACACCGGACGGACTGGGACCCGCCAGGGTCAGCTCACTATCGTCACCGGTGTGCTCGCCGAGTTCATCTCGACGGCCGCCATTGTCATCTTTGGTGTTTGGGTCACCCAGGGTGTCGGTTTCGAGCTCCTCAGCGTGCCGGCGTTGTTTGCCATCTTCGGCGCCATCCTGCTGGTGATTCGGCGGGCGGCGTGGTGGTACCCGGAGAAGTTCGAGCGGTTGTTCGCCCGGCACGACCCCGACGAGATGGGGATTCGGGCCAGCCTGGCCTTGTTGTTCGTGTTCATCGGGCTGTCGCAGGCGTTCAACATCGAACCGATCTTGGGGGCCTTCCTGGCCGGGGCCATGTTTGCCTTCATCTTCCGCAACACCGGTGAGCTGGAGGCGAGACTCGGCGGCTTTGCGTACGGGTTCTTCATCCCGATCTTCTTCATCAACGTCGGCCTGCAGTTCCCGCTGGGCACCCTGGCGGACCCCGAGGTGCTGCGGATGGCCTTCGCGCTCATCGTGATTGCGATTCTGATCAAGCTCGGTCCCGCCATGCTGCTCGTGTTCCGTGGCCTGAGCCCACGAGAGTCGTTGGCGTCCGGCGTCCTATTGGCAGGTCAGCTCAGCGTGATTATTGCTCTCGCCGAATTTGGGGTGCAGATCGGCGTCATCGACGAGGGGCTCGAGGCGGGAGCGATCCTGCTCGTGGGGGTGACCGCAGTGCTCTCGCCGATCGTCTTCCGTATGCTGGCCCCACCGCTGACTGCTCCCGATGCCGACCTCGTCGAGGAGGCGCAGCGCTAGTGCTTCGACCAGCAACCTGTGGTTGCTGGTCGAGTTGTCGCCTGCGCCCCTATCGGGGGCTCGGTACGTGCTGCCTTTTGGCCGCGCTCATTGCCCTACATGGGGGGCGGCACAAGGGCCGCCCCGTCGTGCACCCCCACCAACCATGCATACGTTTCTGGTCACG
>CAYXMJ010000169.1:0-6370 GCA_964465915.1 uncultured Acidimicrobiaceae bacterium
CCGAATTCCTCAATGGCGAGGGCTATGTCGTCTACGCCAATGACCACCGCGCCCACGGCAAAACCGCTGGGACCATGGAGCAGGCCGGCAAAGCGGGCCGCGACGGCTGGAACGGGATCGTGCGCGATTTCAAGCAGCTCACCGACATCATCCGAGTCGAGCAGCCCGGGCTTCCGGTTGTCGTGATGGGGCACAGCCTCGGCTCCATCGTGGCCCAGCAGTACATGGAGCAGTACGGCGACGACTGCGCCGGAGTGATCCTCTCCGGCACGTTCGGGACGCTCGGAGATACGACCGAAGCCGAAGCCGCCATCGATCATTCCATTGCGGCGGACGGACTGGAGGCGCCGTCGATGGTGATAGCCGGGATGTTCGGCGCCTTCAACGAACCCTTTGAGGGCGACACGGGGTTCGAGTGGCTTTCGCGCGACACGGTCGAAGTTCAGAAGTACGTCGACGATCCATGGTGCGGCACTTTCCCACTCAGCAACGAGTTCGTGCGGGACTTCTTCAACGGCATGGCCGAGATCTGGAAGCCGGAGAACGAAGCCAAGATCCCCAAATCGCTTCCCGTCTACATCATCTCAGGCGATCAGGACCCGGCCGGCGCGTTCACCGAGGCGGTCAACGTGCTGATCGTCCGCTATCAGGAGCTTGGCCTCGAGGACTTGACCTTCAAGTTCTATCCGCAGGCCCGCCACGAGATCCTCAACGAGACCAACCGCGACGAGGTCCACGACGACATCCTGAGGTGGCTGAACGCCCGAGTCGAGTAGCCGCGGCCGGGTCCTTTCCTGTTCGTGCGTGGCTGAGGTACCGGAAACCGCGCCCGAGCCACGCAAGAACAGAATCTGCGACGGGCGCTCAGGAGAGGAAGGGCACCTCAGCTCGGTCCTGGTGTGATCGGAGGGAACGCCGGTTGCCGCGCACACCGGCGGATCAGCCGAGGCCAAGGCATCAGCGGAAACCACAATCGTCGTGGTTTCAACGTCGGTGACGGGCTGGGCCATGCGCCGATCGCAAAGGGCGTTGCATGCCGTGTCCATAGTGCGCCGGTAGGGTTCAGTGATGAGCCGGGAGCAGATCATCGCCGCCCTCGACCGAGCCGTCACGGTCGACATCACCACGACGAGGCGGCGCAGCAGCCTCCCCCGTCGCATCGAGATCTGGATGGTCAAGGTCGACGGCATCTACCTCATCACGGGTGCTCCCGGAGCCCGCGATTGGTACGCCAATCTCCAGGCCGACCGCAGGCTGATCCTCCACCTGAAGGGCGACTTCGTGACGGATCTGCCCGCCGTGGCCGTGCCGATTCTCGGACCACCGGCAGCGACGGGCCGTTCTCACCGCACCGGAGACGGAGCGGTATCGCGGCGCGGCCGATTTGGAGACGATGGTGGCAAGCAGCCCGATGGTCAAGCTAGTATTTCGCGACCTCGAGAACGGGAGTGGATCCGGTAATCAGTGGGTCCGATCTGCACCGTAGCCCCCGTTCCCGGTACGCTGTTATCCGCAGGCAGCGCGTTGGAGCCTCGGCAGCGGAAGTTGCCGGCATAGGAAGGAGCAGAGATGCGATCGGTCCGGGTCTCAATGGTGGTGATCGCAATCGCTCTTGTGGCCACCGCTTGTGGCGGCGACGATTCGGCCGATACCACCACCACCTCCAGCCTCGCCCCGGTTACCACCACCGCAGCGCCGACGACAACGGCGGCACCGGTCACGACCACGACAACCGAGGCACCCCGCCCGCAGGCCACCGCTCTGGTGGCCGCCATCCAACTCGAGCTCACCATCCTCGGCTATTACGAAGACCTGGTCGACGGCATCTATGGACCAGCCACGGTTGAGGCGCTGACCGCGTTCCAGACCGATGCCGGGATCACGGCCGACGGTCAATACGGACGTGAGACCTACGCGGCCCTGGCCGCCGCACTCCAAACCGACGAGAAGTTCGTGACCTCGCTGCAAGAGGACCTGACCGAACTCGAGCTCTACTCGGGCGACATCACCGGCGAGTACGACGAAGCCACAGAGGCCGCTGTCGTCACCCTTCAGGAGAACTGCGAGCACAAGCCGGAGCCGGATGGCGTGTTCACCCCCCTGACCCATGTCTGCTTGCTCGAGCCGCTCAACAAGCTGTAGCGCGTGGCGTCACCTCGACGCCTCTTCCATGAGTCGCCGGAGCGCGAGGCGCGGGTTGAAGCGCCGATCGATCAGACCATGCCGCGGGTAGTAACTGCGGTCGTGATCCATGAATGCATCGAGGAAGACCACGCTGTCGGGGTTGTCCCTTGCCGCCGCGGCCACTGCCGCCACGTGAGCCGCAACCGCTTCGTCGTCGCCGAACACCGTGTTCTCGCCGCCTCGAGGTAGCTCGGCGATGACGACGGCGTCTCGTCGCACCCGCTTCGCCGTCGAGCCTGCCGCCGCCACGCCGGCCGCGATCGGGTCGCCGGCGGCCACGCGGAATACCACTTCCCCGGCACTGCTCGACGGGTCGAGTCGGCACCAGCGTTCCAGGAGGTCGTCGCCAACCGGGACGAACCCGCACGACACAAAGTGGTGCACCGCTGCCCCAGGTGAGCCGAGCGGAACGATCGGGGCGATGGCAACCGTCAGGCCGTCTGGCATCGAATGGCCTGCGAGGAAGGTCGCTGTCGCGGCGAACTGCTCTGGGAGAACCGTGATCTCCCACCGGACGATATGGGTGGACACGGCCAAGACCGCATCGCGAGTGACCGGATCCGGAACCCCTGCAGACCGGACGCTGAAGCGCATTCCACGGTCGGCCAGATGCCTCACTCGGGCCGCGCCCTCGAGCGTCGCCACATCGGCGACCGGCACCCTGACATCGCGAATCCGCGCCTCCCACAGCGCGAGTAGCAAGGCGTCGTTGCGCACCGTCTTGCGCCCAAACTCGTCGAGTCCTGCGGTCGGGAAGTCGACCGTCGACATCCAGCCGTGACGCAGCGTCACGCCGAGGGGAGTCTCCCAATCCCGCCGCAAGACAATGTCGAGGGAAGAAGCCGCCGCATCAACGCCGCCGACGGCACCGTACGTTCGCACTGGGCTGACCTGGTGGCCGTCCGGGCCGACGTCAACAACGAAGAAGCCCAACTTGGCAGGATCGTCGCGTCCCCCTTCGCTCTCGGGTGCCACCGCCGCAAATTCGGAGTAGTCGGGACGGACAAAGCCCGTCGCCGGCAGCACGTAGAGATCGGTGGCGCCGTGTCGGTTGTAGAGGAAGTTGTGGACGTGCCCGGCGAAGAGTGCCTCGACTCCATGGTCGGCAAGTAGGTCGAGCAACCACGAACGGGCAGGCTCGCCCAGGTTGTCGTAGTGCTCGGCCTCATGGCGGTCGCGAACAAATGGTGGGTAGTGGGTGAACAGAAAGATCCTTAGTCCTGCGTCCGCCGCAGCGTTGAGGTCGGCCTCGAGCCAACGGCGTTGGGCATCCTCGCGGGCGAGGCCGGAGTTGAGGACCGGGGTGTCGACGATGACGAAGTGGCAGTCGTCGATCTCAAACGATCGGAACGCCGGCCCCCAATATCTCTCATAGATCGAGTAGTTCTCGTCTGCCACCGCAGGCACTGCAACCAGCGCGTTCGGTTTGTCCCCAATGTCGTGGTTGCCGGCGACATAGTGGATCGGGTGCCGCAGCCCGGCGTACACCTCAGACGCCAGCTGCACGGCTGGTTCATGGGCGGCCTCCACCGGAAGCGGGTGGACGATGTCGCCAAGGTGCACCACAAAGGCGGCATCGATCTGGTTGCAGAGATCGACCACATGCTGATTGCGCTCGACCATGAGCGCGTTGGATGGGTAGGTGTCGACATCGTCGTCCGGAAAACGAATGTGTGAATCGGCAACGACGACGAACCGGAGCGTCGCCGGCCGACCAGAGAGAGCCATGGCGCGGATGGTAGACAACGGGGCCGCACTTCCGCTGCGGCCATGACTAGCCCACATGTGGGCGCCGGCGATGACACTCCCCCTGCACTCAAGTTCTGCCGATACATACGCAGGGGATACAGCTGTAATCGGGTGCGCTGACAAATGGGGCGACATATGAAAGCATTGCCGGGAAACCGCAGGAGACTGCGAATCTCGTTGATCGTTGCGGCGATGGTGGTTGCGGCCTTGCCGGTGAGCCCGGCATTGGCCGGCAAGCCGCCCAAGAACCCGCCACCCGAGCCAACGCCGGCGACCACGTTCGAGTCGGTGGCTACGGCCGGCGGTTACTTCGCGAGCGGAACCTCTTTCGAGGTGCCGGTACCGGCGGGAGTCGGCGCGGGAGATTTCCTCATCGCCCAGATTGCCTACAACGCGAATGGCACCATCAGCCCGGCAGCCGGCTGGAACCTGATCGATGTCACCGCCAACCCTTCAAAGCCGATCATGCAGGCCCTGTTCTGGCGGGCCGCGACGGCGGGCGAGCCGGCCGAGTACCGCTTCGAACTCTCGAGCGGCAAGAACGACACCGCAGCAGGGGCCATCGCCGCCTATTCCGGAATCGATCTCACCAACCCGATCGACGCCGTCGCCGCCCAGGCCGGTGGCACGTCGACCGATGTCGTCGCCCCCTCGACAACGACATCCACGGCAACCAGCACTCTGATCTCATTCTTCGCCGTTCGCGACGACGGAACCATGACACCACCGGCCGGCATGACCGAGCAGTGGGATGTGAACAGTGGCGCCGGCGTTGGTGCCATCGGAGAAACACTGCTGGCTGCGGCTGACGAGGTCTTCGCGACCGAGGGCGACACGGGCACCCGAGTCGCCACCGCTCAAGCCAGCGACGGCAGCGTCGCGCACCTCGTGGCCCTCAACTCCGCAGAAGAGGTGTTTGTCGACCCCATCGCCGGCGACAGCTACGTGCAATGGGAGGACGCCTCGAGCCTGACCGGGGTGCCGCAAGGCCAATACGGCGGTTCGATGGAGTGGATCACCAACCAGGTCACCGGAGCGAATACGTTCTGGAACGGCGGATACACCGGAGCCGGGGTCGATATCGCCCTCATCGACTCGGGTGTGGTTCCGGTGGACGGGCTCACCGTGCCCGGCAAAGTCATTGACGGACCCGACCTGTCGTTCGAGTCTCAGGCCGAGAACCTCCGGTACCTGGACACCTTCGGGCACGGAACCCATCTCGCCGGAATCATCGCCGGCCGCGACGATGCCGGAACCCAATTCTCGGGGATGGCGCCGGACGCCAGGCTGCTCAGCGTCAAGGTTGCCGACGCCCAAGGGGCGGTCGATATCAGCCAGGTCATCGCCGCCATCGACTGGGTGGTGCAGCACCGCCACGACGAGGGCATGAACATCCGCGTCATGAACCTCGCTTACGGCACCGACGGCGTACAGCCCTATCAGATCGATCCCCTGAGCCACGCCGTGGAGCGGGCTTGGAACGCCGGGATCGTCGTCGTCGTTGCCGCCGGCAATGACGGCAATGGAGCACCGCTGCGCAACCCCGCCATCGATCCATTCGTGATCGCCGTCGGTGCAGCCGAGAACTCCTCCAGCCACATCTCCGGGGTCGCACCGTTCTCAAACTGCGGGACATCGGACCGGTTCGTCGACCTCGTTGCGCCCGGACGTTCGATTCTCAGCCTGCGCAGCCCCGGCTCGCTTATCGATCAGCAGCATCCGGAGGCGGCCGTCGACGGAACGTACTTCCTCGGCTCGGGGACGAGCCAAGCCGCTGCGGTAGTGAGCGGAGGGGTCGCCCTGCTGCTCGATCAGCGGCCGGACCTGACCCCGGATCAGGTCAAGGAGCTACTCACTGAAAACGCCGAATACGTCCAAGGGGCTTCGTTCACCTGCCAGGGAGCCGGGGCGCTGGATCTGCGAGCGGTGGAGAAGGCTCGTACGCCTAGCGCGAATTCGACGACGCAGACACATGAGGCGTCCGACGGCACTGGGTCGCTCGAAGCCGCCCGCGGCAGCAACCACGTTTCGGACGAGGGTGTTGCCCTCGTGGGCGAGATGGACATCATGGGCAACCCGTGGACCGGCTACTGCGGGATCGACGGCAGCGCCACCTGCCTCGACACCTTGTGGGACGGCGGCAGCTTCAACGGTTCCGTGTGGACGGGACTCTCGTGGAGCGGGCTGTCGTGGAGCGGGCTGTCGTGGTCCGGACTCTCGTGGTCCGGACTCTCGTGGAGCGGGCTGTCGTGGAGCGCCAAGGACTGGTCGTCCGCCAGTTGGAACGGTCTGTCGTGGAGCGGGCTGTCGTGGTCCGGACTCTCGTGGTCCGGCCTTTCGTGGAGCGGCGACAGTTGGTCGGGTCTGAGCTGGAAGTAACGCTCACCACCATCCAGAGTACGCGCAAGGGCCCCCGGTTTTCCGGGGGCCCTTCAGT
>CAYXMJ010000170.1:0-6355 GCA_964465915.1 uncultured Acidimicrobiaceae bacterium
TCAACGATCCGGATAGTCCCACTCCGCTCGACGACAAAGAGACGGTCGTCGCCCTCAGGAGCAGCGATATCGGTAGGCCTGGAGAGGCCCGAGGTGACGAGTTCCAGCTCGACTCCATCGGTCCCCGTCGCCGCCGCAGCAGGTATCGTCGGAATGGCGACAAACCCGCCGACGACAAGCACAAAGCACGCCAGCGCAGCTAGATGTGATCGAGTGGCCGCAGCCATGACTCCTCCAAAGCGTGGTTACGCCCGCAAGAGTACCGGAGCTCTCAGATTGCGGAGCGCGCAACCTCAGTCGCCGCCGCCACCTCGTGGTCCAGGAGCGACGGCGGCCCATCCACGAGGAACTGACGAGCCTGCTCGACGTGCAGCGGCTTGGCGATGAGGAATCCCTGGACCTTGAAACAGTCGAGGCTGCGCAGAATCTCGAGCTGCTCAATGGTCTCGACGCCCTCGGCGACAACGTCCAGATGCAGACTCTGCGCCAGACCGACGATGGCGGCCGACAGAGCCTTGGCGTCATCGCTCACCGGAAGGTCGCGCACGAACGTACGGTCGATCTTGAGCCGGTCGATCGGCAATCGCTGCAGGTAGCCCAGCGACGAGTAGCCGGTGCCAAAGTCGTCGATCGAGACTTGGACACCCATTGCCCGCAAACGCTCGAGCGTCCGCGTGGCGAGGCCGGTGTCCTCGACCAGCGTTCCCTCGGTGATCTCGATCTCGAGAAACTCCGGCTCGAGCCCGGTCTCGGCGAGTGCCACCTCGATCTTCTCTACGAGGTCGCCGTGGCGTAGCTGACGCGACGACACGTTGACCGACACGGTCAAATCACCGAGTCCGGCGACCTGCCATACCTTCATCTGCCGGCAGGCTTCGACGATCACCCAATCGCCGATCGGGAGAATCAGGTCGGTCTCTTCGGCGAGCGGGACAAACCGGTCGGGCAGCACCAATCCCAGCTCGGGGTGATGCCAGCGGACCAGGGCCTCGACTCCGATGATGCTGTTGTCCCTGATATCGATCTTGGGCTGGTAGACCAACTCGAGCTCCTGGCGGGCCTCGATGGCACGACGGAGCCCATCGATCAGGTGGAGCCGCTCCGATGTCTTCTCGCGCAGTTCTGGGGTGAAGTACTGGTAGGTGTTCTTCCCGGCCGCCTTGGCGCTGTACATCGCGATGTCGGCGTCGCGCAACAATTCCTGGGAGTTCTGGCCGTCGACCGGGTACAGGGCGATCCCGATGCTCGCCGTGACGTGGAGCTTGTGCGGTCCCACGTGGTAGGGCACCTGAAGCGACCGCAGGATCTTGGTGGCGACATGGCCCGCGTCCTCGACCCGGTGGTTTCCTTCGAGGATGACGGTGAACTCGTCGCCGCCGAGTCGGGCAACACTGTCGCTTTCCCTAACCGCATCCACCAGGCGCTCGGCGACCTGCTTGAGCAGTCCGTCGCCTACCGAGTGACCGAAGCGGTCATTGACGGCTTTGAATTCGTCGAGGTCGAGGAACATCAACGTCACTAGGCCGCCGTCACGCCGGGCGCGGGCGATGGCGTTCTGTAATCGGTCGCCGAACAGGAACCGGTTGATCAACCCAGTGAGGGGGTCGAACCGAGCGAGGAAGCTCAACTTGCGCTGGTCCTTCTCGCGGGCGGTGAGGTGTGCCTCGGCACGCTGGCGCCACTCCTCGCGGAACTCCTTGACGGCGGGCCGGAAAAGGAACAGACCCTCGAACACCAGCAGCACAATGGTGACGCTCAGCACGAGGTACTGAGTCGACTTGAGGTTCTTGACCCGCGCCTCCGCCTCCGTTTGATAGGCGAACACGATGTCGGTCATGCCGGTGGCGAACTCGCCCGCGGTGTCGACCACCGCGATGACCGGAGGGGGGAGCACCCTGGCCCCAGAATTGCCGATAGTGATCAACTCCTCGGCCGCTGAGACCATCGCCTGGTAGGTGACCTCGAGCGAAACGAACTTGGCCTCGACCTGTGGGCTGTTGTCGCCGGGCAAGCCGAGGATGTCGTCGCCGTAGCGGAGCCCAATGTGATTGGCCTCGATCAGGGCAAGGTCACGCTCCATTCCCTCGACCGCCTCTGTGCGCTCCGCGGCCCGGGTGTCGAGGTCACGGGCGGTGTCGGTTGAAGCCATCTGCAGCTTTATCGCGTTGTCCGCAAGCTGATCGGCCAACACGGCCTGCCTGGCGGCGGCGCTCACCACTCCGGCGTCCTTCTCCTGGCGCGAGAGAGCCGATGAGGTCAGTACCGTCGACGCGATGGCGAGCAGCGCGATCATCGCCAGCCCAATGATGTAGCGACCGATGGGTCGCTTCGGGGAGTCGTCGGGCGCGCCAAAGGCGACTGCACTCGCGGCAGCAGATCGCGGGCCGATCTGTTGATCGCTCGTCATTCACCTCACCAATGTCCTCGACGGCGCCTACCGGCCGTCCTGGAGCGTATCGGCAATTGCCCTGGGCGCTTGACCGAATGGGCAAGTCACGTGTGGACTGTGACATGCGGGTCATTCGACCCTGGCCGGAGGGTACGTCCGTGTCGTTGACTGGTCAATGGACCGTACCACGCCAACGGAGGCCCATATGAACATCGCTGTCATCTACGAATCCCTGTACGGGAATACCAAGGCGATCGCCGAGGCCGTCGCCGCGGGCCTGCAGGACGGCGGCGACGTCACCTTGCGTTCGACTCTCGAGGAGATCGACATCACGGCCGCCGACCTCGTTGTCATCGGCGGACCGACCCACGCCCACGGCATGTCGCGGGCGTCGTCGCGCCAGATCGACGAGAAGCGGGCGGCACCGCTGCCGGGAACCGATACTGGGCTCGGGATGCGGGAAGTGATCGAGGCCCTTCCCCCTGGAGACGGCAGACCGATCGCCACCTTCGATACCCGGTTCGACAAGCCGGCCTGGCTGACCGGTTCGGCAGCCGCGGTTGCTGGCAAGAAGCTCACGAAACGCGGCTACCGGATGATCACAGAGGCGGAGAGCTTCATGATCGAGGGCGGCGAAGGCCCGCTGGCCGCGGGCGAAATCGATCGTGCCCGGATGTGGGGCAAGGAACTCAGCGAGATCTTGGCGACGACCTAGCTACTAGCCAGGGGACTGTCGAACAACGCCAGTCTGGCCCTGCCGCGAGATCCACGACCAGGCGTTTGCTCGCACGGGCAACCGCGTACGGCGTGTGTTCAGCACCCTCCTAGGACCGTGGCTCCCACTCATCGGTGCGCAGGTAGCCGTCGATCGCAGCGGCGGCGCGGCGGCCGGCGCCCATGGCCAGGATGACGGTGGCTCCACCGGTGACGATGTCGCCGCCGGCGAAGACGCCACGTTTTGAGGTCCGACCGGTTTCGGGGTCGGCGGCAAGGGTCCCCCATCGAGTCTGTTCGAGGTCGGGTGCCGTCTTGTGGATCAGCGGGTTTGGAGTGTTGCCGATGGCCACGACGGCTACGTCGATGGCGATCTCCTCGACCGCGTCGGGGATGGGTTCGGGGCGCCGGCGCCCGCTGTCGTCGGGTTCGCCCAACTCCATTTGCTGCAACTTCACGGCGCGCAGCCAGCCTTCCTCGTCGCCGTGCAGTTCAAGCGGTGAAACCAGCGCGTGGAACTCGACGCCTTCCTGCTTGGCGTGGTGGACCTCTTCGAGCCGGGCCGGCATCTCCGCTTCGGAGCGGCGATATAGGATCATGGCCCGGCCGGCGCCGAGCCGCATCGCGGTGCGCACCGCATCCATTGCGGTGTTCCCGCCGCCAAAGACGGCGACGGTCTTGCGGTAGAGATCAAGCAACGGGGTTTGGGCGCCGGCCTCGTAGGCCTTCATCAGGTTCACCCTGGTGAGGAACTCGTTGGCGGAGTAGACCCCGATCAGGTTCTCACCGGGGATGTTGAGGAAGCGGGGCAGGCCGGCGCCGACGCCGATAAACACGGCGTCAAAGCCTTCCTCGTCGAGCAGATCGTCGATGGTGTCGATCATGCCGATGACAGCGTTCGTCTCGAACACGACACCGAGCTCTGCGAGACCGTCGATCTCTGCCTTGACGATGTCTTTGGGCAGCCGGAACTCGGGGATGCCGTAGACGAGCACGCCGCCGAGTTCGTGGAGCGCCTCAAAAACGGTCACGTCGTGGCCGCCTTTGATCAAGTCGGTGGCGCAGGCGAGACCAGCAGGGCCGCTGCCCACGACCGCCACCCGCTTGCCGGTCTTCGGTATCTCCTCATGCGCCGGAGGCCGGCCGTGTTCACGGGCGAAGTCGGCGACAAAACGTTCGAGGTGCCCGATGGCGATCGACTTGCCCTTGCGGACCAGCACGCAGGTCCCCTCGCACTGGTTCTCTTGGGGACAGACCCGGCCGCAGACGGCAGGAAGCGAACTCGACTCGGCGATGACGCCGGCGGCGTCGAGGAACTCGCCGTCGGCGGTGAGCCTGATGAACTCGCGAATGTCGATGCCGACCGGGCAGCCGTCGATGCAGGTGGGCCGGGCGCACAGCAGACACCGTTCCGCCTCAGCCACCGCCATCTCGGCGGTGTATCCCAGGTTCACCTCGTCGAAGTTGACCCGGCGTTGGGAGGCGTCCTGCTCGCGCATCGATACTCGCTCCAGCGCCATCCGCTCCCGCCGAGTGAGTTCACGCGCCATCAGGGGGCCTCGACCGCGTCAACAGCGCACGGCTCAGTTTCGGCGGCCCGGAAGTACTCGAAGGCCTCGTATGAGGTGTTGCGCCTGGCCAGCAGTTCGAAGTCGACCTCGTGCGCATCGAACTCGGGACCATCGACGCAGGCGAACTTCACCTCACCGCCAACCGAGACCCTGCAGCCACCGCACATCCCGGTCCCATCGACCATGATCGGATTGAGGCTCACGATGGTGTGGATGCCGTGGAGCTCGGTGACCGAGGCCACGGCCCGCATCATCGGAATCGGCCCAATGGCGATGACGCGGTCGATCGTGGCGCCGCCGTCGATGAGGTCTTTGAGCTGGTCGGTAACGAACCCATGGCGTCCGTATGAACCGTCGTCGGTCGTCGGGTACACCTCAGTGCAGGCGGCCCGCAATTCATCTTCGAGGATCACGTACTCACGGCTGCGGCCGCCAATGATGGCGATGACATCGTTGCCGGCCTCGGCGAGCGCCACCGCGGTGGGATAGGCAATAGCGGTGCCGACACCGCCGCCGATGACGACGACGGTCCCGAAGAGCTCGACCTCAGACGGCATGCCGAGCGGGCCGGCCATGTCGTGGATGAAGTCACCCGCTTTGAGTTGGTTGAGCAGAGCGGTGGTTCGCCCGACGGCTTGGACGATGATGGCGACCCAACCCGCGTCGGGGTCTGCGTCCGCAATGGTGAGCGGGATCCGCTCGCCATCGTCGGCGACGCGGATGATGACGAACTGACCTGCCTTGCGTTTCCGAGCGATCTTGGCGGCCTCCACCCGGAAGTAGGTGACGCTGGGCGCCAACTCTCTTGTCTCGAGGATGCGGTTCATGCGTCTCCGGTTCTGGTCTGACCCCAGGGTCCGAACCTGGACCCGATCTGACCAGAGGCCAAAGGTCCCGGCGCAAAAGACATCCGCCGATCCGAGCAAGTCTGCGAAACTGGCGGACACGTGGCCCGGGTGGCGGAATTGGCAGACGCGGCGGACTTAAAATCCGCTGTCCCTTCGGGGGCTTGAGGGTTCGAATCCCTCCCCGGGCACGCAATCCCCTTATAAAATGGGGGGATTGTGGTATGCCGGTCGGAGGCTGCGATCTCGATCTGAGCTCTGTGCTCGCCGACTAGCTCGACAACCGGGCCTTGCCGCTTGATGGCCGATATCTGCCTCCACGCGTTCTCCACAGCTTGGCGAATCTGTGACGCCGAGGCGTCGGTGGTGCGGTCAACCTCGGAGTCAGTCCAGTCGTATAGAGCCATGTCGGATGTGTCCACAAGCTGGCCGTCAACGTACGCTCGGATTGCGCCTTCCTTGATCGCCTGGAGAAGGTGCGCTTTGCCCGCACCGTTCACGCCAGCGATGACTGTGAGCCCCTCGAACTCATACTCGCCGATGCCCGCAACGGACTCGTATCCGGGGCCTTCCTGCAGTCCCACGATCATGTCGACAGTCTTGCAGATGATCGAAATGGCTCGGTCGCCGTCTCGGCGGCTACGGTGACGTGGTGCCTACCCACCGCGCCAGACACCAAGTCCGGGCCGCTCAGTCGGTGCAGATATGGTCGACTATGCAGCGTGATCCGGACGGCCAGAACCGGACTCATGTTGGGGACGACCCAAACATCCTCGTGTCCCCGATCGGCTCAGCGAACACGTCGAGGCGTTCCTCCACTCAACGCCTCCAACATT
>CAYXMJ010000171.1:0-6306 GCA_964465915.1 uncultured Acidimicrobiaceae bacterium
GGCCTGGCTTCCGGCCGTCCGCGCATCCGTGGGCGAACCCATGAGGTTTCATGACCTTCGCCACACCCACGTGGCCATGCTCATCGCAGAAGGCGAGCACCCGAAGACCATCCAAGATTGCTTGGGTCATGCGTCGATCACGACAACGCTTGGCACCTACGGGCACCTTTTCGACGGACTCGACGAAGCGGCCGCCGATAGGTTGGACGCCGCTGTCGCGCCCTCAGCGCGCCCTCAACGGCAAACCATTGGGTCGAGGATGGCTCATACAACGAGAAGAAACCCCCGCTGAGCAGGGGTTTCTTTGAGTGGAGCTGGAGGGATTTGAACCCTCGACCTCTTGCATGCCATGCAAGCGCTCTGCCGAGCTGAGCTACAGCCCCATGCCGTAGGGCGGACCGGATGTTATCAGGCCTCGGCGGCCACCGATTCAACTTCGATGCTCGGGGCGTCGGCCCACAGGCGTTCGAGCTCGTAATAGTCGCGAGTTGCCTGGTCGAACACGTGCACGACGAAATCGCCGTAGTCGAGCAACACCCAACGGCCGTGGTCTTCGCCCTCGCGGCGCAGCGGACGGCGTCCCGTCTCGGTCTTGATCTGGTGCTCGGCTTCCTCCACGAGCGTCTTGACGTGACGGCTTGATGTTCCCGTAGCGATGACAAACAGTTCAGTCACAACGACGAGGTCGGAGACATCAAGCAGGAGGAGGTCGAAGCCCTTCATGTCGGCAATGGCGACCGCAGCAAGCTGTGCGGTGGCGATGGCATCTGGATGGGCGGTGATAGTCAGGCCTCTCTTGGCTTCGGGTTGCGCAATTCTAGGTGGCATCGAGCAAATGTGGCACCAGAATCACTGCGCGCCATACAAACCGTGTTCTTGGATGTACTCCCACACGGCATCCGGCACCAGGAAGCGCAGGCTGCGGCCGGTCGCGGCTCGTTCCCGCAGAATCGTGCCGCTCAATACCAGTTCGGGGGTGTCGAGCCACACGTAGTTGCGACCCCGCAGCACCCAGTCAACCTCGCTCCGCTCGACCCGAGGTCGCGGCATCACGGCAACCCGGACCCGGCTGAGGACGTCTACGCTCCGCTGCCACGACACGATCCCCCTGGCCGCGTCGGCACCAAGAACCAGGGTGATCTCCTCATCGGGTTCAAAGCTCTCGAGCGTGTCTGCGGTGTAGGTCCAGCCATCACGGCGGACCTCGCGGTCGTCCGCCTCGAAGTAGTCCGCTGCTGCGACCGCCAATTGGACCATTTGCCATCGATCGTCTGCACCCGTCACATACTGTCCGGCCTTCTGCCATGGAGCCCCCGCCGGGATGAAGGTGACCACGTCGAGATCGAGATCGCGATAGGCCGCCTCTCCGGCGAAGAGGTGAGCGAGGTGGGGCGGATCGAAGGTACCGCCGAGGATGCCGCGTTGCACGACGGGCAGGATAGGCCGACGGCGAACGACGCGGCGCCAGAGCCAGGCCGGCTGCGGGAGCACCAATGCAGACGAACCATGGTTCGGGGTCGACGTATTTGCCGTTGAGACGGACCGACAGATGCACCGCGGCGACCCCGTGATCGAGCCCGGAGGTCCCAACGGTCGTTCCGAGGTTCACCCGCTCGCCGCGCCCGACCGTGATGTCCGTCAGGTACGAGTACGACGTCCGAAGCCCGCCGTCGTGATCGATTGTCACCGATCGCCGCTCGGCGATTGACCCCGAAAATGTGACGAATCCGGCACCCATGGCCGGCACGGCTGTGCCGGGGGCCATCGCCACGTCCACCCCCCAATGACCGCCGAAGCGGCCAATCGGCGCAAAGGGGCGGACCACCGGGCCATTCGGCGGGACGAGTCCGGCGCACGCCGGCATCGGGACCACGATCGAAGCAATGAGAACAAGCGCAGCAAGCATCAGCCACCTCCAGCGCTCGCCCCACCGCCCTGGCACCGTACCGCACGGCTGTGACGCGGAGAAGGGTCCTGCGCAACAAGCGGCTTGCGATACGGGTTCCGCGGCCCCCACCAAGCCCTCCTTCCCCGCCGCTGGCTGGGAAGGCGCAGAATCCGGGGGTCGAGAGCGACGCGCTTGCGGCCCCCTCCGTCTCCGGCCTGCGGCCGGAGACACCTCCCCAGCGAGCTGGGGGAGGGCACGTATGAAGCTGCTGCGAGGTTCAGCTTCAAGTCGTGGGCGGTTGTCCGTACTTCTCTTCGTAGTCGGCCATGGAGGCTTCGACTACGGCTAGGGCGTGGTCTTTGCCGTAGCGGCGATCGATCGAAACGCTCGGCTCGGCCCCGGGGAGAGCCTTGTAGGTGAGGAAGTAGTGCACGAGCCGGTCGATCATGGGAGCCGGTACGTCGTCCAGATCGCCATCGCCGCCGAGGACCGGGTCGTCACGTAGAACCGCGATGATCTTGTCATCGGCCTCTCCCCCATCGACCATCTGCAAACCTCCGATGACCCGGGCGGGAACGAGGATTTCAGCCCGGGAGATGGGTCGTTCCGAGATGACGCAGACATCGAGCGGGTCACCGTCGCCGCTCATCGAACCGGGGCTGAGGTCGCGCACCCGATCGGCACAATACGTGCGGGGGATGAACCCATAGAGGGTCGGCGGCGATGCGCTGGTCAACTGGGGGCGATCGACCATCGTGTACCCGGTCGGTTTGTGGACCTCGTACTTGATGACGTCGAACGGCGTGATCTCGATGTACGCCCAGATCAACTCGGGAGGATCCTGGCCGACCTCGAGGCCGTGCCACGGATGCGGCCGCGACTGCGAGAAACTCTGGTTCATGGACACCGTTCTACGGCGACCATCCCCCCGCTGTCAAGTGGAGCTAGACCGCCCGCAGTGTGCCGAGTTCGCTGAGCATAGGGCGGGCCAGTTCGATCACGGCGCTGCGCAGTTCGTCGGGACGGAATGGCTTGGTGAGGAACCCATCGGCCCCACTCTCCTTTGCCTTCTCCCTGGTCTGGTCCTGGGCGTGAGCCGTCAGTACCAGCACCTTGACTCCGTCCATGCCCTGGTCCGCACGCAGGTTGGAAAGCACCTCCCAACCATCCATGACGGGGAGTCCAACATCGAGGACAACGACATCCGGCTTCCATCCACGGGCGGCTTCGAGCCCGGACGGCCCATCTGCCCGCAGTTCCACCTGGAAACCGGCCGGTCGCAAACAGACCTCGATGAGGCGCTGGATCACGAGTGAATCCTCAATGACCAGCACTCTCGGTGCCGCTACTTGCTCTTCAAGCATCTCAAACTCCACCTCTGCGCCGTCGGCGCTTTCGTGCCCGTCCTCTTGGCTGGTATCGACATTCAGGCCCCGACAACTTGAGTGGTTCCTAAGCTAAAAAGGGCGAAGTCGTCGCATATTCACCGCCGACGTGGCTCCGAGCCGGGGGGCCGGTCGGTAGGGCCACTCGCTCGACAAAGCCCTCCAGCTGACGCAGGGTCCGCACCTCATAGGTGTCGGTGCACAGGGGGAGGTAGGAACCCATGATCGAGTCGCCGGTGTTCCAATAGCGGCTCGCCTCCGGGTTGAGCCAGTAGAGCGCCCGAGCCCGCTCGGCGATACCGGCCAACACGTCGATTCCGCTCTCGCGGTAGTTGTTGCGGGCGTCCCCCGTGACAATCACCGTCGTCCTCGACGTGATGGCTTCGGAGTACACCTCATCAAATCGGGCCAGCGCATTGCCGTAGTCGGAATGGCCGTCTCGCCACACCAATGCCGCTTCGCGGCCCATCGTGAGCAGCGCCTCGGAGAAATCGGACCCCGAGCCGAAGTATTCGGTCACCTCGTCGATACCGTCGACAAAGGCAAACGTCCGCACCTTCGAGAACTGATGCCCTATGGCGTACGTGAACTGCATGGTGAAACGGGCGAAGGTCGCCATCGAGCCCGAGACGTCGCACAAGAGCACAAGTTCCGGCTTGGAGCGGCGTGGCGGCCGGAATTTCGGCTCGAGCAACGCCCCACCGTGCGCCAGCGAGCGGCGAATGGTACGACGCACATCGAGCCGGCCCTTGCGTCCCCGTTTGCGACGTTGAGCGAGCCGCGTTGCCAGCTTGCGTGCCAGCGGCGCGACGGCACGTTCGATGCGGGCCAGTTCATCCCGAGTGGCATGCATGAGGTCGATGTCCTCGACCAGCGGCGTGCGCAACGTTCGGGCTACGGCCTGGGTCCCACGATCGGCAACCAGCCGGCGGACGATCTCTCGTCGGAGTTCGGTGCGAAACTGATCCGCCAGCGCTTTGGCGTCCTCAACCGCAAGCCGTTCGGCGAGGGGGTCGCCTGCGGGGTCGGCCTCCTCCTGCAACCGGCCGGGCAATCCTTCGGCATTGAGGCGGCGCATCACACGATAGAAGTAATAGCGGCCACCGACCGGACGGCCCGGTTCGAGTCCGGAAAGCCGGTCGACGGCTCGGGCCACCAGTCGCCGCAGCGCCGCCTCGTCGCCGGTGCGCAACGCCTGCAAGATGGCCTCGAACAGGGCTTCGGCCTCCAAGTCGGCGCCACCGCCCCCCTCACCCGCCGCCCCCTCGCCCCCGGATCCGACCGGTCGCTCTCCGGCCTGATCGTCATCATCTGTGGTTCCGAGCGGAGCGGCCTTGAGACCAAAGAACACGTCGAACGCCGTCTCAAACGCAACGTAGTGGCGCTCGTTCTTCACCATCGTGGCTGCCAGACCCGCCCGCAGCGCCTCCGGGTTCGACAGGTCGATGTAGCGCAGCGCTTCGGCGGCATCCATGGTCTCGACCATCGAAACCGGCACCCCGACGGCCCTGAGTTCCTCGGCAAACTCGGTGAGCGAGTGCAGCACCTACGCCTCCGTCGCGGCCGCGACGTCGAGCTCCTTGAGGACCTTTTCGATGTCCGCTTGGTATTTCAGCAAGACGTTCATGGTCTCCGCCGTGATGCCGGCGTCTACATCCTCGACCTCGAGCGCCAGCAGCGTGCGCGCCCAGTCGATGCTCTCGCTCACCGATGGGGCTTTGCGCACCGGCACCTGGCGGATACTGCGCACCACCTTGGCGATCCGGGTTGCCAGCTCCTCAGAGAGGTCCGGCACTCTGGTCAGCAGAATCTGGCGCTCTCGATCAACGGACGGGTAGCCGATGTGGAGGAACAAGCACCGTCGCTTCAACGCCTCCGAGAGCTCTCGAGTGTTGTTGGAGGTCAACACCACCAGTGGTCGGGTCCGAGCGGTGATCGTCCCGAGCTCGGGAACCGTCACCTGGAACGCATCGAGCACCTCGAGCAACAGCGCCTCGGTCTCGACCTCGACCCGGTCAACCTCGTCGATGAGCAACACAACCGGCTCTTCGGACGTGATCGCGTCGAGCAGGGGCCGCGACAGCAGGAAGTCATCGGTGAAGATATTGCCCTCGAGCTCATCCCAGGTCTTGCCCTCGTCGCTCTGGATGCGCAGCAGCTGCTTGTGGTAGTCCCACTCGTACAACGCCTTCGCCTCATCCAAACCCTCATAGCACTGCAGCCTGACCAGACGGCGATCTGTCGCCTCGGCCATTGCGAGGGCAAGCGCCGTCTTGCCCACCCCGGCGGGGCCTTCGGCAAGGATGGGCTTGTCCAGCCGATCTGCGAGGAACACCACTTGGGCGATCCCGGGATCGGCGAGATACCCAGCGTTGCTGAGCGCCGCCGCTACTTCGGGTGCACTGGTCCAATCGGCCATGGCCGACAGTATTGCCGAGAAGGCCGCCCTGCGGGAAACGGCACAACAGCCCTGCCATCGCGCGTCTCCCTCCGGTGACCGATCACTCGCAGCCTGCCCAGCGAACTGCGACGCCATCTGTGGACATGCCTGATGCCCGGTACGCCTAATCCCGCTTGGAGATGACGGTAATGGTGAACGTGTCTTCAGGGGTCGCGCTGCCCTCCCCGACCGGCACGTAGCCGATCACCAACTCTCCGGTGCCGATCATCGTCGGGCGGAAGGTGAAGATCGTCGCTATCGAATAGCCGCCAACAAACTCGCTCTCCGGTTCTGAGCGAGTGCGGTGCTCTACGGATTCGAGTTCCACCACGCCGCTCTCGAGAACAACCCACGCGAAGGCTTCGGGATCGTTGCTGATCGCCCGATTTGTCTCCAACTGCACCTCGAGGGTCTGCTCGGGGGCAAGGTCGATCGGGGCACCAGCGTCGTCCTCCGCCGAGACCGATACCGTCGACCCACAGGCCGAAGCCAAGGCCAGAACCACTGCGAGTCCAAGTAGCCGGCGCATACCAAGCTTCCCTCTTGCGTTCACCACTACTCCCCGACCGCCACCCCCCCCTAGAGCCAGAGTG
>CAYXMJ010000172.1:0-6306 GCA_964465915.1 uncultured Acidimicrobiaceae bacterium
CGGGGGAGCTGACCTCCATGGTGTACGAGCCGGTGAACGGATCGTTCTCATCGAGCAAACGCGAAATGCCCCGGCTCAGCTGGGCGATCCGACCCACGCCCACCGGCTCATCGCCGTCAACGGTGATACGAACCTTGCCGCTGGTGCCATTACCGGTCACTTCGATGTCGTCGAGCTCCACTCCTTCTGCGGCGACATAGGGCTCAACCACCTGCCACAGGCGTTCGGCCGTGTCACCCACGTGTCCTCCTTGGACTCCATTCACGAAACAAGGTGGGCCCGGGCCCACCTCGAGACATTCTCCTCAGTTGGTCGGCGCGAGTATACCAGCGCACCGGGCATCCCGGATATCGCCGTATCCGGCAGGATCAGCTGCGGTCGGCTTCGATCAGCACCAAGAGGCGATCGACAATATCTCCCGTCGGCACCTCTTCGACCTCACCGGTGGCACGTGTCACCAACTCCAACACTCCCGAATCCACGCCGCGAGGACCCACCGTCACCCGGTAGGGGATCCCGATGAGTTCGGCATCGTTGAACTTGACGCCGGGACGCTCGTCGCGATCATCGAGGATGGTGTCGACGCCTGCGGCGAGCAGCGCGTCGTAGAGCGTCTCGGCCGCCTCCACCACGTGGGAGGCATCGGTCTTGAGCAGGGTGACCACAACTTGCCACGGTGCCACAGAAACCGGCCAGATGATGCCCTTGGCGTCGTGGTGCGCCTCGACGACGGCAGCCAGGTTTCGCTCCAACCCGATGCCGTAGCTTCCCATCCAAATGACCCGGGCGTCGCCGCCTTCGTCGAGAACGCTCGCGTTCATCGCCTCGGCGTACTTGGTGCCCAGCTTGAAGATGTGGCCTACTTCTATGGCCTTGAAGACTTCGAGAGGGTTGCCGCATTCGACGCATGGTTCGCCGGCAACGACGGCGCGCAGATCGAGCCATTCATCGACCTCAACGTCGCGTCCAACATCAACATTGCGAACGTGGAAGTCGTCCTGATTGGCTCCAGTGGTCATCCCGCGCCGGCCGTGTAGCGCGTGGTCGGCGACGATCCGGACATCAGACACGCCGACTGCACCCAGACTCCCGGCATCAGCTCCGAGCAGCGCTCGAATCTCATCACCCTGGGCGGGGCGTATCTCCACGGATTGCGTACCGTCCTGCAGCTTCTGCTCCTGGAGTTGGTGGTCGCCACGCAACATCACCAGTGCTGGATCACCGTCGAGGATGTAGACCAGCGTCTTGATCTGGCGATCCGCAGCGGCCCCTTCGGGGAACTCGGCGAGAGCGTCGATAGTCCGGATGCCGGGGGTGGCGAATTTCTCGATTGCGGCCGCGTCCGGATCCTCGGCAGCCGCCACCACCGAAACCGCCCGCTCGACATTCGCCGCGTATCCGCACTCCGGCGAGTAGGCAACGTCGTCCTCACCGGCGGAAGAACGCACCATGAACTCAACAGAATCCGAACCGCCCATGGCACCAGGAGACGCTTCCACAGCAACAGCTTCTACTCCGAACCGCCGGAAAATGCGTCGGTACGCTGCGTAGTGGAGATCGAAGTTGGCGTCGAGCCCCGCGGCGTCGATGTCGAAGCTATAGCTGTCTTTCATCGTGAACTCGCGCACTCGCAACAGACCCGACTTCGGGCGTGGTTCGTCGCGCAGTTTCGTTTGAATCTGGTACCAGATCTGAGGAAGCTGGCGGTATGACGTGAGTTCGGCCGCGAGCGTGGCGAAGACCTCCTCATGGGTCATGCCGAGCACCACATCCGACCCCCTGCGGTCCTTGAGGCGGAACATCTCGTCTCCCATGATGTCCCAGCGCCCAGACTGCTGCCATAGCTCGGCGGGATGGATTGCAGGGAGCAAGAACTCCTGACCGCCGATCCGATCGATCTCCTCCTCGATGATGCGCCGGATCTTCGCCCTCACCCGAAACGCCGCCGGCAGCAGCGAGTAGACGCCCGCCATGAGTTGGCGCATATACCCGGCTCGGATCAGCAGGCGGTGGCTCGCCGCCTCTGCGTCGGCAGGATCGTCGCGAAGGGTTGGGATGAAGGCCTGAGACCAGCGCACGTCGGCTCCACTAGCTAGCAGTGGGGGGAGCATAGTTGGCGAGCCAATACCTCCAGCTTCGATCGCGCCCTTGCACTCGAGAGTCAGTCTCCCTTGGCTACCTCGGCTACCGCAGCCCGCCGCTCATCAGCTCGGTTGGCGTCACCCTGGACCCCGCGCAGCTCGACCGCCGTCTCTACGGCAATGACCGCGGCGTCCTCGTCCGCCGCCGCCAGCCTGGCCTCGACACCCTCTTCAGCCAGCAGACGCGCCTCGTTGAGCAGGGCCTCGACCATCTCATCTTCGGGTACCACCCGCACCACCTGACCCTTGATGAACAGGTGGCCGCGGCCCTTGCCGGCTGCGATTCCGAGATCAGCCTCCCGTGCCTCGCCGGGGCCATTCACAACGCACCCCATCACCGCTACCTGGATCGGGAGATTCTCGGCTTCGAGTACATCGCGCGCGTCCTGCGCTACCTGTATGACGTCAACCTCAGCTCGCCCGCATGAAGGGCAGGCGATCAGATCGAGGCTTTGTCGCTCGCGCAACGAGAGGTACTCCAGCAAACGCCTCCCTGCCACCGCCTCTTCGACCGGGTCTGCGGTGAGCGAGAATCGGATCGTATCGCCGATACCCTCCAACAGCAGCGTAGAAATCCCGGCAACCGACTTGATGAGCCCGCCGGGCGGCGGGCCCGCCTCGGTGACTCCGAGGTGCAGCGGGTAGTCGACGGTATCGGCGAGCAAGCGGTACGACGCCACCATCGACGGGACGTGGGAATGCTTCACCGAGATCTTGATGTCGTAGAAACCGACGTCTTCGAGATATCCGATCTCCTTGAGGGCAGAGGCCACCAGCGCTGCCGGAACCGGGCCGCCGTGCTCGGCGAGCAGGTCCTTGTCGAGCGACCCCGCGTTGACGCCAACGCGAATCGGGACTCCGGCCTGACCTGCGGCCCGCGCCACCGCCTTGATTTGGTCTTCTTTGCGGATGTTGCCCGGGTTGAGCCGCAACCCTGCCACTCCTGCCTCGAGTGCGGCGAGGGCGAGGCGATACTGATAGTGGATGTCGGCGATTATCGGGACCGGGGCTCGCGGCACGATCTCCGCCAGACCTTCGGCGGCCGCCACGTCGTTGCAGGTGATACGGACAATGTCGGCCCCGGAACCGGCCAGTGCGTACACCTGCGACAGCGTGCCATCAACATCCGAGGTCTTGGTAGTCGTCATCGATTGCACGGTGATAGGACTGGAGCCCCCGACGGGCACATCGCCGACGTGGAGGAGGCGCGTCTCCCTGCGATCGAATGAGTCCATGAGTCCAATGCTAGGCCGGTGCCGACATGAAGCAGCCCCACAGGACTTCGGTTTCGCCTCGGCAGGTGCTGCTCGTTTCATGCCCACGTGTCCCGCAGGGACCGGCCCCTAGCCGGGGAGTTGGAGCGGGTCGACGATGTCGAAGTAGATACCGAGCAGACCCAGCATCACAACGAAGGCAACCACCACCGCTGCCACCGGCAGCAGCTTGCGGACGTCCGGCTCTCTCCCCCGGATCTTCTCATACAGCGCCACCGCAAAGTGCCCACCATCGAGGGGATACAGCGGTACGAAGTTCAGCACCCCTACGAATGCATTGACGAACGCCAGCAGCACAAAAGTGGCCTGAATTCCGGAAGCCTCCGCAATCCGGGTGAGGCCGACCACGCTGACGGGGCGGGAGGCCTCCGGAACGCCGCTCGACGAGTCGAAGACGGCGGCCAGCAAGCCGCCGAAATTGGTCACGAGACTGACCAGACCTATCACGCTCTGTTCGACCGCAAACCACAGATCCTGCGCGGCCTCGGACGATGCACCGAAGACCCCCACCGAACGTTGAACGGCAACCGGCGACACGCCGAAGAACCCGCGAGGCGGGTCGCCCACCGCGAGGAGCGTTGTCTCGAGGAACACCCGTTGGCCGTCTCGTTCGACAACGAGCGCGACCGTTTCCCCCGGGTTCCCTTGAGCCGCCACCACGAAGTCACCCCACTCGACGATTGGCCGCCCCGCCATCTCGACAATGACATCGCCGGCCAGCACTCCGCTGGCTCCGGCGGGGGTCGGTTGCGGGTGGTCGGTGGTCTCGAGCGTGACAAGCTCGCCGTCGCGATCGACCACGACCGCCGACACCTCACCTGCCGCTTTGGTCGCCCCAGACCACACCGCGAAGCCATCTGCACCGTAGACCGCCGCCCCGTCGATGCTGACGAGCACGTCGCCGGAGACGAGTTCGATGGGGCGCTCGTCCGCGACCTCCTCCACCGGAGTGAAGTACACGGGCTGAACCACGTTGATTTCCGGGGTCGGCTCGGTGATTCCGTACACCAGGGCGAGAACGTAGAAGATGAGATACGCCACCAGAAAGTGGCTGGCGATGCCGGCCAATACCACCACCGACTTCTTCCAGAAAGGGTTCTCGCGGTAGGTTCGGCCTTCGTCCTCTGGAGCGACCTCTTCGAAGGGGTTCATGCCGACAATGCGGACGTAACCACCGAGTGGAATCGCCTTCACGCCGTACTCGGTTTCGCCTCGCTGCATCGACCAGAGGCGCGGCCCAAACCCAAAGAAGGCTTCGGTTGCCTTCATGTTGAAGCCCTTGGCCGCGACGAAGTGTGCTCCTTCATGCAGGATCACCATCGAGATGACACCGAGAATGAGTATCAGGGCGGCCATTCGTCCTCGCGAAACGGGTTGGTGCCCACCGCAGGCAGGCACGGTTGGTTCTGTTGCCCTGGACGGTAGTGCCTGACTCGAGCTACCTCAGCCACCAGGGGGGCCAAGCTGCCCCACGGCGACGGCAGCCGCTTCTCGTCCGGCCGCATCCGCTTCCCATACGGCATCGACGCTGGTCAGAGGGCCAACGGGCACCGCATCCATGGCAGCCTCGACGACGTCGGGAATCGCCAGGAACGATACCTCGCCGCGCAAAAACGCCTCGACCGCTACCTCGTCGGCCGCATTGAGCACCGCAGGAGCGGAACCCCCTGTGTTCCCTGCTCGATACCCGAGTTCCAGGCAACGGAAGACGTCTCGGTCGGGCGCCTCGAACGTCAGTTGACGGCCGACCAGGTCGAAACCCAGCTGAGGCGCATCGCGCCGACTGGGGTAGGTGATGGCGTACTGGATCGGCCCGCGCATGTCCGGGTCACCAAGCTCTGCGGTGACGCTGCCATCAACGAACTCCACGAAGGAGTGCACCACGCTCTGCGGGTGGACTACCACCTCGATCGCCTCATAGTCCATGCCAAAGAGGAAGTGAGCTTCGATCACCTCGAACGCCTTGTTCATCAGGGTGGCGGAGTCGATGGTGATCCGTGGCCCCATGTTCCAGGTCGGATGATCGAGTGCTTCGGCGACCGTGACGCCGACGAGCGAACCGCTCGTACGACCGCGGAACGGCCCGCCGCTGGCCGTCAGAATCAGGCGACGGACGTCCCGACGGTCCTCGCCTACCAGGCACTGCCACAACGCGGAATGCTCGCTGTCGACCGGAATCAGCTCGCCACCCCCTGCCGCGGCGGCAGCCAGCACGACGTCGCCTCCGGCGACGAGGCTTTCCTTGTTGGCCAGGGCCAGCCGGTTCCCCGCTTCGAGCGCCGCGACCGAAGGACCCAGCCCTGCCACCCCAACAATGCCGTTCACCACAATGACATCGTGCTTTGCGGCAAGCGAGGTGACGGCGTCCGCCCCAAAACGGATGGAACCGGCCGTTCTCCGTGCAAAAGCTGCCCGGTCGGGTCCCGTGCCGCCCGCCACGGCGATCTCGGCCTGCGGATACGAATCCGCGATCTCTAGCAGCGCCTGCGAAGGCTGCGCGGCGGCCAGACCAACCACCTCCAAACCAAGTCGCGAGGCAACATCGAGCGTCTGCTTGCCTATCGAGCCGGTGGCCCCGAGGACGACGATGCGGTTCAGTTGAGCAGGCCCAGCCACGCGTACGCCACCCAGACGACGGGGACAACGACCAGCATTGCGTCGATGCGGTCGAGAACACCCCCGTGGCCGGGCAAGATCGTTCCCATGTCCTTGACATCCAGCGCTCGCTTGACCACGGATATGGCAAGGTCGCCGAAAGGCGCCACCAGGGCAACCAGCAGGCCAAGCAGGAGACCGGATCCGAGATCGAAGGGTCCCGATTCGAACAACCCGAAGAAGACACCAACGAACAATGCGCCGAAGATGCCGCCGATCAGGCCCTCAACCGTCTT
>CAYXMJ010000173.1:0-6262 GCA_964465915.1 uncultured Acidimicrobiaceae bacterium
GCGCGACGAGCGGCATCCAGGGTCTCGCCGCCTATCACGGCGCCGACCAGAGTTGCGGCGGCAAACCCGAGGAGTCCGGCCACGATGAGAATCCTGCGCACGTTCGGCTCCCGACGAGACGTGCTGTGGCGTACCCACGCTGCACTCAGGACTGCGGCGGAGGTCCCAACAAGGTAGGTCAAGGGGCGGATCCACTCGTCGAACACATCGCGGGCACCGTCGACTCGATCCAGCGAGCCGCCGCCGGTCTCGACTGCGGCGAGCCGCCAATTGACTACCAGCAACACCAGGGCAGCTGTGGCGCACAGCACGATCAGAATGGCGAGCACCGGCTTGAGGAGATGCCCGACATCTCGCCCACTGCTGCGGGACGGTGATGAACCATGCGCCCTGAGTTCGCGGCGAGAGACGTGGGTCGCCACGGTGGGCTGGAGGACGATGTCCGTCGGGGGTTTGGCGGGAGCGGCCATGACCTGGCGACGTTACCTCGCAGCTCCGGCTCAGCAGTGGAGATTGCAGTTGCACCGGCCCCTCAGTGGGGGCGCCGCGGGGTCCTCGTCACGCGAAAACGCCCCTGCGATGAGGGGCGCTCCGCGGAGGAGAAGGAGAGAGTGCTCCCGCCGGCTGTGTCCGGAGGGGGAGCAGGATTCTCTGACTCATGGACTGCAACGCTCTCGGAAGCGGAATGTTCCAGGCTCGCGCCGGACTGACTATTCGCCGACAGATCGAGTGTCGGACTCGATTGCGTCGCGGGGATCGTCGTATTGCGTGGCCGTGGACTGCGTGGGCTCGAGGGGCGATTGGCCCGACTTGGTACAACGGAGATGGACCTGTGCGAGCTCTGCGTCGGCAGGCTCCACGCCGTCGTCTACTTCATAGTGGAGGGCACCATCGGTGCACCCGGAGCGAATCGAGGCATCCCGGTGCCACACCCGCAGCTTCACGGAGGTTTCAATGCCTTGACCACCAGGGATGTCGTTGAGGCCCAGGTCGGCCGCCTCTTCTTCGATGAGATCCTCGATGCTGGGCGTCGTGTATTCCGGTTCGAACTCCTGGATCTTCTTGTGCTGTTTCGCCTTCGGCTTCTCTTCGACCCACTGGTTGCGCTTGAGGAACATACGTCCGAGCGTGAGAGTGATAGCGACCACCACAATCAGAATCCCGATTCCAAGCTCCATGTCCTGTCTGCTCCTCGTACGCTCTCTTGTCTGGCTAGGCCTCGTTGCCTGCCGTGTTGTCGATTGTCACTGCGATGATCTCGAGCTCCGCAGAGCCCGAATTGGTGATCTGATGGCTGACGTCGGTCTTCAGTGACAGGTGCCCACCGGGGCCGACCTCACGGCTCGCGCCGTCTCCGACCACAGCCGCAGTGCCGGCTATCACCACCCATTCTTCGGCAAATGCGCCGCTTGCCTGGAGTGTCAACTCACCACCAGGGGTGACGACGAGGCGACGCACCGTGCCATGCGGTCCGCCGGCAAGATCCTGCAGGCTGCCCCACGATTGGGTTGCGGTGGCCGGAGTGGTCACTTCAGGGCGCTGTGACTCCTTGAGTTTGTCCACCACGAGTCGAACATCCTGCACCCGTGAACGTGGCGCCACCAATACTGCGTCGGCGGTTTCGACGATGACTACGTCGGTGACGTCAACCGCGGCCAGGAGGCGACTCTCGGCTCGGAGGTACGACCCGGCGGCATCGATTGCGATCACATCACCCAGCAGCACATTGCCCGCATCGTCCTTGCTGGCCACGCTCCACAGGGCCGCCCAGCTACCGACATCGTTCCATCCCGCCGAGAGCGGAACAACGACGGCTTCTGCCGTGCGTTCCATCACCGCGTAGTCAATGGACTCCGAGCGACACGCGGCGAACGCGGTCGGATCCAAATGGAGCCCGCCGTCGTGTTGTCCCCCCTTCACGGCTGCGTCTGTTGCGGCCAGGATGTCCGCCCCGTGCATCTCGAGTTCCTCGAGATAGCGAGAGGCGCGGAACATGAACATCCCGCTATTCCACAGGTAGTCACCGCTCTCCACGTAGCGAGCCGCAGTGGCGCCGTCGGGCTTCTCGACGAACGCGGCCACCTCGTATGCGTCGGGGGCGACTGTGGCGCCACGATGCACGTATCCGTAGCCGGTCTCGGCGTACTCGGGGATTATCCCGAATGTCACGAGCTTGCCTGCTGCAGCCTGCGCCGCTCCGGCAGCCATGGCGCGGCGGAATGCGGCTTCATCCCTGATCACATGATCGGCAGGCAAGACCAGGAGGGTCGGGTCGGCGTCCGCCGTGACTTGAGTAAGTGCCGCCGCGGCAACGGCCGGCGCCGTGTTGCGGCCCATCGGCTCGAGGATGATGCGTGAGGCGTCGAACCCGGCGTCGCCCAGTTCGCGGGCGACGAGGTGTTGATGGAGATGGCTGCACACCACAACGGGATCGTCGATGTCGACGATCCCGTCGAGCCGATCGATCGTCGAGCGCAGCATGGTTCGATCGTCGACCATGGTAAGAAGCTGCTTTGGCTCTGCGGAACGCGAGACCGGCCAAAGCCGGGTACCGCTTCCGCCCGAGAGGATGATGGGGACAATTGATGCAGGGCTCATGGCGCCAATGTATCGAGTTGTCGTGTGGGCGGCGAGTATCGATGCCGCCGGGTCGTCGTTCGGGACGCAGCGTCGTAGTCTGGCTCGGCACGTTGAGGAGGTGCCGTGTCGTTCGACCCAATGCTGGCCCGGATACAGTTTCCCGCCCTGCGTCGCCGGGTAGGTGGCCGGGCTGCGCTGTATCTCGATGGACCCGGAGGAACCCAAGTGCCCCGCCCGGTCATCGACGCCATGGCAGGCTTCATGGAGGCCGGCGGGAGCAATCACGGCGGCCACTTCGTTACCAGCCGTGAGACCGATGCCATCGCGGCTGCGGCCCGCGAAGCCATGGCCGATCTCTTCAACGCGGCGCGCCCGGAGGAGATCTCGTTCGGCCAGAACATGACGAGCATCACGTTGTCGGTGAGCCGGGCGTTGTCACGTACTTGGGTATCGGGCGACGAGATCGTGGTCACGAGGCTCGACCACGATGCCAACGTGTCGCCGTGGATGATTGCCGCCCAAGAGAGCGGAGCGACCCTCCGCAAGATCGACTTCGACGCGAGCTCCGGGTGTTCCCTCGATCCCGATGCCGTGGCTGCCGTCCTTGGTCCAAGGACCCGTCTCGTGGCCGTTACGCACGCCTCCAACGCGGTCGGCACAATTGTTGATGTGGCCGCGGTAACGGCCGTGGCCCACGAAGTTGGAGCACTCGTCTATGTGGATGCCGTCCACTACACGCCGCACGGCCCGGTCGACATACAAGCCACGGGTTGCGACTTCCTGGCGGCGTCGTCCTACAAGTTCTTTGGGCCCCACACGGGGGTGCTCTACGGCCGATACGACCTTCTCGATCAATTGGAAGCGGTCAAGATCCGGCCGGCACCGGACGACCCACCCGGCAAGTGGGAGACGGGCACCCAGAGCTTCGAGAGCCTCGCCGGCGTGGTGGCAGCCGTCGACTATCTGGCCGAGTTCGGGAGTGGGGACAGTCGGCGGACTGCCTTGCGCTCGGCGATGGAATCGACTCGGCAGTACGAGGAGGGGTTGAGCCGTCGGTTCCTCGACGGGATCGCCGGCGTCGAGGGGGTCACCCTCTACGGCAAGACAAATCCGACCGGCCGAACGCCGACGTTCGCGGTCGCGGTCGAAGACTCGAGCGCCGATGAGGTGGCGGCACGTTTGGGGGAGAAGGGCATCTTTGTGTGGGCCGGTCACTACTACGCCCTCGAGGTGATGTCCTCACTCGGTGTCCTCGATAGCGGCGGCTTGGTCAGAATCGGCTTCGTCCACTATTCGCTGCCCGAGGAAGTCGACATCGTTGTCGAAGGGCTGGCGAGATTGGCGGCGGGCCGGAGTCTTGATGACCTGCCGGACCTTGGGTAGCGAGGACGTTCCGATCGCGATGCGGCTATGAAATGGCCGGCAGGGCGGGTTTCGTCAGTCCTGGGACCGGCGGCGTCCCACCTTGGATCGCCGCAGCGTCTCCATGTCGTCGACAACGTCGTGTTCTCTGACGTCACCGAGGCGGGGCAGGTTGGCGGAACGCCTGATGTAGCGGGAGGTGCCGTACGTGCCTTCGTCGTCGGGGGTCGATCCTGGCAGTGCCACCGTGATGTCCTCGCGGACATCGATGGCGATTCGGTGCTTACCGTCGGGTCGTCCGTCAGTCATGCTGCCTCGTTCCATCGGTGCGCCGGGAGGCCGCACCAACATTCTCTGTTGTCATTATGGACCCAACGTGGCGCTAGTGGCAGGGCCATTTGCCCCCGTGCCGAAGATCTACTCCGTTGACCAAAGCTAGCGCGAAGGCTCGACCGCCGTCGAGAGCCGAGCTGGTAAGCGACGGGCCGCGGTCTAACGCTGGGTGAAGACGTAGCGGCGGAGCGCTTCTAGTTCGTCGTAGTTCTTGTCGGTGGATTCGGCGTGGGGGCGCCGGGTACCGGGCGCCGGCAAGTCGGCCGTTCCTCGCTCGTCGCGATGACGTTTTGAGCGTGTTTCGGAATCCTGATTGGGTTTCGGATTGTCTGGCATCGTGGTGCCTCCCGTGACGGGGCGGCGTTTCGACGCTCGCGTCGAAACGAGACACAGGTTGTGACTCTCGGATCATCCGTCCGGACCAGAAGGTGGCGCCAGGGGCCTTGTACCCCAAACGGTAGGGCCGTTTGCGCGGCCCCAAAGGGACCAAACCGAGGCAATCAGCCGTCGCCGACAGTCGCCTACGTTGCCTCTTCGTCGACCACAGGCTGCGGTTCGAGCAGATACGCGAGTTCAACCCGCGATTCACCGCTACCGAAGGCAGTGATAGTGTCGCCCCGCTCGATGATCGTGTCTCCGTGGGGGATGATCACTCTCATGCCGCGCCGGATCGACACCAACGTGGCGTCCTCCGGCCAGGTGAGTTCCTTGACTCGTGTGCCATGCGCAAAGGAGTCGGCCATCACGGGCATCTCGTAGAAGCCGGCGCCCGGTTGGGTGCGCACCCGGGCACGCTCGCGGTAGAGATGGCGATCCGTGGTCGACCCGAGCGCGTGGTGATAGGCCCGAACCACGCTCTCCCGACGGAACATCCCGACGAACTCGGTTGGGTCGTCGTCGGACACGACGGGCAGACGGCCGACCCCGAGAGCCGCCATGCGCGCCAACGCTGCAGAAACGGGCATCGAAGGAACCACGGTGATGGGGTGAGGCGTCATGATGTCGGCCACGGTGAGATCCGACGAGGGCCCGCCGCGGCGGGCGACATCGCTCACGGTGAGAATGCCGACCAAGTGTCCGTCATCATCCACGACGGGCAACCCGTGGTGGTGGGAATCGTCGAGGATCTGCTCGACGACATCGGCCGTCGTCGTTGTGGAAAGCAGCGTGCCCGGCCACTTCATGACTTCGCCGACATAAACGGTGTCGAGCAGGTCGATGTCCTCACGCCGGAGCAGGTGGATGCCGCGGCGCCGCAGCGGCATCGTGTACACGCTCTCGGGATGAAGGCGGTCGGCCAGCAGCGTCGCCAGTGACGTCGCCAGCATGAGCGGCAGCACCAGTCCATAGTCGCCGGTGATCTCGAACACGATCAGGATCGAGGTGAGGGGGGCCCGCGCCATGGCGGCGAACACGGCGGCCATGCCGACGATGGCGAATGCTCCGGAGTCGAGCGTTGAGAAACCCCAGATGGGACCGACCACGACGGCGAGCGCGGTTCCCAGGGAGGCCCCGATGAACAGGCTCGGCATGAAGGTGCCGGCGGAACCGCCACCGGATCGGGTCAGGGCATTGGTGACCATCTTGGCGCCGGCGACCAGAAGGAGGACCCACCAGACCTTGTCGGTTGTGGTGGACGAGTCGAGCAACTCTGCGACGTATTCCTGTCCGGTGCCGAGGGCATCGGGGGCAACCAGTCCGATCCCCGCGACCATCAGACCGGCGGCGACCGGCCGCACCCATCGCGGGCGATTCTCGGTCCAGGTCTGGCTCGACACCTGGTCGAGGATCTTCAGGAATAGCAGGGCGCTGGCTACGGCCAGTAGCCCGAGTAGGGCGTAGAGGAGTAGTTCGGGTGCCACGAGGGCGCGGTGCACGGGGGCACTCAGGATGGCGTCCTCGCCGACCAGGCTGCGAGTGGTAACCGCGGCAGCGACGGAGGCGATGACCACGGCGTTGAGGTGACGTACGGCGAAGTTGCCGAGCA
>CAYXMJ010000174.1:0-6214 GCA_964465915.1 uncultured Acidimicrobiaceae bacterium
GAATCGGCGTTGAGGGCGTCCGTGCCCAGGACCATGTGGTCTTCGCTCAGGAACTGTGCCACCCGACTGTCCTTTCGTTGCTTCGAGAATCGAGGTATCGCCAGTCTAGACGACCCGACAGAATTTGAGCGGTCACTCAAACTAGGCCACCACACCCCGTCAGATGGCCTGCTGGCCCAGCTTTCGCAGGTTCTTCCACTGGGCGGCCACGTAGTCGCGGTTCATCCAGGCGATGTAGTCGATGGAGATGCTCTTCGGGCAAGCGGTCTCGCACTCGCCGAAGTTCGTGCACGACCCGAACCAGTCCTCCATCGTGTCCACCATGTCGACCACCCGGGTGTATCGCTCGGCCTGGCCCTGGGGGAGGAGGCCGAGGTGATAGATCTTGGCGGCGGTGAACAGGTTGGCGGCGCTGTTGGGGCACGCCGCCACGCACGCTGCACAACCGATACAGGAGGCGGCATCCATCGCCGCCTCGGCGCTCTGCTTGGGGACGGGGATGATGTTGGCGTCGGGAGCGGCACCGGTGTTGACCGTGATGAATCCACCCGCCTCGATGATCCGGTCCAGCGGGGTCCGATCGACGACGAGGTCCTTGATGACCGGGAGGGAGGTTGCCCGCCACGGCTCGATCGTGATCGTGTCCCCGTCGTTGAACTTGCGCATGTGGAGCTGGCAGGTCGCGGTGCCGCGCTGGGGGCCGTGGGGAATGCCGTTGATCATCAGGCCGCAGGTTCCGCAGATCCCTTCCCGACAATCGCTGTCGAAGGCAACCGGCTCCTCACCCTCGGTATTGAGGTGCTCATTGACCTCGTCGAGCATCTCGAGGAACGACGCATCCGGGCTGACATCGTTCGCCTGGTACGTCTTGAAAGCCCCGGCCTCGCCACCCTTGGCCTGACGCCACACCCGCAGAGTCAGGTTCATTACTTGTAGCTCCTTTGCGTCAAGGCGACGTACTCGAACTCCAGTGGCTCGGTGTGCAGCACCTCCGGTTTGTCTTCCCCCTCCCATTCCCAGGCGAACACCGAGGCGTATTCATCGTCGTTGCGCAGCGCCTCACCCTCCTCGGTTTGGTGCTCGAGGCGGAAATGCCCACCGCACGACTCTTCCCGCTCCAGGGCATCACGGCACATCAGCTCCGCCAGCTCGAAGAAGTCGGCCACCCGGCCGGCCCGCTCCAGTGACTGATTGAAGGAATCCTCCGTGCCCAGCACCCGCACGTCCTTCCAAAACTCTTCGCGCAACGCCGGGATCTCTCCGAGTGCCTTCTCCAACCCGTCGCGGCTCCGCGCCATCCCGCAGTACTCGATCATGATCTTTCCCAGCTCCCGGTGGAACCAGTCGACCGAACGGGTCCCGCCGATGGACAGGAAGCGGTTGGTGCGGTCCGTCACCGCCTGCTGCGCCGCGGCGAAGGCAGGATCGGTGGTCGGCAGCGGATCCGTGTTCAGCCAGTCGGCCAGGTAGTTGGCGATCGTGTAGGGGACGACGAAGTACCCGTCGGCGAGACCTTGCATGAGCGCCGAAGCGCCGAGCCGATTGGCGCCGTGGTCGGAGAAATTGGCCTCGCCGATGACGAATAGCCCGGGGATCGTCGACATGAGGTTGTAGTCCACCCAGAGCCCGCCCATCGTGTAATGCGGGGCCGGGTAGATGCGCATCGGCATCTCGTACGGGTTCTCGTCGGTGATCCGCTCGTACATCTCGAACAGATTTCCGTAGCGCTCCTCGACCGTGTCCTTCCCCAGCCGATCGATCGACTCGGCGAAGTCGAGGTAGACGCCGTTCTTGAGCTTCCCGACGCCACGGTTGGCGTCGATCTCTCGCATTGCCGCCCGCGAGGCGACGTCGCGGGGGACGAGGTTGCCGAACGCCGGGTAGCGCCGCTCGAGGTAGTAGTCACGGTCGCCTTCGGGGATCTGGCTCGGTGGCCGGGAGTCGTCGCCGTCCTCGGGCACCCAGATGCGCCCATCGTTGCGCAACGATTCCGACATCAGAGTCAGCTTCGACTGGTGCTCGTCGCTGGCGGGGATACACGTGGGGTGAATCTGGGTGAAGCACGGATCGGCGAAGTAGGCACCCTTCCGGTGCGCCCGCCAGATTGCCGTGCCGTTGCAGTTCATGGCGTTCGTGGAGAGGAAATACACGTTGCTGTATCCACCGGTCGCCACAACGACGGCGTGAGCGGAGTGGGACGTGACCTCACCGGTGACCAGGTCGCGCACGACGATTCCCACCGCCCGACCCTCATGAGTCACGAGCTCCAGCATCTCGGCTCGGTTGTGGACCTCGACATTCCCGAGGCCGGCTTGTCGCGCCAGGGCTTGATACGCCCCCAGCAGGAGCTGCTGGCCGGTTTGGCCTCGAGCGTAGAACGTGCGGGAGACCTGGGCACCGCCGAAGGAGCGGTTGTCGAGCAGTCCGCCGTACTCGCGCGCGTACGGGACGCCCTGCGCCGTGGTCTGATCGATGATCTCGTTGGAGACCTGGGCCAATCGGTACACGTTGGCCTCGCGAGACCGGTAGTCGCCACCCTTCACGGTGTCGTAGAACAGCCGGAAGATGCTGTCGCCGTCGTTGGGGTAGTTCTTGGCGGCGTTGATCCCGCCCTGGGCGGCGATGCTGTGGGCTCGCCGGGCCGAGTCGTTGTAGGTGAAGACCTTGACGTTGTAGCCCATCTCGCCGAAGGAGGCGGCGGCAGCCGCCCCCGCCAGTCCCGTGCCCACCACGATGATCTGGTACTTGCGCCGGTTCGACGGGTTCACCAGCTTCATGGCGAAACGATGGCTGTCCCACTTGTCCTGGATCGGGCCGTCGGGGACCTTGGCGTCGAGGTCCGGTCGCTGAGCTTGGGTGGTCAAAGAGCTGCTCCTGTCACGAGACGATGTTGGTCTGGACGGCGAACACGATGGCGCAATTCCCGATCAGAATTGCGAACGCGAGCACTACGGCCAGTGCCCGACGCCAGTCGTTGTAGCGGGGGTTGGAGACGCCCAGGCTCTGAAACATGCTCCAGGCGCCGTGGTAGATGTGGAAGGCGAGCACCACCTGGGCGAGGACATAGAACAGCGCCACCCACCAGCGGCTGAAGCTCTCGACGATGTTGTTGTAGGGGTCACCACGCACGAAGTCGGGATTCGTGAAGCCCCACGTGAGATCTGCGAGGTGGTAGATGACGAACAGCAGGATGATCACGCCACCCCAGCGCATGGTTCGAGCGGCGTAGTCGGCCGCGACGTAGGTGCGCTGGTCGTAGCGGATCTTGCCGCGAGCCGCCCAGTTCCTGCGGGTGAGAACCGCGGCTGCCCAGATGTGGATGGCGAAAGCGGCAATGAGCCCGAATCGCATGATCCAGAGGAGGTGAGTGCGCGGGACCAGGGCTCCGCCGAGGTCGCGCAACGCTTCGCCGTAGTGGTTGATCTCTTCTGCCCCGAAGAAGATCTTGAGGTTTCCCAGCATGTGGACCACGACGTAGAGCAGGAGCCCGATTCCCGTCAGCGCCATCATCCACTTCATGCCGATGTCGCTGGTGAAGAAGCTTCCGAGCCAGGCGGACCATCCATGGCGCTGTTTGGAGCTGGCCCGACGCGTCGTGGTCGTCACGTGTCCATCCTTCCCTCCGGCGATCGCGGTGGGTTCACGAACCGCACCGGCAGTATACGTGGCGCCATGCTCGCCCTGAATCCGGTCTGACCGCAGGTGGGGCAAGGGATTTCAGTTTGACAGCCGCGCGGCAGCTTGTAAGAATCACACAACGGTAATTACACGGCTGTTGGGAGATGATCCGTGTTCACAGAACTTCTCGAGGCGCTGAAAGAAGACGGCCTCGACATGGCCTGGCAGGACTTTGCGAACTGCAGAGGGGCCGATCCCGACCTGTTCTTCCCCGAACGGGGCGCCTCGACGAGGACGGCCAAGTCCATCTGTCGCGAGTGCACGGTGCAGGACCAGTGTCTCGAGTTCGCCATTGTGAGTAGCGAGAAGTTCGGCATCTGGGGAGGGATGTCCGAACGAGAGCGCCGCAAGATCCGCAAGGAGCGCCAGATCGCGGCACGGCGCCGTCGCGCCGTCTGACGAACTCGGGTCAGAGCGCGCCGTCGTAGAATTGCGACGGATTTCGACGCAGGGAGCACCGGTGACTGTGTTCATCGCTATTGGGCTGCTCGTTGCCATCGTGGCCCTCGTGGGCGTGATGGTGTGGGTATTCCGGAGCGCGTCCGAGGACGCGCAGCGATCCCCGGAAACGGCGACGCCGAGCCCCCGGCCGGTGCCGGTCGACTTCCACGTGCGGGGGGAAGAAGCAGCGGTCTATTTTTCGGTTCCGCTCGGCCCCGGGAAGGTCGACGATGTGCTGCGCGACCTGCTCCTCCACGAATCGATCGAGGTGTATCGCGAAAAGCGCGGCCACGGTCTTCCGCTCGAAGGGGTGACCAAAGTCGTTGCCTACGGACGCCGCGGCGACGACTACGTCGCCGTCGGCTCGGTCGATCTGCCGGCAGGCGGCCAGCTCCCCGAGGTCGCGGCGCCCGATCTCGTCCCCCACACGGCCCTCGCTGGGTACGACCCGCTGGCGCACCTCGGCGAGCAAGAGTTCGATATCGAGCCTTCCGTAGCCACCCCCGATGAGGAATCTGAGCTGGGCCCCATCTCGGCCGACATCAAGTTGACCCGGTCCACCGAATCGGGCTTGCGCGCCCAGGGGGTCGACCCCGACGACATGGGACTCGAGGACCTCACGCTGGGCCTGCTCCGCATGTCCGGCTACCGCCTGAGCGTGGAGCGGACGGGCTTTCAGACCGAAGATGGTTCCAAGGTCGACCTCTACATCGCAGACCGGGCCGGCGATCGGACCCTGCTCGGCATCCTTCCGCATCGCCCGGGCGAGTATCCGGAGGTGTCGGAGCGGACCATCAACCAGTTCGTCGTGAGCGTGGCCGAGGTGGGTCCCCGGCGGGCATTTCTCGTGACGGACAAGTTCGGTCCGTACATGATGTACGAGAAGGAGCGACGCGACGCTCGGGTCCGTTTCGTGACCAGAGAGCGAATCCAGACCTTCGTGGACGGATTCGCACTCCAATAGGCGCCCGACCACTCCCGTCCTTTCCCCGGACCCCCGGTACACTGCTTCCACGGAGAGGAGACCTCACGTGTTCAGGCAGGTCGGGATGGGCGAGCTGTTGATCATCCTGGTGGTGGTCCTGCTCTTGTTCGGTGCGACCAAGCTCCCCAGCCTTGCCCGCTCGCTCGGCGCCTCCGCCAAGGAATTCCGCAAGGGCGTCGAAGAAGGTGTCGAAGACGAAGACGACACCGATGAGAGCCACGACACCGCTTGACCCTCCGGCCTCGGGTCGGGAACTGCGTCACTGCGGTATGCGTTAACCCCAGGGGCTTCGGGGAAGATGTCTGACGAACGGTATGTACCAACCTGGGAAGACGTTGCGCAACGCTATGGGCGCAAGATCTACAACTTCGCCTATCGACTCACCGGGAACCCGGACGATGCCGCAGACCTCGTGCAGGAGGTTCTCCTCAGGGTTCGCAAGGGGTTGGACGCCTACGAGCCCGGCTCGTTCGAGGGTTGGCTCTGGCGCATCACGCGCAACGCGTTTCTCGACGGGGTGCGACGCCAGCAGCGACGCCCGACGTCCCCGCTGCCGGAGGGTGACCATGACGCGCTCGGCGCATCCCCGTCGCCCGACGAGGTGTTGGCCAATGTTCGGCTCTCGGATGACATCCAGGGTGCGCTGCTCAAGCTCCCCTTCGAGTTTCGAGAGGCGGTCGTGCTCTGTGACGTCGTTGGGCTCACCTATGACGAGATCTCCGGCGCCACCGACGCGCCGGTGGGAACGGTGCGAAGCCGCATCCATCGAGGCCGCAAGCTGCTCAGGGAGATGCTGACGTGGCCGGTGTGAACCGTGGTCCAGATCATGATGAGCTGATGTCCGCCTATCTCGACGGTGAGCTGATCACCGGCGAGCTCGAGGTGATCGACGATCTGCTCACCGGCGACACGGATGCGATCGCCGATTTCCGAGCGCTTCGCGAGGTCCGCGCCCAGCTCCGGTTGTTGCCCGACCTGAAGGTTCCCGCCCGGCTCATCCCCGAGAGCCACCAGGGTGACCGGTTGTCCGCCTACCTCGACGGCGAGCTACCCAGCGTCGAGATGCAGCTCGTCACGGCCCATCTCCTCATCTGCGAGCGGTGCCGCTCC
>CAYXMJ010000175.1:0-6198 GCA_964465915.1 uncultured Acidimicrobiaceae bacterium
CCCAGGAGAATGGCCGGCAACAGCAACGACAACGACAACATTCATCACTCCGATGGAAACGCAGCTTATAATACAATGAAAGCAACGACGCGCTGCGGCCCAGCTGTTGGCAACGCCGTTCCTCGACATCCGCTCCAAGGTGCGCAGTCCGGTCGACGGCGGGGGCGGCGAGCAGGGGCTGTTGGGGCTGGCCTTTGACCCCAAGTACGCCAAGAACGGCCGCTTCTATGTCAACTACACCGCAGAGTCGGGCGGCGGCGATAGCGTGGTCGCACGTTTCAGAGTCGACCCGAAGAACCCCAATCGCGCCAAGCCCGGCAGCGAGGTGCGCTTCGTTCAGGTGAACCAGCCATACACCAACCACAACGGCGGGCAGATTGCCGTAGGCCCGGATGGCTACCTGTACGCATCCTTTGGTGATGGCGGCAGCGGCGGTGACCCGCTTGGGAACGGTCAGAACAAGAACTCGCTCCTGGGGACCATCATTCGAATCAATCGGTTCACCGGCGACCCCGCTCCGGGCAACCCCTTCATCGGGACCTCGGGCGATGACCGCATCTGGGTGTGGGGGCTGCGCAACCCTTGGCGGTTTGCGTTTGACCCGTACAGCGGTGACATGCTGATCGCCGATGTGGGCCAAAACGCCTGGGAAGAGATCGACGTCGTGCCGGCCGGTGACAAGGGGCTCAACTTCGGGTGGAACGAACGGGAGGGCGCCCATTGCTACGTGACCAACTGCGAAACGGCGGGCCTGGTTGACCCCATCCACGAATACGCCCACGGCTCCGACCCGTGTTCGGCGTCGATCACCGGTGGCTACGTGTATCGCGGCAACGACCTGCCTTGGCTGAGAGGCCACTACTTCTACGCCGACTACTGCAAGGGCTCGCTGCGGAGCTTCTTCTACGAGGACGGGGTTGATTCCGACCACCAGACTTGGACCGCGGCGCTCGGAGCGCCCGGCGGGATCACGACGTTTGGTCTCGACGGCCGCGGTGAGCTCCACCTTGCTTCCGGCTCATCGGTGTACCGCCTGGTGCCCACCGCCGACGCCCGGTGCGACGTCGATGGTGACGGCGACTCAGACGTTGCCGTCGGTATTCCCTTCGAGAACCCATACAACGTCGAAGACGCCGGGGCGCTCCAGGTGTTCGCCGGGACGCCGAGCGGTGTCGACGTCGCCGACGACAAGCGCTTCCATGAAGCCAACGCGAACATGGTTGGCCGCGCCCGGGTCGGAGACCACTACGCGGCAGCCGTGGCGTGTGCCGACTTCGACGGCGACGGCTACGACGATCTTGCGGCCGGGATTCCCGGCGAGGACCGCAACGCGGTGGTCGATGTCGGGGCGGTGAGCATCCTGCCCGGTTCGCCGTCGGGACCCGACGTCGGGTCCGACCGTCTCTGGCACCAGGACTCGAATCAGATCCGCAACAAGGCCGAAGCCGATGATCGCTTCGGTGAGACGCTCGCCACCGGCGATTTCAACCGCGACGGCTATGCCGATCTTGCCGTTGGGGTGCCGGGGGAAAGCTTCGGCTCCATCACTGAGGCTGGAGCCGTGAACGTTCTGTACGGATCATCCAGCGGACTGCGTGGCGCGGGCAACCAGTTCTGGCGCCAAGGCGATACGGGCGTCCTCGATGGTACCGAGCCGGGCGACCAGTTCGGAGCGGCGCTCGCCGCCGGCGACTTCGACGGCGACGGCTTTGATGACCTTGCCGTCGGTGTGCCCGGGGAGAAGGTGGGCGGCCACGAAGCGGCCGGCATGGTCCACGTCTTCTTCGGATCCGCCGGCGGACTCACGAACCGTGATCGTGTTGTGCACCGCGACAGCAAGGGGATCCGGGGGACCGCCGGACGCGGCGACGAGTTTGGTGCTGCGGTTGTGGCCGGACACTTCGACGCCGACGGGTTTGACGATCTCGCCATCGGGATCCCCGGGACGCGAGGCAACAGAGGCCGCACGGCGGTGTTGTACGGGACATCGACCGGACCCGGCAAGCGCGATGATCTGTGGGTCCAAGGGATCGCCGGTCTGCTTGGTGTCGCCGAGAAAGGCGACCGCTATGGGGCGACGCTCGAAGCCGGCGACTTCAACCGCGACGGGTATGACGAACTCATCGTCGCCGCACCCGGTGAAAAACTGGGGGGCAAGGCCAGGGCCGGCCAGGTCGGTGTCATCCCAGGTTCCGGCGGGGGGCTCACAGCTACAGGCGACACGTTGTGGTCCCAGAGCAAGGCGAACGTCGCCGGAAAGGCCCAGGCCAACGACCGGTTTGGCGATGCGCTGCGGGTGCTCGATGCGAACGGCGACGGCCGCGACGACCTGGTGGTTGGCATTCCGCAATACGCCAACCCGCCGGCGCAGTCGCCCCGTTCGGGCGAAGTCGCTCTCTTCTACGGAGGGTCCAACGGTCTCAAGACGGCAGGCGACGAACTGTGGAGCCAATCGACCTCCGGCGTCATCGGCAATCCCAATCCTGAGGACCGGTTCGGCGGCGCCCTGTGAGCAGCCCATTCGACGAACTCGCTGCGGGGGTCTATCGGCGGCGCTACGCCTCGCTCGACCTCAACATCGGGGTGGTCGTCGGTGCCGACGGCGTGCTCATCGTCGACACGCGCGCTTCGCACAGCCAAGCGCAGGAACTACGCGACGAACTGGCCGACCTCACGGATCTTCCGGTGCGCTGGGCGGTGAACACCCACTGGCATTGGGACCATGTGTTTGGCAACGCCATGTTCCCTGAGGCTCGGTTGTGGGGCCAGCGAGAGTGTCGCAACCACCTGATGGATCAGGGCGAGGAGGAGAAGGCCAGGGCACGCGAGTCGGTGGGGCCAGAGCACGCTCACCGGATCGACGAGGTCGTGGTCACCCCACCCGAGTATGTCGTCGGGACGGCACGAGCCATCGACGTCGGTGGGCGCATCGTCACCTTGGAGCACTTGGGGCTCGGTCATACCAACAGCGATCTCGTCGTGATGGTGTCGGACGCCGCGGTGCTCTTTGCCGGCGATCTCCTCGAAGAGGGTGCCCCGCCGTATTTTGGTGACGGCTACCCAATGGTGTGGCCGGACACGGTCGACCGACTCCGTGATCACATCAGAGGCGTGGTCATTCCCGGACACGGAGACGTCATGGACGCCGCAACCGTAGCGACCCAGCACGAGGAACTGGTCGCAGTGAGCGAGGCGTGTGCGGATGGCCTCGCCACCGGGCACTTCGACCCAGCGGTGGGCCCCTATCCCGCAGACACCATGCTCGAAGCCTGGGAGCGTGCCAAGCTGGAGTTCGAGGGACGAGCCGAGCCATAGCTGCGGCGGCAAGCCGTCTACGATCGCGAACCTATGGCAATTCCCTTCACTTCGGGGCTCAACGTGGGGACGGGGCCTCCGCTCGGTCGGGTCGCCGGCGCCTTGCGGGCGGCCCGCACATTCGGGTTCGACACCGCGTGGACCGTTGACCACTTCCTCGGCTTCTTTCCAGAGCAAATCTGGGACAAGGACTTCACCTGGCTGGCCAAGCCGGGGGAGTCGCCTCACGAGTACTTCGAATACCAGACGCTGCTCGGCTACCTGGCGGCGCGGGCCGGCAAGGTGCGGCTCGGCGTCGGCGTGACCGAGCCGACCCGGCGCCATCCGGTGCTGCTGGCACAGGCGTTTCTCAGCCTGGCGCACATGACCAAACGCGCTCCGATCCTGGGGATCGGATCCGGCGAGCGGGAGAACATCGAGCCGTACGGTTTCGACTTCGCCCACCCCGTCGGGCGGCTCGAGGAGGCCCTGGCGATCATCCGGCGCTGCTTCACGGCGTCGGGCCCGTTCGATTTTGCCGGCACTCACTACCGGTTGGAGGGGGCCCGGATGGATCTTGCGGCGCCACCGGAGCGGACGCCTGAGATCTGGGTGGCGGCGCATGGCCCCCGCATGCTGGAACTCGCCGGTCGGTATGGCGACGGCTGGTACCCGGCCTTCCCCTTCAGCCCGCAGCAATACGGCGAGAAACTCGGCACGATCCGGGAGGCGGCGCGTAGGTCGGGTCGCGATCCTGACCGCATCGTTGCAGCCTGGCAGGCGGTCGTGGTTGTGGCGCGCAGCCGCAAGGAGGCGCGCCGCATGCTCGACGCCAAGGCGGTCCGCTTCTCCACGCTGCTCGCCTCCGATGACGTGTGGCAGAGCTTTGGACAGGAGCATCCGCTCGGTGCCGGCTTCGGGGGCATGATCGACTTCGTGCCGGATCGGTACTCGAAGGCGCAACTCGAGGATGCCATTGCGCGTGTCCCGGTCGAGCTGCTTGCCGAGGCCCTGGTGTGGGGCACCCCCGACGATCTCTTCGAGAGGTTCAGTGCGTACCGCGACGCCGGGCTGCGCCACCTGGTGATGCAGCCGGCATCCGCCATGATCTCGCGTCGCGATGCCTTGTACTCGTTGCGTGCCGTCGTCTCGATCCAACGCAAGCTACGCCGGGGCTGAGGGATCTGTCGCGTCGTGCCGAGCGGCATCCGCTCCCACAGTCATGGCGGACGGGTAGCCTTGCGGGTGATCCGTCATGATCATTGCCCGCGACCTCTCCATTGAAGCGGGCGTCCGCGTCCTCATCTCGGATGCCTCGTTCTCCTTCCAACCCGGCGACAAGGTCGGTTTGGTGGGCCCAAACGGCGCGGGCAAGACCACCCTGCTGAGGACCTTGGCCGGTGAGCGCGAACCGCTCGACGGTCACATCGCACGCAGCGGCGTTCTCGGGTATCTGTCCCAGGAAGCGGCATTGGCGGCGCTCGAAGACGAGCAGGTCACCGCCCTCGAACGCATCCTCATGGCCCGCGACATCGGCCTGCTCGAACGCCGGATGGAGGAAGTCCGTCTGAAGATGGAGGCGGTCGACGGTGCGGAGCGAGACCGGCTCATTCGGCGGTTCTCCCGGCTGGAGGACGAGTTCACCGCTCGAGGCGGCTACTTGGCGAAGGCGGAGGCGAAGCGGTTTGGCGCCGCTCTCGGGATCGGGAGCGCCGAGTTGGACCAATTGGTCATCACGATGTCCGGCGGCCAGCGGCGTCGGATCGAACTGGCCCGCATCCTGTTCGCCGAGACCGACATGCTGCTGCTCGATGAACCGACCAACCACCTCGACCTTGATGCCAAGGCCTGGTTGATGGATTGGCTGGCAGGCTACGAGGGGTCGCTGCTCGTGGTGAGCCACGATCTCCCCTTGCTCGACGAGTCGATCACGTCGGTGCTCGCCGTGGACGACGGCACGCTCGAACCGTACCGAGGCAACTACTCGTACTACCTCACTGAGCGAGAGCGCCGCCACGAGCAGCGGGTCCGCGAGCGCAAGCATCAAGACGAGAAGATCGCCCGCCTCGAAGAGGGGATCCGGCGGTTCAAGGGTACGACCGAGAAGATGGCCAAGCGGGCACGCTCGTGGGAGACCCGAGTCGACAAGCTGAAGGTGAAGCGGGTCGAGATTGGCAAGAAGGGTCGCAACGTTGCGATGCAATTCCCCCAGCCGGAGCCGTCGGGGCGAACGCCGCTCAAAGCCGACGGTCTCGCCAAGGCGTTCGACCAGAACGTGGTGTTTGTCGATGTCGATGTCGACGTCGACCGGGGCGAGCGACTCGTGATCATGGGTCTCAATGGCGCAGGCAAGACCACGCTGCTGCGGATCCTTGCGGGCACCGACACGGCCGATATCGGTGAGGTCGAACTCGGCTACCGGGCATCGCTCGGCTACTACGCCCAAGAGCACGAGAACATCCGGACCGGGGTCAGCGTCTTCGACCACATGAGGGAGGTCTCGAGCGAACCGGACCGCACTCTGCGGAGTCTCCTCGGGCACTTTCTGCTCGCCGACAAGGTCGATCAGGACGCCGGCACCCTCTCGGGTGGCGAGAAGACCAAGCTGGCGCTGGCGCAACTCGTCGTCGGCCGCCACAACGTGCTGCTTCTCGACGAGCCGACCAACAACCTCGACCCGCAGGCCAAGGAGGCATTGCTCGACGCGCTCGTCATCTACGAGGGCACGGTCGTCCTCGTCAGCCACGACGCCGAATTCGTCGAGGAACTCGCCCCGGATCGAGCGCTACTAATGCCCGAAGGTGAGACCGCCTTCTTCGACGAGTCAATGCTCGCCCTCGTAGCGCTTGCCTAGTGGTGTGTCGTTGAAATAGCGTCTGGGTATCTCCGAGGCATCGTCGTCAT
>CAYXMJ010000176.1:0-6192 GCA_964465915.1 uncultured Acidimicrobiaceae bacterium
CCCTAGTCATCGATCCAAAGGGTGACATGACGAACCTCCTGCTCACATTCCCCGACCTGCTGCCCGCCGACTTCGAACCCTGGGTCGATGAGGGCGAAGCCCGCAGAGAGGACAAGACGGTTGCCCAGTTGGCCGCCGATACCGCGGCGTTGTGGACCAAGGGGTTGGGTTGGTGGGACCAGGACGGCACCCGCATTGCCGAGCTGAAGGACGGTGCCGAGTTCACGATCTACACCCCCGGTTCTTCTGCCGGGGTCCCCGTCAACATCATCGGCTCGCTGACCAACCCCGGCCTGAGTTGGGAAACCGAAGCCGAGACCCTGCGAGATGAAATCCAGGGCTTTGTTTCCGGCTTGCTCGGTTTGGTCGATATCGAGGCCGACCCCATCTCGTCGCGTGAGCACATCCTGCTGTCGAATCTGGTGGAGAACGCCTGGCGCAACGGCGAGGACCTGGACCTGGCAACGTTGCTCGCCGACGTACAGAAGCCTCCGATGCGCAAGCTCGGGGTCTTCGAGGTCGACACGTTCTTTCCGGAGAAGGACCGGATGGCGCTGGCGATGAAGCTCAACGGATTGATCGCATCACCCGCGTTCGCCGCGTGGATGGAGGGCGCTCCGCTCGACATCCAGCATCTGCTGTGGGGAGATGACGGCAAGCCGCAGGCGTCGATCATCTACCTGGCGCACCTCTCCGAAGAGGAGCGCCAGTTCGTCGTCACTCTGCTGCTCTCGAAGGTCGTCACTTGGATGCGGCGCCAAGCCGGAACGGGGGACCTGCGGGCCCTCGTCTACATGGACGAGGTCTTCGGCTTTGTCCCCCCGACGGCTCAGCCGCCGGCGAAGAAGCCGATCCTCACTCTGCTGAAGCAAGCCCGGGCGTTTGGCGTCGGTCTTCTGCTGTCGACCCAGAACCCGGTCGATCTCGACTACAAGGCCATGTCGAACGCGGGAACCTGGTGCATCGGCCGCCTCCAGACAGAGCGGGACAAGGCCCGGATCGTCGAGGCCCTCCAATCGGCACGAGGCGACACTGACGTCAAGACGCTCGACGCCACCATCTCGGGCCTCGACAAGCGGCAGTTCCTGCTGCACAACACCCGGGAGCCGGCGCCGGCGGTGTTCACAACACGGTGGGCGCTTTCGTATCTGCGCGGCCCGCTGACCCGCGAGCAGGTCTCCACCCTGATGCAGGATTACCGGCCGGCGCCGTCGGCTCCGAACACTGCGCCCGGGGATGGCCCCGAACCCGTCGCTCCCGCGCCCGCACCGGAACTCGTCGCCGACGAGATGTCCGTCATGCCCGAGATTGCCGACGGGATACCAGTCGCTCACCTCGACCCCGCTGCTGTGTGGGGTAGCTCCGTCGGCGCCGACGCGAGCTCGAAGCGCCTCACGGCTGCGCTGGTGGCGCGGGTCCACATGGTCTACGACGAGACAACGGCCAAGCTGACCCACCAGGCAGAGTGGGAGGCGATCTACTCCCCCCTCGAGGGCCCGATCGACGCCGAACTTTTTATCGCCGTCGACTACGACGACCGCGACTTCCGCCCCGAGGGACCGAGCGACGTCACGTATGTCATCCCCGACGCCCGCGTCGACACCAAGACGTTCTTCAGCCAGGCCGCCACCGCGATCAAGAACCACCTCTACCGAGAGCAACACATCACCCTGCTCAAGAACCCGGAGCTGAAGTTGTACTCGCGGGTCGGCGAATCGGAAGAGGCGTTCCTCGCCCGCTGCGACGATGTCGCCCAGGAACGGGCCGACAAGGAAGCCGCCAAGCTGCGAGACAAGTACGAGGCGAAGATGGATCGGCTGCGCAAGAGCTTCGACAGCGCCGAGCGGAAGGTCTCTGAGCTCGAGACCGACCTGGCCGGAGCCAATCAGGATCAACTCATCGATTCGGCGGGAGCCCTGATCGGGATCCTCACCGGTCGCAGATCGACGCGCTCGATCACCGGTTCATCCCGATCGCGGGCGAGCCGGCGGTCGAAGGAGGAACGTCTCCGTTCGGCACAAACGAAGGCCACCGACGTGTGGCAGGACATGGCCGATCTCGAGCAGGATCTCATCGAGGAACTCGAGGAGATCAACGATCGGTGGGAGGACCTTGCGGCCGAGATCGAGCCGTTCGAAGTCGGCCTGGAGAAGGACGACATCCAGGTGGACAACATCACCTTGGTGTGGATCCCCACCTAGCGCCCTTCCTGTTCTTGCGTGGCTGCGGCGCGCTTTTTGGTACCTCGGCCACGCCAGAACAGATCGTCACTGGACAGTTCGTCATTTCTCTTGGACACACTGTCTAGTAAGGTGGAGACCACCCCAATGGAGGTCCACCAAGTGTCAACCCAACCAGAGGTCGCCGCTCCGGTCATCGTGGCCGACGGCCTGTCCAAGTCCTACGACGACACCGTCGCCGTCGACAACCTGAGCTTCGAGGTCCACCCGGGCAGCATTCTTGCCCTGTTGGGACCCAACGGAGCCGGCAAGACGACGACGATCAACATGCTGACGACCCTGCTGCCCATCGACGAGGGGCGCGCTTCGATTGCCGGCATTGACGTCACCGCACAACCCGATGTCGCCCGCGGCCTGATCGGGTTGGCTGGTCAATCGGCAGCCGTCGACGAGAAGCTGACCGCCCGCGAGAACCTCGACCTGTTCGGCCGGCTCTACAAGATCCGCAAGGCACAACGACAGTCACGCACCAACGAGCTCATCGAGCGCTTCCGAATGACGGACTACGCCGACCGCACCGTCGACACCTACTCAGGTGGTCAGCGGCGGCGACTCGACGTTGTCGCGAGCCTCATCGCCAACCCCCCGGCGCTGTTCCTCGACGAACCGACGACCGGTCTCGACCCGCGCAGCCGCACCGAACTGTGGGGCGAGATCAGGCGCCTGGCCGACCAGGGCGCCGCCGTCGTCCTCACCACGCAGTACCTCGACGAGGCCGACCAGCTCGCCGACTGGATCGCCGTCATCGACGAAGGCGTCATCGCGGCATCCGGGACCGCCCGACAACTCAAGGACGACCTCGAACAAGATGTCCTCGAGATTCACCTCGAGACTCCGCACGATCGAGTCACCGCCGCAGGCGCGCTACGCGCCTGCGGTGTGGACATCATCGAAGGCGCAGATGGGACCTTGCTGACCATCCCAGTGCCGGGTGGTTCGGCCGACGGTTTGGCAATCTTGCGCCAAGTCGAAGACTCGGGGGCGCCCATCGTCGACTTCCACTACCGACGGCCGACACTCGATGACGTCTTTCTGGCCCTCACCGACCGCACCAATCGGGAGGAGTCCGCATGACGACGCCCACCTACCGTCTCACCCCACCGACAACGAGCGATCGGGTTCGCTGGACCTTCGAGGATTCATGGTCGATCGCGCGCCGTGACTTGATCACCACGGCCCGCAAACCGGAGATGCTCACGTTTGGCGTCATCATGGGCGTGTTCTTCCTGCTGCTGTTCTACTACGTGTTCGGCGGAGCCATCGGCGCCGGAACGGGCGTCGACTACATCCAGTACCTCGTTCCCGGGATCTTCGTCATCACGGTCCTCACTGGAGCGCAACAGACCGGAACCGGGGTCGCCCTCGACCTCGCCGAGGGGGTGACCAATCGCTTCCGGTCGCTGCCCATGTCGCAGGCAGCCGTGATCGCCGGCCGCACCGTCGCCGACTCCCTGCGCAACACGGTGGCCGTCATCCTGGTTGCGGTCGTCGGCTATCTGATGGGGTTTCGGTTCGCCTCATTCGGCGGCGCCATCGGCGCTATCGCCATCACGATCGGCATGGGGTTCGCCTTCTCGTGGCTCAACGGTGCCATCGCCGCCAAGGTGCGCAATGCCGAGATGGTCGGGATGCTGAGCATGTTCTGGCTGTTCCCCCTGATGCTTGCCAGTACCGCCTTCGCCCCCGTCGAGTCCATGCCGGGATGGCTGCAGGGGTTCGCCAAGTATCAACCGATCTCGACGGCATCGAACGCGGCAAGGGCCCTGAGCAACGGGGTCCCCGCCGGCGAGTACGTCTGGCAGTCGCTGGTGTGGATCGTCGTGCTACTCGCCATGTTCGTTCCACTCGCCGTCCGCATGTACCGCAAGCCATGACCACGAACCCACCCGCAGAGCAACGCATCATGGCCGCGGCCTTCGCCCTGAGCGCCGAACGCGGCATCTCCGGGGTCACCATGTCGGCCGTCGCCGACCAAGCTGGGGTCGCCCGCCAGACCCTGTACAACCACTTCCCCGACGTCGAGTCGATCGTGGTGGCCGCCTACGAACTCCACCACGAGGCGAACATCGCGGGCCTGAATCAGGTTCTGGCCGCCGCGAGCGGCGCCGTTGCCAAGCTGGCCCAATTCATCCGTTACCAAGTGGCCGCCGTCGCCCACAGCCACCAAGGGGCCGTCCACGAGAGCAGCCTCTCGCCTGCCGCCCGGGAGCGCATTCGCCGGCTTCATGGGGAGGTCGTCGACATGATCAAGGGCATCCTCGTCGATGGCGTCCACGCCGGCGCCCTCCGCTCCGAGCTCGACGTTGACGCCGCCGCCGGCTTCACGCTGCACCTGCTCGGCGGGGCGGGTGAACTCGTCGCAGCTGGCAGACCCGTGCCGGAGGTGGCAGACGCCGCTCAATCCATGGTGCTGCACGGTGTCGAGCGCTGACCAATCGGACGGCTCGAACTGGGCCTTTGTGCCGATCGACTGATGGTCGCGGATCCGACGTGCGCTACGCTCCCCCTCATGACTACCCGACCCGCCATTGTCGATATCACAGAGTCCGAAGAAGGCGACCAGCTTCGCGTCGCCATCACCCTCGCTTGGAACGATGGGCGGTTCACCGGAGAGGCGACCGGTCCCGCCGAGGGGACATACCATCCCCGCCTCGTCGGTGAAGCAACCCTGCGCGCCATCGAAGAGGTCTCCGACCACAACCTCAAGCTGAGCCTCACCGCGATCGCGACCACTCCCTTGGGAGCCGCCCAGGTCGCCATGGCTCAGGTCACGGTGAACGGCCTCAACGAACCCCTGGTGGGCAGCGCCCTGTTGGGCAGCAACGACGAGTCGGCCGCCACCGTGAAAGCAGTCCTCGACGCCATCAACCGGCGACTGTCCGCGGTCCTGGGCTAGAGAGGGCTTTGGCGGATCTGAGCGACACATATGCCGCTGGTGTCCGCCAAGACGGGTAGCAGACCGGGCCGTTACTCCTTGGCAGCCTCGTCCGCGGGGAGCAGCGCAAACACCAGATCCCTGATGTCGACGATGCCGAGTAGTTCGCCGTCCGCCATCACGGGAAGGTGGCGATAGCCGGTTTGGAGCAACCAGGCGGACGCTTCCTTGACGGAGACATCGGGCGAGAACGTGTCGGGGCTTTCGCTCATCCAGTCGTCGACGAGGGCCGCCTCGGCGTCGGCACCATCGGCGACGCTGGCGACCAAATCGCGCTCGGTGATGACACCGACCAGATTGCGGCCATCAACAACGGCCAGACAGTCGACTTCGCGCTCGATCATGCGATCGGCAGCCTCGGCCAAAGTGGCCTCACGTCCAATTACCTCTGCCGCACCACCCACCAATGAACTCAGTCGCATGGGGCGCCTCCGTTCGTCCTTACGGCATCGACCCTAGCCGGGTGGAAGGGGTCCTCGGCCGGTGACCAGAAAACGACACGCCTCGCGGCGCGCAGCGCGTTGATCGGGTCGCCGTCTAGACCAGGTCTTGCTCGCGAATGCCGAATGATGGATGACGCAGGCGGCACAGCGCCAGCTTCTCCAACTGGCGGATTCGCTCCCGGGTGAGGTTGAATTCCTCGCCGATCTCCTCGAGGGTGCGAGGCACGCCGTCGTAGAAGCCGTAGCGCAGCGCCAGGATGCGGCCCTCCCTCACGGGGAGACGCTCGATCGACTTGCGCAGGCTGTTGGCGATATCGAGCTCTTCGGTCACCCGCACGGGGTCGACCGCGTCTTCATCCTCGATGAAGTCGCCCAACTGCGCGCCGTCTTCGCCGACCGGCTGCTCGAGCGACACGGTGTCGGCAACGCCAAGAGCCAATTCGACCTTGTCGACGTTGACCCCGGCTTCTTCGGCGATTTCCTCGGGCTTCGGCTCGCGACCCAACTCAGCCTTCAGGCTGGCTTGAGCGGCGCGAACCGCGGCGAGGGTGTCATGAAGATGAACCGGGATGCG
>CAYXMJ010000177.1:0-6140 GCA_964465915.1 uncultured Acidimicrobiaceae bacterium
CCGGCCCGATGCTGACCTGAACCCGGAAGCCCTCATGCCGGGCCGGCATGGGGAGCGAGCCGAGGATCTAGTGTCCCAATCGAAGGAGTTGGCTGGCGTCCCTCGCTCCCTCTTGGCGAGCTGGGAGTGATTGCCGCGGCGGCAGCCCTGGAGCGACCTGAGTACTCGACCGTGGCGATGTTTGCTGAGGTGGGTTACTCGTCGGCAACGCCGAGGAACGCTGCACGTCATGCGTTGGCAGCCGCCCAAGTGGCCGATGCCTGCAATGCTCTCCCGATAGCCTTCCGGGCTCATGGTTCGATGAGTCGGATCTTGGCGAGGGCCGACGATTCGAGGCTCATGTTGCGCTGGGCGATGGGCCCTTTCGTCGTGTTGTTCGGCGAGGAGACGTCGGCGAGACGGACGATCGAGGGCGGCGTCGCACGACACCGAGGACGGCAGGACCTACTCGTCGGGCACCGGCGCCGTGGTGGCAAATCGGGCGATCACCGCACGCAAGCCCTCGTTGTCCACCTGGAGCATCGCCGCCGGCGGCGATTGCCACTGTCGACGTCGCATTCCGGACTCCAGCCAGTCGTCCAGCTCGGCCTGCACTCGAAGCGGGTACACCTCTACGTGGCAAGTGCCTCCCCACTTCTTGTGCCGATAGGAGCCGAGAGGCTGCGATGAGATCTCCCCGACCACACCGGCCTCTTCCTCGGCTTCCTTTGCCGCGGACTCAGGCGAGGTGAGGCCAAACTCGACGATGCCTTTCGGCAGGATCCAGTGTTTGCCTTTGCGCGAGGTGACGAGCAAGACTTCGAGGCTTCCCTCCCGCCACCGGTAGGGAAGCGCCGCGGATTGGCGGTACATCCATGAGGGGCGGCGCGGCGGCTGCTCCGACGTCATCGTCATCCTTCTCGATTCGGGTTCCGTGGACCATCAGTCTTGCAAGCTTTGATACCCCAGGAGCCAAATGACGAACTTCCTCCGTGGCCTTGGTCATCATGCACCTCCTTGGACCGGGCTTACCGCCAAGAAGCAGGAGTAGCTGTAAGTGTCATGACGATCCCGCCAGCTGTGAGGTCCGGCGATCCCCGGTGGCCACCTCCTGCCCTCGGGCTTCAGCCTCCTCCGGCGAGAGCATCTTGATGGCGCCTTCTGGGCAGACGTGCATGCACAGCGAGCAACCGTCGCACTTGTCGGAGTGATACTGGGGGTACTCCTTCTTGTTCCAACTGATCGCCTGGTAGCCGGCGTCGTTGCACGACGTGTAGCACCTGCCGCACTGACGGCAGACGTCTTGGTCCGACCAGGCGACGACTCGGTAATCCCGATCGAGTTCGCTGTGGCTGACGAGATGCCCGAGTGAGGCACCGCAGAACTCGTCGATGGTCCGGAAGCCGTGCTCGCCCATGTACTCCTCCAACCCACGGGTGAGCTGCCGGATCACTTTGTACCCCTTGTACATGACCAGCGTACAGATCTGCAGATTGGAGGCACCGAGCAGAACGAACTCCGCGGCGTCACGCCAATTCCACAGCCCACCGGAACATGACACGGGGTAGCCCATGGCGGCGATGTCGGCAACGCACCGTAGGGCGATCGGCTTGATCGCTGGACCCGACAGACCGCCGTGCGTCGACTTTGTCCCGACCACCGGGTACGGCACCAGCGTGTCGAGGTCGACTCCGCTGATGGAGTCAACCGTATTGATGGCTGCGAGTCCGCTCGCACCGCTGTCCATCGCCGCTGAGGCCACCGCCCGGATGTCAGAGCAGGTTGCCGTCAGCTTCGCAATCACGGGCACGTCGGCGACGGCTGTGGACCACCCAGTCACTCGGGCAACGAGTTCCGGATTCGCGCCGATGGCCGCACCCATCCCCATTTCGGGGAGTCCGTGAGGACACGCCAGGTTGATCTCGATGATTTGGGCTCCGGCCTTCTGGCTCTCGACGGTGAGCATCTTCCAGTCGTCGGGGGAGTCGGCGTCCGACATGACGCTTGCCATGATCACGTGGTCGGGGTAGCGGGTCCGGATGTCACGAATCTCATCGAGCCATAGCTCGAGCGGACGGGTCGTTGCCAGCTCGATGTTCTGCAAGGCCTGAGCCTGGCCCCGCTTGCCGCTACGGGGATCGTTGACCGTTGCCAATCGCGGGGTGACGTTCACCGTCTTGTCGGCGTCGACGGTCAGCGACTTGGTGACGGCGGCGCCCCAGCCGGCGTCGAACGCTCGCATGATCATTTCGCCGGTCGTGGTCGGCGGCGCCGACGACAGTGTGAACGGGTTCGGGAAAGAGATGCCGAGGAAGTCAGTCTCGAGGCTTGGTGTGCTCACGTCTGGATCCTTCCGCCGGCTGACCTCCGGGTGCCGGATTGCGGCGGGCAACGTGCTCGCGGTCTCCGATGCCCCGGGGCTTGGACTGCAGTACCGTCGATCCACCGTACAACGTGGCTGGGATGCCGGGTAGGCCCATTTGGCCATGCAGTGTGTGAGTGCTCAGCCCGTGGGAATGAAGAGAGCGGTATTGCCGCGGTCGGGGGCACGTTCGAGACGGATCGTTTCCTGACCATCGGCTCTGACCAGCCGGTCCGCCGACATTCACGCTGGAGAGAGAGCCTCTGGAGGTTTGCTTGGCCCGACGTTCTTGGGTGTGTCGCCGCCTTGGTGTCATGCGGGTGGTTGGCGTATCTGTCACCTTGCTCCTCGCCGGGGGATGCGGAGGGAACGGATCAGGCCTCATCGCGACTACGGAGCTGGAGTTGGCGCCCTCAACATCGCTCGCGGCGACGACCCTGGCGACCACCACTACCGAGGGGCCTGTGGAACTCGAAATCGAACTCTTACGCGAAGAGGTACGGTTCCGCTCAGGCGAGTTCCAGCTGGTCGGCGAGCTGAGTCTCCCGGGTGGCAACGGCCCGTACCGAGCGATCGTCTTGATTCACAGCAGCGGCTCGCAGACCCGCACCAGCACGCCAACTTCGGGCCTGATTCGACAACGGTTTCTCGATGCCGGCTACGCAGTGTTGGCGTGGGACAAACCCGGCAGCGGCGAATCCACCGGTGAGCTCGACGGCGAGTACGAGACCACTCAGCTGGCGTCCATTCTGGCGGATGGCGTTGCGCTACTGGTCGAGCATCCGTCCATCGATTCGGACCACATAGGTCTCTGGGGTCTCAGCCAGGCGGGGTGGGTCATGCCGATGGCGCTGACGATGACGAACGACGTTGCCTTCATGATCGTGGTGAACGGGGGAGGCGAGGACGCTATCGAGAATCAGGTCTATCAGTGGGGGAGGAAGGCCATCTGCCTCGGCGGCACCGAGGAAGAGACGGCCCTCATTGAAGAGCATGGGGCCCCGGCGTTGAAAGCCGCGACCTACGAGGAGTACCGCGACGCCATGGAGGTGCTGCTCACGATCCCGAAACTCAGCACCTACGTCGGAGTCCAAGTCGAGATGGCGACAGAGCACAATTGGGTTCCCTAGCCCCGAGAGATCGACGCCTTCTTCGACCCGATCGAGGTGATCGGGAAGACCACCATCCCGATTTTGGCGATCTTCGCCGAGCTCGATGTCCAGGTGGATCCCGTTCAGGGAGCTGCGGCCTACGGGGCCGCGCTGGAACGAGCCGGGAACGCCGAGTCCCATGTCGAGATCATTTCCGGCGTCGGTCACACCCTCAACGAGGCAGAGCAGAACGGATGCGCCACCGGGAGCGGCCATTCGACCCGCTACCTAGAACTGATCGATGAGTGGATCGAACGTCCCGAGTCTCTCTAGGGGCTGCGTCGCGATCAGGACTCGGCCGACCCGGATCAGAGCATCTGGATCCACACTGCAACATTCGGCGTCCCGGGCCGGTCGGCGGGCAGCGCTCCGGCGAGAGGTGGCAATGTGAGGTGACGCTCAGTGGCTCCTCGGCACCTTGGGCCGCGGGAGTTCGAGTGTTTGGGTGGTGGTGACCACACGCCATACGCACGTGCGTCCCGGGGACGGCCCCCAAGTGGTCGACGTGGAGCCGGTATTGCGACTCCACCGGCGTCTCGATGGGTCGTGCCATCGTTCGCAAGCAGCGAGCCGAGCTCACGGTGAAGATGTCTGCCCAAGGCAAAGAGACGGCGACCAAGATCGGTCGCAACGAACGATGCCCCTGCGGTGTGCGATCCAGTCTGCTGCAACGCCAGCACCTCGAAGCGGCACCCAGCTTCAACCTTGTCGGGTCATCGGGAGACGACGCGTGTGCCCTTGAAGTGGATGGATTCGCGGGGATCGAAGATCGTCCACCAGAGGTCGAAGTCGAGCCTGCTGTCGCGATCCGCGAGACGAATGCCTCTGAGCTCGGCCGCGTCGTCATCGACTCGGATCCAGCCGTCCGCATCGCCGTTGTCGTGGACGTCGCTCACGTTCCATGAGCCGCAGGAACCGGTTTCGCCTCCCAGTGCGGCATCGCAGGGCTCGATTGGACCGAAGTAGAGCGGCGGCGTGGTTACGTCGTCGAGGTTCGTGACCCGGTAGCCGAACTGGGAGAACGCGAGTTCTATCTCGTACGGGGGTATGGATGGTGCAGTGACCGTGCCGCGCCAGGTACCCAGGAGTCGCGCCCGATAGTGGAGCCGTTCGATCGCTGCCTCATAGTCGTCGACACCAGACCCGGTGTAGGAGGTGCCGATCTCGGTCACCCGCGTGGTCGGGTCGGTACCTGTGCCGTCAAAGGCGAATCCCAGATACGGAATCGAGGCGTCCCAATAGTTGCCACGGAAGGCGACACCGAGACTCTCCCGGTCGCAGGAGCCGGCATATGCGGCGCAGACGGCTTGAGCGAGAGAGCGGACGCCGATGCCTTCCTGCGTCTCAAGCCGCGGACCGTCTGGGATGGCTTCGACCCTCCACCCGGTCAAACCCGGCGCATCGAGCCAGAGCGGCGCTCCACCCGGGCTATGGCCAGCGTCGTCGCTGACGACGACTTCGATCCCCGCCGACGTCCAGCTCACCGTCCGTTCATAGCCTCCAGGGCTGTTCGATGTCGTGTCGGTTTCGTCGGCGTTTGGCGGGCCGAGCATGTCGACGAGATACGCCACCGATTCACCCTCAGGCGTTCTGAACTCGAGTTGCCCCAGCCCATCCGGTCGCAGTGTCAGCGGCGGGTCGTAGCTGACCTGCACTGCCCGGCTCGTCGTCAACCCCGTCTCGGGATCGGTAGCCGTGAAGGTCGTCGTGTTGGCTCCCGGGTTGAGGAGCAGTTCCAGCGTCCACGACCCGTCGGAAGCGACGCCAGCGAAGTACGTGCCGGCACCGACGACGGTGCAACCTGGATCAACGATCCCGGCAAACCGATACCGGCGAGTCGTCACCCTCTCACCCTCGGTGGGGATCACCACGACGAGCTGTGGCGGCTCTGGCGCGGCCGTGGTGGACGCAGGAAGCGTGGTGGACACGGCAATGGTCGTAGACGCGGGAATGGTGGTGGACGCGACTGCTATCGCTGTTGTAGCTGCGGTCGTGTGGGTATCCGTGGTGGTCGAAACATCGGCATCCGTGCCGACACTCGAACAGCCAGCCACCATGACGGCGAGCAAACCAGCACCAAGAGAGGTCCGCAAACCGACCTCCTCCCCACTGCGATTGTCCGAGCTGTCACCGCGCACGGAATAGAGGACATCGACCCTTCAGCCGGCCCAGTCGAATCGCGACACACACGATCGCGTCGAGGCGGTTGCCCGCTTCCTGCTCGTTGGCGCTGAGGCGTAGCCGAGGTTGGGGGCCGAGCTTGCCGGCCCCCAACCTCTCCCCCTATTTGAGCTTGCCGATGAGGCGCACTGAATCGCACCCGTGGATCGGAATCCCGGAAAGAGTCTCGCCCACGAGACACGCCTCCGTGTCTCCACGGATGAACCCGATGTCACGAATGGCGTAGTGGCTCACCAGGTCCATGAACCCGTCATCGTTGACATCCTGGAGGTGATCCAGGTAGGTGCTGAACCGCGTCAAGTCGTGCGCCGGCAACGCCAGGTCACGACCGAACCGCAGCGTGGTGACGTCGATCGTCATCACATCGAACTCGTCGCTCCCCAGCACTGCCATCGGCACGACGCCGGTGGAACGCTTGAGGTTGATCGAGTTCGGGTAGCTGCCCGGCTTGATGTCGATGTCGACTT
>CAYXMJ010000178.1:0-6111 GCA_964465915.1 uncultured Acidimicrobiaceae bacterium
CAGCCTGCGAGGCTGGACGGGATCAGCACGTTGTTGATCGTGTGGATCAGGGCCGGGTTGTTGGCCTTGACGTTGCTGCGGAGCAGCCTGACCCGGGAGCGGTTGCCGGCTTCGTCGGTCAACTTGAGGCCGTTGGCGACCAGTTCGTCACCATTGAGCATCTCGTACTTGTACGGGTGGAAGAAGAGCTGCCAGGGCTTGATGAGTTGCGGAGCGACGTGATAGGAGAGGGTGTCGAGGAGAAGCTCGACGGCACCTTCGAGATCGCCACCAGCGTCAACCAGTACGCCGGCGATGGCATCGAACGCTTCGCCTTCCCGGATTGTCTTGTCCCCGGTGAGGTTGCGAGCCAGCTTGACGAATGCCCGGTCGGTTGGGGCAAACAGAGTCACGTCGGGCGTCGTCGCGAGGAGCTCGACGAGTTCGACATCAGAGTTGGTGTCTGCGAACAGAACGGCCTCGATGAGGATGTCGTAGCGTCCGGTCTTCTCGTTGAGGGCAAGCAGCTCTTCAACCAGGTTGCCGCGGTTGTCGTACCCCTTGTCGCCCCACCAGTTGGTGTCGGCTTCCTGGGCGGCTGCCGGAGCTGCCATGACGGCCATCAAGATGGATAGCCCGATCAGTGTGGTCATGATGCGTCGCATGCCCTCTACCTCCCTGAGTAGTCGTTGTGAGGATGCTTCTTGGAGGGTCTACGGAGCGGACGCAGAAGCGGATGAAAGAAAGTGAGATACCGAGCACCGGGGTGCCGCGCGCTCTATTGCTTGCTCAGCGACGCCAGGTAAGCCTCATCGGTTTCGAAGGCCAGCGGAGGCAAATCGTCGAGCGGAAAGAAGCGCGCATCATCTGCGTCGTCTCCCGCTTGCAGCGTTCCTCCGATGACGTTGGCGGCAAACCAGATGCCGACTGTGAGCTTGCCGGGGTCGTGGAAATTGGAGGCGACCCAGACGACGTCGCGGACATCGGCGATGAGCCCGGTCTCCTCCTCCAGCTCACGCTTCGCCGCGGCGCGCACCTCCTCGCCATAGTCCACGAAACCGGCGGGAATCGACCAGAGGCCGGCGCGGGTCGCTCCGGGAGCTCGCCGAACCAACAGGATGTTCCCGTCGGCGTCGAAGACGACGGCGGCGGCGCCAACTGCGGGGTTGCGCCAATGGATGAACCCGCAGGCCGGGCAGGTCGGCCGGATGGTGCCGTGGCGGTGCGCCGGCTCGAGTGGTGTGGCGCAATGCGGGCAATAGGCGAACTCGCCCGGCCACACATGCTCGTGGTCCGGGCTCGTCAGTTCCATGGCAGCTCGGCCCGGGCTGTCCAATATGCCTCGGGGTCTTCGGCGAGATGGGGAAGGTCGCCGATGGCGTCGGGCGGTACTGCGGCAGCCCGCACATTTGATCTGAGCTGGTCGGCGGTTGCAGCCCCCGAGAGCACCAACGACGCCCAGGGTTGCGCCATGGCGGCGGCGATGGCAATCGCATCGGCGCTGAAGCCGGGGATGACGGCCTCGAGTTGTCGGGCGAGAGCGCGGTTGCGGGACGTGAGGCGGCCGTTGGCGACGGCCTCTTTGACGATCACGTCGAGTCCGGCCTCAGCCGCCTCGCCGAGTGCCTCACCTGCCGAGGGTTCGAGCACATTCCAGGTTGACTGCACTGCGGCAAAGAGACGTTCATCACCCCGTTCAACGCCGATGGCGCGGCGAATAGTGGACGCCTGATCCGGTCCGCTGGTGGTGAGGCCGATCGCCACTCCGCCCTCTCTCAAGTCGGCCAACCGGTCGAGTACTGCGGCGTTGTTGAGGACGCCGCTGGCTTCAGTGGCTGAGTGGATCTGATAGAGATCGAGATATCGTCCGAGGTGTGAGCGGGTCTCGCCGATCTGGCGGTGGAGGACGTCGATCGTGTGATCCTTCACCTCATGCACAGTGGCGTCCACTCGCCAGCCGGCGGTGTAGGTGTAGCCCCATTTTGATCCGACCCGGACGTCGTCGGGTGCCACGTCATTGGCCGTCAGCCAATGGCCCAGGAAATCCTCGGCCTTTCCGTAGGAGCGAGCGGCGTCGAAGTAGCGGATCCCGGCGCCCCACGCCGCGCTGATCACGTCATGGGCGTGGGGTTCCAGGTCGTGCGGGCTGCCGGCAGGTGCGACGTCGACGGCATGGTGCAGCGTGATGTAGCCTGGACGGCCCAATGCGGCGAGTCCGAGGCCGAGTCGGTTGTCGGGAAGCTCCAGCGGTGCCGAGACCATAGGTTGAATCTACCTGGGCAAGCGGGGACCGGAACCGCCGCCCCACTCAGGTTTCTACCCCGTGGTGCCGATGGAAGAGGAACACATGTGTTCGACGAAGGGGAACCATGCGGGAACTGCAGACCGCATCTTCCACAATTGACAGTTACCTGTATCAAGACTTCTTCATGGCCGCAGGCGAGGCCTTGCTGATTCTCGATCAGGACGACTGCATCGTCGACGCCAATCCCGCCGCCCAGCGACTTCTCGGCATCGACGATCTGACCGGTCCCGGCACCGCATTCATCGACCTGTTTGCCGGGTATGCCGCCTACGGCCTCGAGAGTTCGTTGCGGGCCGCCAACGCACGGCGCTGGGCCGACAACGAACCGGTTGTCGTTTGGGCGCGGACCAGCCGGCAAGTGCCGGTGGAGCTCTCGATGTCGCCCATGACGGCTGGGTCGATCCCTCAAGCCGTGACCGTGGTTATTCGCGACCGCAGTGATGCGGTGGCGGCCGAGATGCGGCTGCTCGGCGAAGAACAGCTCTATCGCACCCTCTTCAACCGGGCTCCGGTGGCCCTGCGGGAGGAGGACTTCTCCGAGGTCGGCACCTGGATCGATGGCCTCAAAGCGCAAGGCGTGACCGACATCAACCAGTACCTCGCGGAACACCCCGAAGAGGGCATCGACGCCATCTTCACGATCCACACCCGCCAAGTGAATCCGGCGTGTGTCACTCTGGTGAATGCCCCCAACGTAGAGGCGATCAAGGCGGGGTTTCGGCGCGATGAGCTGACCCCCGAGGTGACGCGTTCGTTCTTTGATCAGTTCGTGACGATCTTCGAGGGGCGGTCTCACCACGAGGCTGAGTTCGTCGGCCGCAACTTCCAGAACGAAGCATTCGAGTGCAAGATCAACTGGACGATCCCAACAGTGGATGGCCGCTTCGACCTGAGTCGCATCGTTGTGGCTCTGCTCGACATCACCGATGTGCGGGCGGCCGAGCGCAGGCTTCAGAAACTGGTGCACGACAAGGACCGCTTCATCGCCTCCGTGAGTCATGAGCTGCGGACGCCGTTGGCCGCCGTGCTCGGGCTCAGCGAGGAAATCTCCGACCGGTGGGATGACTTCGAGCCCGAGGAGACCCAGAGCTTGATCGGGCTTGTCGCGTCCCAGGCCGCCGACTTGTCGATCCTCGTTGAGGATCTGCTCCTTGCCGCCAAGCTAGAGATGGGTGACGTACCGTTCCAGGAACAGGTAGCCGATCTCGACAGTGAGTGTCGGGCTGCTGTTGCTGATTGTGAACGTCTTGACCTGCCGGACAGCGAGGTGACCGAGATCTACCGCGGGGTCGCCGTGCTCGGCGACCCGGGACGAATCCGCCAGGTCTTGCGCAACCTCATCACCAACGCGCTGCGGTACGGCGGCGAACACGTGACGATCGAAACGACAGCCGGACCGCTCTCATCGGTCGTCGTGCGCGACGACGGTGACGGGATTCCCCTCGAGCAGCGAGAGGAGATCTTCGCCCCCTACCACCGTGTCGGGGGTCGGGGCGATACCGTGCTCGGCTCGCTTGGGCTCGGCCTGACGATCTCGCGCCAACTCGCCCGCCTGATGGGCGGCGACCTGACCTACCAGTACATCGACGGCCACAGCGTGTTCACGCTGTACCTGCGGCCGGCACCGAAGCAACCGCTGGACTGAGGAATCGGCAGCACAGCCCTTCCGTTTCTACCATTCCCGATGTAATCCACAGTGGAGGTCGCCGTTGTTCGAGTATGCCGCAGCTGCCGTCGAAGGGGCGCTGGCTGCCGGGGCCGTCTACGCCGATGCTCGGGTTGTTCTGACCAGGACCGAGAGCATCGACGTGCTCAACCAGGCCGTCGAGTCGGTTGATCACATCGAGTCGGCCGGTGTTGGGGTCAGGGCGCTGATCGGGTCATCGTGGGGGTTCTACGCCACCGGCGACCTGACCGAGCGTGCCGCCCGCGACGCCGGGGCCATGGCGTCTGCGATCGCCCGGGCTTCGGCGTTGGTTCCCGGCGCTCCGCTTGAACTGGCCGATGTGCCTATCACCCAAACGACCTGGGAGACGCCGTATCTCGAGGATCCGTTCTCCGTCCCGCTGGCGGAGAAGGTCGACCTCCTCATCGGGGTGACCGCCACGATGCAAGCCGTACCCGGCATCGCTCTGGCGCGCGGTGACCTCGGGTTCTTTGACATCAACAAGTGGTTCGTGTCGTCGCAGGGCCACAGGATCCACCAGCACCTGGTCGAGTCCGGCGGTGGCTTCGACGCGACCGCGGTCGGCGAGTCGGAGACCCAGCGTCGTTCGTATCCGCAGTCTTTCGGCCAGTACGAGACCGGGGGCTACGAGGTCATTCGCAGATGGGACTTCCCGTCGAACGCGCAGCGGATCGCCGAAGAGGCTGCCGCGTTGTTGTCGGCGCCCGAGATGGAAGAGGGTGAGAAGTCGCTCATCCTCGAGGGTTCACAACTCGCACTCCAGATTCACGAATCGGTTGGGCACGCCATCGAACTCGATCGGATTTTGGGTTGGGAAGCGGCGTTTGCCGGCACGTCGCACCTGGAGCTCGCGAAACTCAATACCCACCGGTACGGATCTGAGGTGATGAACATCACGGCGGATGCCACCTTGCCGGGGTCGTTGGGGTCGTTCGGCTTCGACGACGAAGGTACCCCGGCCCAGTCGGTGGACATCGTGCGCGACGGGCGTTGGGTCGGTGTTCTGTCGGGTCGTGACTCGGCCGCCCTCGCCGGCGTTGCCCCGGGTGGCATGGTTCGCGGCGATGGGTTCAATCGGCTCCCGATGGTGCGCATGACCAACGTTGGCCTGCTGCCGGGCGATTCGTCGCTCGACGAGATCATCGCCGAAACCGGCGACGGCGTGTACATGGCTACCAATCGTTCTTGGTCGATCGACGACCGGCGGCTCAACTTCCAGTTTGGGTGCGAGATCGGCTGGGAGGTCAAGAACGGCAAGCTGGGCCGAATGGTCCGCAATCCCACCTACACGGGGATCACCCCCCAGTTCTGGGGTGGCCTCGACATGCTTGCCGGTGCAGACGAGATGGTGTATTGGGGGACGCCGAACTGCGGGAAGGGCCAGCCGATGCAGATCGGCCACACCGGGCATCCCGCCGGCCCCGGGAGGTTTGCGAACGTGAGAGTGGGGGTGCGCGGATGAAGGCGGAGCAGAACATCGCCGAAGAGGTCCTCGAGCTTGTCGGCCCCGATGCCGACGCCGAAGTCACGGTGAACGCCGGCACCTCGTCGCTGACTCGTTTCGCCAACTCGTTCATCCACCAGAACGTCGGCGAAGAGGGATCGACGGTGTCGCTCCGTCTTTCGGTAGACGCGAGAGTGGCCTCGGGTACGACGACCAACCTGGAGGCCGCCTCACTCGAGCGGTTTGTCGCCGACACCACGGCTGCGGCCAGGGTGCAGCCGGTGGATCCCGATTGGCCCGGCCTGGTCGTCCCCACGGAGACCCCTCGCTTGGAGCATTTCGATCCGGCCACCGCCGATGCACCACCGCAGGCGCGGGCGGAGAAGGTGAAGGCCTTTGTCGATGCGGCACCGGAACTGTCGGCCGCCGGGTATTGCGAGACCGCCGCGGTGACGGTGGCCTTCGCCAACAGCGCCGGCCACCGGGCGACGGGCCGCTACAGCCGTGCCATTCTCGACGGGATCCAGCAGACTCCCGCTGCGTCCGGTTCCGGTCATGCCACCGGCGTGAGCCTGGACGACCTCGACGCAGCCGCCACCGGTGCCCTTGCCGGGACGCGGGCGCGCGGCGGCGCCGTCACCTTCAACACCAAGCCGGGGGAGTACGAGGTGGTCCTCGCCCCGGAATGCGTGGCGA
>CAYXMJ010000179.1:0-6106 GCA_964465915.1 uncultured Acidimicrobiaceae bacterium
GCTAGCGCACCGGCAAGTCGCCGCATGTGGGAACAATCGGCTCAGCGACGGTGTTGCAGTCAAAGGAGGCCGACATGGACAAAGCAGACCAGCAGCACTTCGCATGGCTCGCTCGATCATTCGGGCGGACCGATTATCTCCCATTGGCGCCGGCCGATCTCGACGCTATCGCCGGTGCCGGCGAGTACATCGACAAATACCCCGGGACCCATCTCTTCAAGGAGGGCAGCGACGCGACCGCCGCCTTCGTTCTTCAGAAGGGCCAAGTCGAGCTCTACCGAACGCGCAGTACTGGGCGCCGTGTAGTCGGGCGAGTCGGCGCCGGCGCCGTCATCGGCGACATCGCCATGTTCCAGAACCGGCCGTACATCTCCTCTGCGCAAGCGCTCAAACCCGTGACTGCTTTCAGGTTGGACCGCGCCAAACTGCTGCCGATGTTGATGGAGCACCCCCGCATCGCCATGCGCTGGCTCGTCGCCGGTCTCAGCCAACTCGAAGCCACGCAGCGCCGCGTGCTCAAGCTGATGCACCACACGGTGAAGGAACAGGTCGCGGAAATGCTCCTTGACGAGGCAGACGCCTATGGCGAAGTGCACCTCAGTCAGAGCAGCCTCGCCACCTTGTTGGGTGCGAGCCGGCAGTCAGTCAACGAGGCGCTCTCGGAGTTGCGCGGCGATGGTATGGCCGAGACCGGCTATCGGCTGATCAGAGTGATCGACCGCGACGGGCTGGCCGGGATCGCCGGTCGCGACGAATGACCTCGGCAGGCGAGAGGCTGCCTTGATTCAACGACGCCAAAGAGCGGCGATGAGCAAGCCCGTCACCGCTCCAAAGGCAGCGCCCGCAAGTGACTCACCCACTGCACTCGTGAACGGTCCTAGGGCCGGTCCCTCCAGCCAGCCTGCACCGGCGAGCAAGGCTGTCGTGACAGCCGCCACGGCGAACCCGATTCCCGCGGCTGAGGCGAGGACCTTGGCGCCGGGCGCACCCTCGCGATCGAGCACTATGGCGATGGGGAGGACCCCTGCCACCAGGATGGGAGCAAGGTGATAGGTCACTTCGGGACGAATCGCGGCCGCGATGAGCCACACGACGGCAAGGCCGCCCGAGTACAACAGCCCGCGCGGCAAGCGCCCAGGAGCAATGGGGGTGGTTTCGGTGGTCATGTCGGAGCTGAACCGGCGACTGTCACGCTCTGTTCCCACCGGTTAGGCAGACTGACTGGGATGCGACAGTTGGCAGCCGACACTTGGTGGTACGGCGTTGGTGCATTCATACCCTCCAGACCAATGAGCGCCAACATGAGAACACGAAAGACCTTCCTCCGTTTTGCCGGCCTCGGTGCCGCCTTCGCCATGGTCATCGCCGCCTGCGGCACGCCGGACGACTCCGATGGCGATGACTCGGCGCCCAGCACGACTGATGCCGCGGCTTCAGGCGCGGCATCGACCACGACAGAAGCCGCACCAGATGTCTCTGCGGCCGTGGGCACTCTGCCCGAGGGTCCCTCGGCGCTGCAGAGCCGATTCGACGACGCGTTCCCCGAACCCCTCGTTGATCCCAGCGAGATCATCCCGGGTGGGCCCCCGCCGGACGGGATTCCGCCGATCGAAGACCCGACCTTCCTGAACGTGACGGATGCCCTTGATCTCCTGCCGGCGGCCGAACCGGTCATCGCATTGGAGATCAATGGTGATGCCCGGGCCTACCCGGTGAGAGTGCTGATCTGGCACGAGATCGTCAACGACACCGTCGGAGACGTGCCGGTTTCCGTGACGTATTGCCCGCTGTGCAACTCGGCGGTGTCCTATCGGCGCGAAGTGCGGGGTGTCGAAACCACCTTCGGCACGTCAGGGTCGCTGTTCGCTTCGGCTCTTGTCATGTACGACCGCGCCACCGAGTCGTTGTGGACCCACTTCGACGGCCGCGCCGTTGTCGGTGTGTTGGCCGGCGACCAACTCGAAGCGATCTCGTCGCCCCTGCTTTCCTGGGAGGACTTCCGCTCGACCTATCCCGATGGTCTTGTCCTCGACCCTGATGCGACGGGCTTCAGCCGTCGCTACGGATCAAACCCCTACCAAGGGTACGACGACCCGGACACGGATCCCTTCCTCTTCCGGGGCGTGCCCGACGGGCGGGCCCAGGCGAAGCAGCGTGTCGTCGGCGTGACCCACAACGACGAAGGTGCTGCCTATTCCATCGAGTTCGTATCGGGCGGCGCGGCCAAGGCGACCAACGTGCAGTTGGGTGGTGACGACCTGGTGATCTTCTGGAAAGCAGGGCAAGCTACGGCCCTCGAGAGCGGCGAGATCGCCGGGGGCCGCGACGTGGGATCGGTCGGCGTGTTTCGCGCCCAGGTCGATGGTGAGACCCTCACGTTCGCGGCCGAGGGCGACCGGTTCCTCGATGAGGAGACGGGCTCGGAGTGGCTACTGAGCGGCGAAGCCGTCGACGGTCCACTCACCGGCAGCAGACTCGAGCGCCTCAACCACCTCGACACCTTCTGGTTCGCTTGGGCCACGTACCAGCCCGGTACCGCCCTGGTCGAGACGTCGTAGGGGCTCAGGCCGGCGCTTCGGCCTTGGCCAGCAGGTAGCCGCGGGCTCGCTCCGCCTTCGGGAAACGATCGACCAGTGCCCAGAATGCCTTGCTGTGGTTCGGTTCGGTCAGGTGGGCGAGCTCGTGAACGATCACGTAGTCGAGCACCCAATCCGGGGCGGAGGCTATTCGGGTCGAGATGCGGATCCTGGCGGTTTCAACCGTGCACGACCCCCATCGAGTCCTCTGCCGATCGGACCATACGACCTCGGAGGCGTGACGCAGGCCAAACCGCCGGCTCAACGCGGCGGCTCTGGCGGTCAGGTCGACCCGATCGGCCGCCCGGCGACGGTCGAAGCGCTGCTGCATGGTGTCGACCCATTGGGCCTCCTCGTCGTCGCTGAGGTGAGCCGGAATCGAAACACGCAGTACACCGTCGATGACCTGAGCGGAAACGGTCTTGCGCCGACGCGGGCTGCGGATGACTTCAACATTCATCATGTTGGCGATCGTAGCGAGGTGGAATGACATGAACGTGTTTCGCCTGCTTCCGGCGACTTGACAGGTGAGATACGTTGACGTCAGAAGGTGCCGATGGTGGAGTCGGAGGAGGTAGGGATGCCCTGGGTTTGGACCGATGAGCTTGCCAATTTGTTGGATCGTGACGATGCCGTGAACGCGGCAGATCTCACCAAATGGAAGGCTCAACCGATCGGTCTCGCCGTACCCCCAGAGTGCGATCTCGCCACCTTCGGCCGTCAGTTGCTCGGTTCGTCCCATCCGGCCAAGGCGATTCATTCCGGCCCCCAGGTCTGTGCCTGTGGCCGGCAAGACCAGACGCCAGCCTCCGGATAGCATTGGCAGAGGGACCTCAACCTCTAACATCACTGTGATGGAAATCACCCTGCACTGCGCATGGTGCGGCGATGCGATGCCGATCCAGCGGGGGAGAGGGCGGCCTCGCCGCTATTGCCGCCCGAGTCACCGGCAGCGTGCCTACGAGGCCCGCCGCGAAGCTCAACGGCGCGGCCTTGGGCCCGACGAGGTACTCCTCACGCGGCACTCGTGGATGGCGCTGCGCGACGCACTCGCCCAACTTCAGGAGGTCGGAGGCCGGGTGGCGAAGGATGTGGCCGCCGGCGAGATGCCCCAGGCCGACTACGTACAGGCAGTTGGTCGGCTCAATGCCGCAGTGGCCGAACTCCAGGCGGTTGCCGTCGAGCCCGAAGCGGCCTGGTAGGAGCCTTCGCCAGATCACCCCTCATCCATGGCAAGGAACTCGTCGCATTTGATGAGTCTCAGCACCAGCTGCACAGGTCGGTTGGCGAGACTCAAGCCCTCTTCGGTGGGAATGAGCCTGGGGTTCGAGAGCGAGTGGACGGCACCTCCGCGGACGATCTCGCACTCGCCTGCCGCCAGAACGTTGCGGACCCAGTCGGCGCCGGACCCGTAGGTGAGGGCAAACACGAACCCGCCGTCGAACCGGAAGGCCGCCAGGGGCACCTCGTAGATACGGCCGCTCCGCCGCCCACGATGGTGCATGATCACCCACGGCGGGAGACGACCGGCGAACAGACCGAAGAACCGGTTTGTGAACCGACGGTTGAATCGGGCGAGCCAGCGGGGGAGCGGCATGGAGTAAGGCTACGTCGGTTGGCCGGCGGGGCTGCCAAGCCTCAGAAGGCGAAACGCCCCAGCTGCATACGTTGGGCTTCCATCAATTCGAGCTCCCGGGCTCCAGAAACCACCACATTTGGGTCCGGAGTGAAATCGAGTTCTGGGTTGCGGTCCGGGTACGCAACGGCATTGAGGATGACCTTCATCGCATTGAGGCGAGCCCGCTGTTTGTTCTGGGACCTGATGATCGTCCAGGGGGCATCAATGGTCGAGGTCCGCTTCAGCATGCGGTACTTCATCTCGGTGAAGTCGTCCCAACGATCCTGGGCCTGGACATCGACCTCGCTGAGCTTCCACTGACGCAGCGGGTCGTTGATGCGGCGCTCGAACCTGCGGGCCTGTTCCTCTTTGGTGACGCTGAAGTACAGCTTGACCAGCACAGTGCCGTGACGGACGAGATCTTTTTCGAACCCGGTCACGCCCCGCAAGAACGCCTGGTACTCCTCTTCAGTACAGAACGCGAAGACCGGTTCCACCATGGCGCGGTTGTACCAGGACCGGTCAAATAGGACTATCTCACCACCACTGGGGAAATGGCGAATGTACCGCTGGAAGTACCACTGGGTCTTCTGTTCGTCCGTTGGCCTGCCGAGCGCAACGACCTGATAGTGCTTCTCGTTCATGTAGCGGGTGACTCGCCGGATCGTCCCACCCTTGCCTGCGGCATCGCGGCCCTCAAAAAGCACGATCATTCGCGTCGAACTCTCCTCGAGGTAGCGCTGGAGCTTGAGGAGGTCAACTTGGTAAGGACGAAGCTGGCTTTCCTTGTTCTCGGACTTGGTCGCCTTCTCGAGCCTTGCCTCGAGGGCCGTCAGGCGGGCCCGCAACTCTTCCTCGGTCTCCGGCGCGGCGGACTCGGCGATGCGTACCTCCGGTGTGCCGGTCGTGCCTTCGGAGCCGGGCGTCGTCATTTTGGGAAGTCCTCCGCGATCGAGTCCCCGAGAGCATACGTTGCCGACCCCAATTTCCTCAACCCACCTTTCCGTCACTGTGATGTATTAGGGGTTCGGGAATCCGCAACAGGAGGAGTGCGGGCAGCGACTGAGAATGGCGGCCAGGCCGCGAGGCCGCAAGCCGCGCCTTGCCATTGTCGCAGTCGGACATTGCCCGACAGCATCGATCGGAGCACACCCCGATGTCGCGTGAAGAGTTGCGGCCGACCGCCCGACTCGAACCATTACACGCCCAAGCCCTCAACGCCCGACTCCAATCGCGCTCTCGAGGTCGTTGTCTCCAGCTAGTGATACCCCTAAGGTTACGTCACTGTGACGCAACGGCGGCGAACTAAGCGGTGTGAGTGGTGCGGGGAAGAGTTCGCGACCGGCGGTCGCACCGGCCGACCGCCGAAGTATTGCCGACGGAGTCACCGCCAACGCCACTACGAAGCGAAGCGTCTCGGAAGCGGCCGAGGACTGTCCGCCGACGAGGTTCTGCTGGCACTCAGCGACTATGAACGTCTTCGAGACGCGCTATACGTGCTCGAGTCTGCCATCGAAGACGTGGCCATCGACCTCCGCGGAGCGCCGACCAAGGCGGACTACGCTGCCGCGGTCATCCACCTGCGGATGGCTGCGGTAGAGGCACTCGAAGCGTCACCGGAACCGGTCGCAATCGGAGATTGAGGGTTGGGGCCGAATGGGGCTATGTCCCATAATCCACGTTATGTAAAGTCCCAAGTCCCAAGTCCCAAGTTGAGAGTTGACGACCCCTCTCTCCCGCTTTGTGCAACGACACGAGAATGTCAGTGGAAACGACACGGTTTGTCAGTCGATTTCGCGCCTTTTCGCCACGTTACGTGGTTGCAGCGGGCGGATCAATGACAGCAGCGAGGTTGTTTGCAGCGCCTGTTCCGCCAAGGGCCGCAATGCGCATCCCCCCGGGGCGGTTCCTG
>CAYXMJ010000180.1:0-6097 GCA_964465915.1 uncultured Acidimicrobiaceae bacterium
CCGGTCTCGACTTCGCCGTCCGGCTGGTGGGTGGCGGCACGGTGGGGTCGACCTCAGTCGAAAACGATTGACTCGAGGACCGCTTCGCCCTCTGCGATCCGCTGTTCGTTCAAGTCCCCCTGGGAGAGGAACGCGGCGTACATCGTTCCCCCCTCTGCTTCGATGAGGATGAGTCGGCTGACCGAGGTGGTGCCGTCGTCGTGGACCACGGCCCTTTCAGCGATGTGGGCTGGGGCCCCGTCGATCACGGTGGCCTCAGCGACCGTGACCGAACTGGTACCTGGGGTAGGGAAGAAGAACTCGGCGAAGAGGTCGGCGTTGGCGTCGGCGATCTCGGCTGGGGTTCCCTCGTCGGCGAGGTCCAGGTCCTCTGAGGCGAAGCCGATGAAGAGGACGCCGCCGGGTCCCTCTTCGGTGTCGATCAGGGCGGCGACACGCCCATAGGTGATGCCGTCCTGGCGCACGACCCAATCGCGTGGCACGGTGATCGAGATCCCGAGGGCCTCGACGGCGAGGGAGTCGAGCGGAGCCGGCGTCGCCGCAATCGTGGTCGTCGGCGCCGCCGTGGTCGACGTGGTTGTCGTCGGCGCGATGGTGGTGGTCGTCGTAGCGGTGCCGGTGCCGGAGCACGCCGCAGCGTTGAGCACAACGATGGCAAGGGCGGCCACCATCCAGGTCTTACGTATGAGCATGGCCGCCATGCTCGCCTGTTGCGGTGCGTGCCGCGAGCCAGGTGGTGATGGGCACCGCGGCAACCAGGCCGATGCTGCCGACCAGGGTTCTGACGATTTCGACGGCAACGATCTCGCTGTTGGCGATTGATCCGAGCGATTGCTGGGCCAGGACGAACAGGACGAGCAGCGGGAGGGAGGCGCCGGCGTAGGCGAGCAACAGGGTGTTGACCGTCGAGGCGATGTGGTCACGCCCGATCTTCAGGCCGCGGGAGAAGAGTTTGCCCTGGCTCAGTGTGGGGCTAGCGGCCTTCAGTTCCCACACCGCCGACGCCTGGGTCACGGTGACATCGTCGATGGCACCGGCGGCGCCAAGGACGATGCCGGCCAGCAGCAACCCGCGCACGTCGATCGACCCGAAGAGGGTCAAGAACGAACTCTCCTCCGTAGCGACCCCGGTGAAGTTGGCCAATGCGACGACGGCGACAGAAAGCAGTGCGGTGAGGATCAGCGCGGACAGAGTGCCCAGCAGGGCGACCGTGGTCATTCGGGAGAAGCCGTGAGCCAGGTACAGCGCCAGGTAGGCAATCGCGGAGGCTCCAACCACTGCGACGAGCACCGGGCTGCGGCCATCGAGGATGGCCGGCAACACAAACAGCAAGAGCACCATCACGCTGGCGATCAGGCCGGCGAGGGCGGCGACGCCCCGCATCCGACCCAGTGCGACGACGACGACCGCAAAGAGCAGGGCCAGGGCGATCAGCAGCGGGCGCCGTTGGAAGTCGGCGAACTGGTAGAGGATGCTCGGGTCGACCGGCGCCACGGCCAGGATCTCGAGTTCGTCGGCCTCATCCTGGAAGAACTCGATGACGGCCATGTCGCCCGGCAGCAGCGTCTCTGCGAAGTCGCCGGGGAACAACTCGTAGTCGACGTACCGACCCGCCCCGCCGTCGTCGATCAAGAGTGTGAGTGTCCGGCACACCGCCTCAGGGTCGACCGCACAGGCCGCGTCGGTGACATCGACGACCGTGGCGCTGGGGGAGAGGTACGACAGGACGACGGTCTGCCCGACGGCAAAGTTGGGGATGGATCTACCCGTGGTGTACTCCTGGGTGAAGACGTACCCGACATCGGGACCGCTGATGAGTTCCATTTCGACCCGCACGCAGGTTTCGGCCTCTAGGCCAGGACAGGGGCCCTCCTCGGCTGTGATCACCGTTGCCTCGTGGAACTGACTCGGGACACCGAGGGCGACGAGTTGCTCGGCGTCTCGGCGCGACGCTCCCGTGGGGTGCAGCGCGATCATGCCGACGATGGTGAGGATGGCGCCGGCGATCGCGAGGTAGGTCAAGCCGTCGAGCTCGAGGCGAGGGCGCTTCTTCCGTTCGGGCTCGGGCTGCGGGGCGTAGGCCATCCAGTCACCCAGTTCGCCATCGTCGGTCTGGCCGATTTGATCGTCCGGCGTTTCCATGGGGCAATAGTGGCACAGTCGGCGGCTGGTCTGGTGCACAACACCCGGGTAGGGCGTGGCGGGGGAGACGGTGCGCCTAACATCCCGGGATGCGCCCGACTGTTGCCATTCTCGGAGCCGGATCGATGGGGACCATCCTCGCCGAGGGGTTGGTCCGCGCCGGCTGGGAGCCTGCCGACCTCGTGCTGGCGGTGCGGCGCAAGGATCGGGCGGTCGAGATCGAAAGGCTCACCGGGATCACCACGCTCCTCGACGCTTCGGCCGCGGCGACCGGCCGTGACGTCCTGGTGGTCGCGGTCAAGCCGAAGGACGTGGACGCGCTGCTCCGCCAGATCGCCGGCACCGTTACCGCCGACCAGTTGGTCATTTCTCTGGCTGCGGGTGTGCCGACTTCGGTCTTCGAAGTGGCGCTACCGGGCGTGCCGATCGTGCGGTCGATGCCGAATACACCGGCTGCGGTGGACGAAGCCATGACGGCGTATTGCGGTGGTACCCACACCGACGAGGCCACCTTGGAACGAGCCGCCGAGGTGCTTGGTGCGGTGGGCGACACGATCAACCTGAGCGAGGATCTGCTCGACGCCGTCACCGCCGTCTCGGGAACGGGACCCGCCTACATCTTCTTGCTCGCCGAGTCGCTCACCGAGGCCGCCATCCGGGAGGGACTGCCCCACCATGCCGCGGAGCGCCTCGTCGACCAGACGCTGCGTGGTGCCGGAGTGTTGCTCCAAGGCTCGGAGAAGAGTGCCTTCCGGCTGCGGGCCGAGGTCACGTCGCCGGGCGGGACTACCGCGGCCGCCATGCACGTGCTCGAGAACGGCGGTTTCCGGGCGCTGGTCGAGGACGCGGTCCGAGCCGCCTCGCAGCGTTCCAACGAATTGGGGGCCATCGCCGCCGAAGCGGCCGGTGAGGAGGGCTGAGTGTGACGTCGACACTGGGTCGCACCGTGTTGGCAATCACCGAGCAGCCACCCGTCCGCAAGGTCTTCACCGATACCCGGCCCGGGCGCGCTCTGTCGACCCGCTTTGTCGCAGGTGAGTCCATCGATGACGCCGTGGCGGCAGCTCTGGCGTTGAATCAACTCGGCGCCCAGGTTTCGCTCGATCATCTCGGTGAGCACGTCACCGACACGGCCCAAGCCAAGAGTGCCCGTGACGACTATTTGGCCTGTCTTGATCGGATCGGGGTCGAGGGGATCGACGGCAACATCTCAGTGAAGCTCACCCAACTCGGGCTCGGCACCGACGATGGTCTCGCTGCCGAGTCGCTTGAAGCTCTCGCAGCCAGTGCCAAACGAGTTGGCACCTCGGTGAGCGTCGACATGGAGGAGAGCGTTCACACTGAGGCGACCGTCGCGATGTTTGAGCACGTCCAGGCGGCGCACGGCAACCTGGGCCTTGCAGTTCAGGCGTATCTGCGGCGGACACCACGCGACGTTGATCGGATCATCGCAGCCGGGGGTCACCTGCGATTGTGCAAGGGCGCCTACGCCGAGCCGCCCAACTTGGCCTACCAGAGCAAGGCGGAGGTCAACGCCGCCTTTGACCGGCTGACCCGCCTGATCATGGGCAACGGCCGGATCTACCCGGCCATCGCCACCCACGACGACGAACGAATCGCCGTCGTCACCGCGTTGGGACGGTCACGCACCAAAGGGTGGGAGTTCCAAATGCTCTACGGGGTTCGCACCAAGCTCCAGCAGGAGCTGCTGGCGGCCGGTCACAAGCTGCGGGTGTATGTGCCCTACGGCTCGGCCTGGTACCCGTACCTCACCCGCCGCCTCGCCGAACGCCCCGCCAACCTCTGGTTCTTCCTACGAGCCGCCGCCAGCCGCGGCTGAAACCCCACCCTGTTCTTGCGTGGCTGGGGTACCAGAAACCGCGCCCTGGCCACGCAAGAACAGGGGGCGCGGAAAGCCACCTTGTTCTGGCGTGGCTGGGGTACCGGAAACCGCGCCGCAGCCACGCAAGAACGGGAGGTAGGCGCAGAGATTGTGGCCCACAGCGGTGCAGACTCACGTACGGTTGAGACACGACAGGTCCTGGGAGGGATGCGCGATGGCGAAGTACATGATGGTTTACAAGGGCGAAGCAACGGATATGGCCGACATGACGCCCGAGCAAGGCCAAGCGGTGATGGCTGCTTGGGGCGTGTGGATGGAGGCCGTGGGACCGGCGCTCGTCGACGTTGGCACTCCGTTTGGTCCCGGGGCTTCGGTGGTCGACGACGGAAGTGCGGGGGCGGCGGCTTCGCTCACCGGCTATTCGATCGTTGCTGCCGATGATATGGCTGGGGCCCAGGCTCTCGCCGATGGTCACCCCTACCTCAGCGAGGGCAAGGGCAACTATGCCGTCGATATCTACGAGCTGCTGCCGGTACCGATGGAGATGTGATCCGAGCGAGGATCAGTTTCGAAACGGAAGGCCGGCGATGGTGTCGCCCGGCCTCCATCGTTGGTCTGCGCCGGGACGAGTGTCGTACATCAGCTCGACAATGCCGACTACATCGAACCCCATGGCGTGATAGAACTCCATGGCTTCTCGGTTGCGGCCGACGACGCCGACCGAGATCAAGTTGTGACCGGAGGCGACGCCGCCCGCGATGGCGGCTTCGATGAGGAGACGACCGATGCCGTGACCGCGGTGAGAGGCAGCGACGACCACGGGTTCGATCTCGATGCCCTCATCGATGGGCTGGAGCCCGGTGATCCCGACGACCTCACCATCCACCTCAGCGACCCAGAGTTGGTCGGCGCCGACCTTGGCGAGGTGCCCGTCGAACTTGGAGCCGGGGTCGTCACCCCCGATCTCGGGGGAGTCGTAGATGAGGCGATGCTGTTCGGTGAGCTCCACCCACAATCCCCGACACGCCTCCAGGTCCCCATCCGCGTATCCACGAACTGTCACGTCGCCCTCAGCTTCCGCCATTGTTCCTCCTGAGCTCGTACTCAGTCTCGCGCCACAGGGGCAGGCTGAACAGGCGCGACGACCTCGGGTACCAGACCCCTGGCCCCTGAGCCTCCAGGTATCCTGTCGCCCATGACTGCTCCTCGTCGCGTAATCGTTCTCATCGCCCTTGCTCTCGCCTTCTCCGCATCGCTGGCTCCGGCCGGTGCGGTTGATACCGACGAAATCGTCGAGCAGGTCTTCACCCAGGGCTTCTACGTCGAGGACGGCGCCTCCATCACCGACGCAGAAGCGAGCGCCATCGTCTCGTCCGCCCGCAACGAAGGCTCTCGCTACCACCTCATCGTGCTCGTGGAGACGCCGCCGGGAGGCAATACCTCCTTTGCCGATGCGGTCTACGACTTCATGGGGATCGACTCGGGCACGGTCTTTGTGCTCAGCGAGGACGACACCGGCTGGGTCTCGGTTGATGAGTTCACCGAAGCCGAGTTGGAGGAGGCCTTTCTCGTTGCCAGCGATGCCGGCGGTAGCGACGCTGCCTATGCCGCCAATTTCACCGGCGCCGTCTTCGGGCTCGACCTCAACGTCGGCTCTACAGGCGATTCCGGCTCCACTGCTGGGGGTTCCAATGACGAGGGCGGCGGCAGCGGCTTCCTGTGGTTCATCCTGATCGTCGGCGGGCTGGGACTGTTGGTGTGGTGGCTGATGCGTCGCAGCAAGGCCCAAGCGCAACAGGCGACGGAGAGCCAGTTCTCCGAGGCGCGCGCCGAAATCCAAGTCCAACTCGACGGCATCGCCAATGACATCCTCGACATGGAGGTCGAGGTCCGTGGGGCCAACAACGATACGGTTGATGCCCTGTTCGATGAGGCCGGCAGCACGTACAACGAGGCATCCGATGAGCTGGCTGCAGCGGATACCCCACAGGAGCTGCTGGATCTCTCCAATAAGGTGGACCTGGCGGTGTGGCAGCTCGACTCGTGTGAGGCGATTCTCGATGGCAAGGAGGCGCCGCCGAAGCCCCAGCCGAAGAAGCTCGCCCCGCCACC
>CAYXMJ010000181.1:0-6059 GCA_964465915.1 uncultured Acidimicrobiaceae bacterium
TGAGCACCAGCGTCACCGTCCCCATCAGCGCCTCCCAGGCCACGTTGTGCTCGCCACCGACCATCTCCTTGACCTCGGCCTCGGCAAGGCTGACCGTCTCGGCGTCGTTCATCGACCAGCGGATCAGCAGGTAGACGGCCACCACAAAGCCGAACAGAAGGGCACCACCCTCCCAGCGCTCGACCTCCTGGTCGTACAGCACCGCGGTCAACGCCAGCAGCGAGGCGAGCATCAGCACGCCCTCGCGCCGCAGGATGCGCATTTCGGCGACGATGGCCGAGATGATGGCGGCCACGCCCAGGACCAGGGTGACGTTGGCGATGTTCGAGCCGACCACGTTGGCCATGGCAATCTCGATCTCACCGTCGGCCGACGCCAAAGCGGACACGAGCATCTCGGGCATCGACGTGCCCAGGCCGACGACAAGTGCACCGATCAGTACGGCCGAGATCCCCAGCGCTTCGGAGAGCCGGACCGCAGCGACGACGAGGCGGTCGGAGGCGAAGATGAGGAGCAACAAACCGCCGATCACAGCGATCGCCGCTGCGATCATTTGCCCACACTCCTCGTTGCCGGTAACCCAGCGATGCTAACCACCCCCGAGGAGAGCGCATGCTGCAACACAGCTAGCCTGCATCACTCATGGCAGACGAACGCGAACGAATCCACGAAACGTGGCTCCACTCCGATCGGGCGATCCCGAGCCGCTTCGTGCGGCCCCTCCTCCAGTTCACCCACGTCGAAGCGGCGGGCGGCATCGTGCTCCTGGCCGCAACCATCGCCGCCCTGATCTGGGCCAACGCCGGAACGGGTGAGTCGTACGAGGAGTTCTGGCACACGCATGTCAGCTTCTCCATCGGTTCCTTCCACTTCGACGAGTCACTGAAACACATCGTCAACGACGCCCTGATGGTGGTCTTCTTCTTCGTTGTCGGCCTCGAGATAAAGCGGGAACTCGTCGTCGGCGAACTACGGGACCGCAAACGAGCTGCCCTGCCCGCCGTCGCCGCCCTGGGCGGGATGATCCTTCCGGCGCTGATCTACGTCGCCTTTGTTGCCGGCACGGGTGGCGAGGCATTGCAGGGCTGGGGAATCCCGATGGCCACCGACATCGCGTTCTCCGTCGGCGTTCTCTCGCTACTGGGCAACCGAATCTCCGTCGGGGCCAAGCTGTTTCTGCTGGCCTTGGCCATCGCCGACGACATCGGGGCTATCGCAGTAATCGCCGTCTTCTACACCACCGACCTGGCATTCGGATGGCTCCTCGCCAGCCTCGGAGCCCTGGTCGCCATTGCCTTCGCCTCCCGCATCGGTATCCGTTCGATGGGCTTCTACGTCGTCGCCGGCATCGTCACCTGGTTCTTCGTCTTCGAGTCCGGCGTCCACGCCACTCTGGCCGGCGTTGCCCTCGGGTTCTTGACCCCGGTCTATGCGATGTACTCGGACACGGAGTACTACCGAAAGTCGAAGTGGATCCTGAGCCGCTACGACATGGACGCCGCCTCTCCGCGGGCGCGAGAACGGGTCGATCACGACGCGCTGGAACTCTCCACGATCGCAAGAGAATCGGTCTCTCCGCTCGACCGACTCGAACTGACGCTCCACCCGTGGTCGTCGTTTGTGATCATCCCGATCTTCGCCCTCGCCAATGCCGGAGTCCGCTTCGTGGACGTCGATCTGCTCGACGCCGCCGCCAGCAACGTCGCTCTCGGTGTCGCCGCCGGCCTGGTCGTCGGCAAGACCGTCGGTATCACGCTGGCCACCTTCCTTGCGGTCAAGTTCGGAATCGGCAAACTGCCGCCACGCTCCGGCTGGACTGAAGTCTTTGGTCTGGCGGCCCTGGCCGGCATCGGCTTCACCGTCTCACTGTTCATCACCGAACTAGCGTTCACCGATCCCCAGATCGTCGACCGGGCCAAGATCGGCATCTTCATCGGGTCGACGGTCGCCGGCATTCTCGGGTATCTGGTCTTGCGACGGAGCAAGACACCGGCCGAGGAACTCGAGGCCGGCCGGGAGCAACTCGGGATATCTGAGGCAACCGCCGAAGGCTGAAGGAATTCTTCTTCCGTCCGCTCCGTTGGCGACGACATGGCCGACACCCCCACAGGACCCAACCCGCTCACCGTCGCGTGGTCGATCTGGCGTGCGCAGCGGGGGCATCGCCCCCATCCGACCGGCACCGGGACGGTGGAGCACACCGAACTCGTGCCGGTGCTCGCCGCATTGCACGCGGGCGGTGTGGCAGTCCTGGCAGACCAGCGCACGACACTTCATGCCTATCGAGACCGGTTGGCGAAGATCGACCCCGACACGCTGTCACCCGATGCGGCCCTCGCCTACTGGTTGAACCTCTACAACGCCGGGGCACTCGACCTCGCTGCCGAAACGTTCGCCCAGCAGGCCACCTCGGTGCTCAGGCTGCCCGGCGGATTCCGACGCACCTGGGTCACCGTCGGCGACGAGGATCTTTCTCTCGACGCCATCGAACACGGCAAGATCCGGCGGTTCGGCGATCCCCGCATCCACGGAGCGCTGGTGTGCGGGTCGGCCTCGTGCCCCACGCTTCGCTACGAACCGTATGGCGGCGACCGTCTCGATGCGCAACTCGACGATCAGATGCGAGCTTTCCTCGTTGGCGGTGGCGCCGCGATGAACCAATCCGACGGCGAACTCCGGTTGTCACGCATCTTCCGCTGGTATGGCGGCGACTTCGCCAGACCGCACCGGATGCCCACCTGGCGGCCCACGGGAACCAAGAACCTCACCACGCTGCTCGCCCAGTGGCTCGATCCCGAGGTTGTCCGCTGGACGAAGGACACATCGCCCCGGGTGGTGTACCAGCCCTACGACTGGTCGCTCGCCTGCGCCGTGCGCTGAGCGGGAGGCTCGGCGCGCCCCGACCCGACGACCAGCAGGGTGATCGCAACGACCGCAGCCATCATGTCGAAGGGCAGCACCAGCCGCATCACCTGGCCTCCTTCGAGCAGCCAGCCATCCGCATCGTTGAAGCCGACGACGCGCAGGTAGTTCCAGATCGACCAGACGCAGAAGACCCCAAGCAGGCTGCCACCTACCAGAGCGGCGCCACGCCCCCACAGCCGGTAGGCACCGATCATGATGGCCGCTCCTGCCCACGCGATGTCGAGCGCCGACAGCAGTTGGAGGAACTGCAGTGACGGCTCCAGCCGCAGCGCCGCCGACGACGCCAGGGTGACCAAACCAACCAAACCGGTCACCACCACGACCAGCGAGACATCGCCGGCCAAACGCTTGGCTCGCTCTGACCAGCCCGTGAACTGATACCAGGCCGACCTGGTGAACCCGAGCAAGCGCGTTGTGACAACAAGGCCGAGCAGGACCAGCCCTGCGAGTTGGATCACGAACTTGGGGAAGACGTCCCAAGGCCCCGGGACCAGGAGCAGCGCGACTGCCGCCGCCAATCCGCCGATGAGATAGGGAAAGGCGGCAACGATGGCAGCCTCGAGCGCCGGTGCCGTGGTGCTTGCTGCCGGGGCGGGAACGCTCATCAGGAACCGCCGCTCCACCCGAGCGCGAGCCGCTCCGGATCGCGCTCGGGACCGCTCAGCGGTACGTAGCCGGGCACTGCATGGTGCGCGGTGCCCAGGTAGACCTTGGCCTCCGGCGCCTGGGCGAACCGTCCGTGACTCCAGCGCACCTCGACATGGCCCGCCACCTCTGCGGTGGTTCCGGTTTGCTGGTCGTGGACTTCGGCGCGCCACAACACCACCGGTTGACTCCGGTCGGGGTCGGACCAGGCATCGAGCTTGCGCAGCCGATAGCGGTTGCGGAAATCCCAGGGGGTGGCGACCCGGTATTGAAGCGGCCGGCCCTCAGCCGACTCGCCGAGGACGAAGTAGGGAGCAGCCTGGAGCCGGAGGAGACGCCAGAGCTGAGTTTCCTGATGGCGTCGATCGGTCATTGCTGCTCTCCACCTCTCGACCGAGGAACGGGAAACCTCCGCGGCAAATTCCCGGTAGATCTGCTGCAGGTCCCCGCCAAAGCGCCGCGGCAACCCCCGCTTCAACACCTCACGATGTTCCTGCGCGAGATCGGCTACTCGGTCGGGAAGCCCGGCGGCACCAAGGTAGCTGCGGCAGGCCAGGTAGAAGTCCTGATAGACATCGGGCGCCACCTCGAGGAACCAATCCGACCCGGCGTCACGCCGATCGCCCAGCAACCGGTCGAAGAGGTTGGCGGGCGACGAGTTGGTCAGGATGTTGGAACCGTACTTGCACGACACGAGATAGACGTGGTCGACCCGCAGATCGGCCGGCACCTGTTCGTAGCCGGGCGGACGGTGCCCACCCTTCCACTCCAGCCACCACGGGGGGCGGCCCCGCAAACCCTCCGCCGAGCGGGCGAACTCAACGCCGTTGCGCCAAGCGACTTCGAACTCACGACGATGGGTGCCGTCGAGGCGGGCGGCCGCCAGCCGGTCATAGTGTTCGGCCGCGACGTTACGCACCGCGGTGGGGCGCACCTCGAGAGCACGATCGAGCTCGGAAAACCCGAGCATCCCCAGCCCGGTGACGATTTCCGTGATCTCGGTGCGCAGCGCCGGCACGGTCGCTCAGCTATCGTGAAACAGCGGCGCAAACTGCATTTCGGCGCCAACCAGATCAGCAGGAACGTCGGATGCACTGAGGACCGGTTCGGTGTAGACATCGATCTCGATACCGGTGTGGTCGATCCACGCCGCGATCGCGTCACCCCACCGTTCATCGAGCAGCGCCGCCTGCATGACCTCACGTTGGGCATCTGTGAGCTGCGGCGACTCGTTGCGGGCAACGAGCCGGAGGGCCAGCGCTCGCTGCAGCACCTCTAGGTCCTCGGCGAGCATGAGGATCGGAGGCGTGTCGCGCACCACTGCGCAAGCTACGGTCGCGCCTTTCACGCCAACCCCTCGAGGTCGGCATCGGACCAGAACCCGGGCAGCGGGTGCTCGACAGTTCCCGAGGCGTACTCCTGGAGTCGTCGCCTCCCGTCGTCGGACAGCATCTCGATGGCGTCCCAGAATGAGCCCGGTCCCGCAGCCCGCAACGCCTTGTCACCCTCGCTTCCCGGCTTGGGCAGATCGGAGGTGAGCAGCAGCAACCGCGGACAGTCGCCGACCTCCGGGTTCTCACGCAAGACCAGGGCCCGACCAAGCGCCTTCCATACCGTGTCGGTGCGCAGTAGACCGCCCCGCGTAGTCGTGAAGGCGCCGGAAACATCGACGTACCACTGGCCACCCTCCTTGTCGCTCACCAAGAGGTTGAAGCGAACTCCGGCCCTGCTGACCTTGTAGTCCTTCTTGACGATCGTGAACTCAGCCTCCTCCAGAACCTTGCGAGCAATCGCCTGGGCAGCCTTGCCCTCCCGAGTCGCCCTGGCCTGGAAACTCTCATCGGGATCGGGCAGCTTCGGCTGGACCGGCATCGGGCTCGGCGGTGCGGCAGCGTGCCCCTGGGTGCGCTCCGCCCGCTCAGCGCGAAACTCAGCGACCCGTTTGCGAGCCGTCTCCACATAACCGGGGTCGAGGTCGTAGCCAACGGCGCGGCGCCCTTCTTTGAGCGCGGCCACCAAGGCACTGCCGGACCCCATGAACGGGTCGAGCACGAGATCGTTCTCGTAGGTGTAGAGCTTGACCAAGCGCTGGGGCAACTCGACCGGGAACGGTGCAGGGTGGTTGACCCGCCGGGCACTCTCCGACGGGATGTCCCACACGTCGAGGGTGGCGGCCATGAACTCATCGGCCGAGGTCTTGGTGTCGAACGGCAAGCCCTCGGCTTCGCGCTGCTTTGGCGAGCGGGCCCGGTCGAAGCGACCCTTGCTGGCGATGATGACCCGCTCGGTGATATCGCGCAGCACCGGGTTCGCGGCGCTGCGGTATGAACCCCAGGCAACGGAGCCAGCGGCGCCCTCGGCCTTCTTCCAAATCACCTCGCCACGCAAAAGGAGGCGCAGCTCGTCCTGGAGGATACGGATGACGTCGGCCGAGAGGCTGCGGTACGGCTTGCGGCCGAGGTTGGCAACGTTGACCGCGATTCGTCCAC
>CAYXMJ010000182.1:0-2398 GCA_964465915.1 uncultured Acidimicrobiaceae bacterium
CGCAAGCGCTGGCTCGCCGAGCGCCGCCGACAGCGTCAAGCCAGCTAGGCGACGCTCTCCGAGAAATCCACTCTCCCGACACAGAGAACCCGGCCGCCGGCCGGGTTCTTGTTCGTTCAGCACCGCCCATACGGCCGCCATGACTCAGAAACCGACGCCTCCGGGAGCCTTCTCACCCTCGACCTGTACGAAAGCGATCTTGCCGGCGGCCAGCCCGTGGCGATCACCCCGGGCATCGGTCACCCACACCAGAGCTTCGCCCTTCTTGATCGCGGCCTCGACGTCCTTGATCAGTGCTTCCCCGTCATCGACATCGAACTCGAGTTCGCGGGCGCCTTCGAGCCCAATGCGTACCTTGATTGTGTCTTTGCTCATGTTGAACCGCCTTCGAGGTGTGGGAACGACGTCATCGTAGCGAGGAGGTGACCCGATACGGGTCGGGCCGTCAGCTGATCACCAGCTCGGGATGGCTGCGCAGCCGTGGGCGCCGCTCGTCCACCTCGGATGCCAGCCTCTCGAACGCCGCGGCCGCTTCGCCGCCGGGATCGCTCATCGTGACCGGCTGGCCATTGTCGGCGCCTTCCCGCAAGGCGGGAACCAGCGGGATCTGACCGAGCAAAGGCACCTCGAGTTCCACAGCCAGCGTCGCTCCGCCCCCCTCGCCGAAGATCGGATACCGCTTGCCATCGTCGCCGGTGAACCACGACATGTTCTCCACTACGCCCATGATGTCCTGATTGACCTTGCGCGCCATCAGACCGGCACGCTTGGCGACCCGTTGCGCCGTCACTTGAGGCGTGGTCACCACGATGGCCTGGGCCCGTGGGAGGAACTGAGACATGGAGATAGCGATGTCACCCGTCCCCGGTGGCATGTCGATCAGCAGGAAATCGGGATCACCCCAATGGACGTCGGCAAGGAACTGCTCCATTGCCTTGTGCAGCATCGGGCCACGCCAAATGACGGCCTGATCGGGGCGGACGAAGTAGTCCATCGACATCACGGCGACGCCGTGAATCTCGGGGGGAATCAGCGTCTCGTCGATCACCGTCGGGTTGCGATCGATACCGAGCATCTTGGGAATGGAGAAGCCCCAGACGTCGGCGTCGATGATGCCGACGGTTCGCCCCATACGGGCCAAAGCGACCCCGAGGTTGGCCGTCACCGACGACTTGCCGACCCCGCCCTTTCCCGACGCAACGGCGATGACCCTGGTCTTCGTCCCCGGCTTGCCGATGGTGATCTCGCGCATGGCACCCCCACGCATCTCGTTCACCAGCGCCCCGCGTTCCTCGTCGGTCATCGAAGTGAACTCGACGGAAACGGATTCCACCCCGGCAACTGAGGTTGCCGCCGCGGTGACGTCGGCCGTGAGCTTGTCCTTCAGCGGGCACCCCGGAATCGTGAGCGCAACGAGGACCCGAACGTTCCCCTCGGTTGTGACGTCGAGTTCCCGCAACATGTTCAGCTCGGCGAGGGAACGGTGTAGTTCTGGGTCCTCGACCTGCTCTACTGCGGCCCGGACGGCGGCGGCATCGACCAACTCAGCTTCTCCTATCTACGTAGTGGATAGAAACTATAGTGAGGGCCGGATCACAACTATCCGGCCCTCGAACGCCGGAAAGGATGGCGCCGTGGACACCAGGGCGTTCGACCAGCAGATCGGCGATCTCGCCTCTACCCTCGGCGATGCAACCCGCCGCGGCATCTACATCTCGGTGCGCGAAGCCCCCGAACCGGTGACCGCTTCCCAGATTGCCGACCTGTTCGAGATCCACGCCAACGTTGCCCGGCACCACCTCGATCGCCTGGTCGCCGACGGCTATCTACAGGTGACACACAAACGACGCTCTGGACGCCGCGGGCCCGGTGCCGGCCGACCCGCCAAGCACTACGAACCCACCGAGAAAGAAGTCTCGGTTCAGTTCCCCGCCCGCCGCTACGACCTGCTGGCCGAATTGCTGGTGCGGGTGGTGCATCGGGTCGCTCCCGACGACGCGGCGACGATCGCCGAAGATGTAGGCCGGGATTACGGGCGTGAACTCGCCACCGAGATTGGCCTCCCCGAAGACGCCGGTTTCGACGCTGCCGTGCAGGCCGTGGCTCGCGCCATGATGGGCGTTGGCTTCGACACCGAAGCCAACTCGGACGATCGCATCCTGGTCACACGGTTCTGCCCGTTCGGTGAGACGGCCGTCAATCATCCCGAGATCGTCTGCAAGATCGACCAGGGCATCGTCAAAGGCCTGCTCGAGGCGGCACAGCAAACCGGTATCCCCGTCGTGATCCCGCACAGCACCGCAGATGAGAACTGCGTGACGGAAGTCTGAGACTGCTCGCCAACGATCGTGAGGGCTCGCCCCACCCGCCACGGACCTGCCCCACCAGCGCGGCGAGC
>CAYXMJ010000182.1:2498-6058 GCA_964465915.1 uncultured Acidimicrobiaceae bacterium
GAGCCGCCTTGGGCGATACGTTCTATCCAGAGCAGAGCAAAGCCACCACCGTCTTGGTGCTGGGGATTCTCGGCATCGTGATCTGCAGCATCCTGGCCCCCATCGCCTGGTACATGGGCAACGAGGAAGTGCGCGCCATCGACGCCGGCAGACGCGATCCCACCAACCGCGGGACCGCCAATGCCGGTCGGATCCTGGGCATCGTGGGCACGGTGCTCATGGGCCTCGGGATCATCCTTCTCTTCTTCTTGCTCGGATCCGAGTCGGGCCGATGACAACGCTACGTCCGGGAGCAGCCCGATTAGGAGTGCCCACGCTGTCGATCTCGCCGCGGATTGTCACTGCGCTCCTGGCATTGGCTGCGCTCGGGCTCCGTCTCTGGACACCGACTGATGACGGGGCCACCACGGTATGCGTGTTCCGACGCTGCACCGGCACGTCGTGCCCTGGTTGCGGTCTGACCCGTGGCATGGCGCAGGTCGTTCGGGGTGACTTCGCCGCCGCATGGCACAACCACCCGCTCGCCATCCTGGTTGTCGTCGAGGCCCTGGTGGCGACGGCGTTGTTCTGGCTCACAAGCCGGGGGCACGTTCGCTTCAACTGGCTGCGGCTCGGAACCCTGTGGCTGGCGGCCAACATCCCGCTACTCATAGGCGTGTGGGTCGTCCGCATCGCGACCGGGACCTTGCCGGCATGACGTATCCGCCGCAGCAGCCGTACTACCAGGGCTATCCGGAGGCGAGCCAATCCACATTGGTCCTCGTCCTCGGGATTCTGGGTCTCGTCGTCTGCCAGATCCTCTCCCCCATCGCCTGGTTCCTCGGGAACCAGGAGCTCACCGCCATCGACACCGGGCGGCGCGACCCCTCCGGCCGGAGCGTCGCCAACGCCGGCAGGATCCTCGGGATCATCGGGTCGGTGCTCCTGATCTTGGGTTTCCTCGCACTCGGCTTCCTTTTGCTGGTGTTGGTAGCCGCGGCGTAGACGAAGCCGACGCTTCCCCAGTCTTCTGCAAAGGTTCTCCCCACAATCGCCGGCGGTGGCGTACCGTTGGGATATGGCAGGTAGCCACATAGGCCCGGAAGAGAAACATGCGGAGATCATCCGACAGACCTATGAGCTCTTCAGCTCAGATGACGCTCACGCTATGGCCGAGCTGTGGCGCGACGACATCGTGTGGCACATCGCCGGATCCAACACGGTGTCGGGCAACCACATCGGAGTCGACGAAATCCTCGCGATGCTGGGCGACGTGATGGCGCTCACCCAAGGCACCTTCCAGGTGGAGATCAAGAGCATTGCGACGTCCGGCGACCGTGGCTACAGCCTCCACAAGGCCACAGCCCTGACTGAGAGTGGCGTCGCCGAGTTCTGGAACGTGTTGTGTTTCCGGTTCGTCGCCGGCAAGATCGCTGAGGTCTGGAACTACGCCTACGACCAAAACGTGGACGATATGGTGCTGTCCTAGCGCCCTCACCCGGCCGGCTGCGGCTGAGCTAGCCTCTCGGCGATGGCCGACGAACCCCTAGAAACCGCCCTCCGCATCCACGCCGACCTTCCCGTCGTAGACGGACACAACGACCTGCCCTGGAGGCTGCGTACGGCGGCCGACGGCGATCTCGACTCCGCCGACCCCCGCCTAACGCTGCCCAACTACCACACCGACATCCCGCGAATGATCGAAGGCGGGATCGGCGCCCAGTTCTGGTCGGTGTACGTCCCAGCCGACATTGCAGACCCCTACTCGCGCACCATCGAGCAGATCGAACTCGTTGAAGCCATGGTGGCCCGCGACCCGCGGCTCGAGCTGGCTACCACGGCCGCGGATGTCCGCCGAATCCGCGCCGCAGGCCACATCGCATCGTTGACGGGATCCGAGGGTGGGCACAGCATCGAAGGCTCACTCAATAAGCTGGAAACCTTGTTCGAACGGGGCGTGCGTTACCTGACGCTCACCCACAGCGACACATTGCCGTGGGCCGACTCCGCCACGGACAATCCCCAACACGGCGGCCTGACGGACTTCGGCCTCGAAGTCGTTGGCCGCATGAACCAACTCGGCATGCTGGTGGACCTATCTCACGTCGCCGTCGACACAATGCGAGATGCCCTGGCCGCCTCTGCAGCTCCGGTGATTGCATCCCATTCCAACGCCGCAACGCTGGCGCCGCATCCCCGCAACATTCCAGACGACGTGCTGGCCGAAATCGGCCGGCGGGGAGGTGTGGTGATGGCGGTGTTCTTCCCCGGGTTTGTGGTGGCCGAAACGGCGGCGGCCATGACCGAGATGTTCGAGACGTGGCGAAGGCTCCGAGTGGAGTTGGCCGGCGATGAGGCCGCCATCGCGGAGGCGATGGACCGCATCGAGGGGGGTCTCGATCTCGACCGTGGGGATGTCGGTGCCGTCGTCGACCACATCGAGCACATCGCCGCGGTGGCGGGCGTTGACGGGGTCGGTCTCGGCTCAGACTTCGACGGGATGACCCTCACCCCGGTGGGTCTCGAAGACGTTTCTTGCTACCCCGCCATCACCGAAGAGCTCCTCCGCCGAGGCTGGTCGGAGCCCGACATCCGCAAGGTCCTCGGCGAGAACACCTTGAGGGTTCTCGAGGCGGCCGAGCATGCCGCGTCTGGGTGAGCCGGGAGCGTCCCGCCGATCACTCCCCAGCGGAGCGCACGAAACCTGCCGCCAACGTGGCATAGTGCACATAGGAGAGTCCGGAGCCGGCGAGCCATTCCTCGACCTGCTCGCTGAGGGGGCCAAACACGGTCAGCCGCTTCAGTGCGACGGTTGCCTGTAGTGCGGCCATCTCCTCCCACTGATAGGCGAGTTGGTGGTGGGCAACCCAGGCCTCGGCGTCCTCGTAGACGATCGTGGCTCCGGCGGTGCCCTCGTCCGCGTCGACATAGAACTGGTAGGTCAGAACACCGAGATGACCCTCAGCCTCGGTCCGTCGGGCCAACGCAGCAATGGCGTCCATGTAGGTGTGCGCCGGCGCCTCGAGTTCATACTCGTTGACCTGGATGACTCTCGTACCGTTTTCCATGCGTGCCTCCCGAAGCGTGGACCGTTCCCACTTCAGTAAACACGAGGAATGAACCGTAGGTCGGGCACGAGCTGCCTACGGTACGTGAACTCCTCCTACGTGATTCGTGAGCTCCGCTCACGAATCACGCGCCATCCGACGCAGCACCATGTGGAGGATCCCGCCGTTGCGCAGGTACTCGACCTCGACCGGTGTGTCGCAACGGCACCTCGCCATGAACTCGATGCTGGACCCATCTGCCTTGGTGGCCGTCACCTTGACCAACTGACGAGGCTGCAGACCGTCGTCGATGTCGAAGGCAAACGTCTCGGTGCCGTCCAGCCCGAGACTGTCGGCGGTCTCGCCATCTGGGAACGTCAGCGGGAGCACACCCATCATCACCAGGTTGGAACGATGGATCCGCTCGAAGCTGGCGGCAATCACCGCCTTGACTCCGAGCTCGAATGTTCCCTTGGCGGCCCAGTCCCGCGAGGAACCCATGCCGTAGTCGTCGCCGGCCAGAACGACCAGCGG
>CAYXMJ010000183.1:0-6015 GCA_964465915.1 uncultured Acidimicrobiaceae bacterium
GAGTTCGGGGTCGAGCCGAATCGGGTGGTGTTGTCCCACACCGACAAGGTCGACGACATCGGCTACCACCTCGACCTCGTGGCGAGCGGTGTCAACCTGGAGTACGACCAGGCACTCCGTTTCCCCATTGACGAGGAGAACCGGACCGTGCGTCTGGTCACCGAGGCGGTGGCGGCGGGCTATGCAGGACAGGTGATGGTGGGAACCGACGGGGCACGCCGATCGATGTGGACCGCCTACGGCGGCACTCCCGGCTTGGCGGCGCTTGCCACCGACGTGGTTGCGCTCCTGGCTCGCTTGGGCGTCGATGACGATTCTGTTGCCCAGATGCTCCGCCTCAACCCAGCCCGGTTCTTCAGGTTCTCGGAGGCGGCGGCGTGACCTCTGTTCCGGAAACAACGCCGGCCGTGGGCAAGCTGGCCCCGGGCCCGGGCAACCTCGGGATGCGGACCCAGCCGGTGCGGCCACCGGGACCCGGCGAAGTCCTGATCGAAGTCCTGGCCACCGGCATCTGCGGCACCGATCTGCACATTGCCGACGACGAATTCCCGTCCGAGCCTCCGGTGACCATGGGTCACGAGGTCACCGGGGAGGTCGCAGTGGTCGGTGAGGGGGTCGATGCCGCTTGGCTTGGGGCTCGGGTGGCGTGCGAAACGTACTTCTCGTACTGCGAGGTGTGCGACTTCTGCCGCGACGGCAAGCCAAACCTCTGCGCGGCGCGCCGGTCGATCGGTTCTCGGGAAGATGGTGGGTTTGCCCGCTGGTTGACCCTGCCGGCTCGGAGTCTGTGGCGGCTGCCCGAGAGCGTCGGCACTCACGCCGGCGCGTTGGTCGAGCCGCTGGCTTGTGTCACTCGCTGCCTATTCGATCCACCGGTCATCAATGCCGGCGACACGGTCCTGGTCGTCGGTCCGGGAACTATGGGGATGCTCACCGCCCAAGCCGCACGAGCCGCCGGGGGAGTGGTGACGGTGGTAGGCCTCGAACGGGACCGCGATCGGCTCGTGTTGGCCGCGTCGCTTGGGTTTCGGGTCGCGCTGCCAACTGATGAGTCGCCGGACCTCGGCGAGTTCGATGTGGTCGCAGAGGCTTCGGGTCACGAAGGTGGGGCGCGGACGGCCTTTGCGGCGGTGCGCAAGGACGGGCGCTACGTCCAGGTCGGGATTTTCGGCCGGCCGGTGACGGTGCCGCTGGATCTGGTCCTGTATCGCGAACTCGACATGAATTCCGGCAATGCGAGCACGCCGCGGTCGTGGCGTCGCGCCCTGCAATTACTCGAGGGGGGTCTGGTGGACCTCGACGCTCTCGTAACCGACGTCGTTCCGTTGGACCAGTGGGAGCGAGCGTTTGCTGCCACTCGGGCCGGCGTTGGGATGAAGATCGTGCTCGACCCCCGGATAGGCGGGGGCAAGGGAAGGGATTGACCATGACGGCTCCGACAGAAGAGCGCGTTGATCGCAATGCCCTGGTCGGGGCGAGCGCCGTGGTGACGGGGGTGTCGAACGGCATCGGTCGTGCCACTGCGGTTGCGCTGGCTGAGTCAGGGGCCAATGTCGTCGGGTGCTACTACTCGGACCACGATGGTGCCGCGCGGGTTCGCTCCCAGATCGAGGAGACCGGCCGGGAGGCGGTCATCCTCCAAGCCGACACCGGAGATCCGGGTACTGCCCAACGCCTTGCCGCCGAGGCGACCTCGCGGTGGGGATCGTTGGACATCTGGGTCAACAACGCGGCGCGCCTCATGGTCAAGCCGCTCATCGAAACCAGCGACGACGACTGGCACGCTCTCCTGGCCGCCAACCTCCACGGCTACTTCTACGGAAGCCGGGCTGCCGCCGAGATCATGTATGCCCAGCGAAGGGGGAGGATCATCAACATCACCTCGGCTGCCGACGTCCTCGTAGTAGCGAATCTGGGTGCCTACATCACCGCAAAAGGCGGCATCGTCGGATTGACCAAGACCTTGGCTCTCGAAGCTGCCGCCCACGGGGTCACCGTCAATGCGGTGTCCCCGGGCGCGACCGATACGCCGCTCAACATCAAGGCGTACACGCCCGAGGTGCGGCGCACCTATGAACAGCGCATCCCTTTGGGTCGGATCGGTTCCGAGGAGGAGATCGCCGACGTTGTGGTATTTGTGGCGTCTGAGGCGTCCCGCTACATGACCGGACAGGAAATCGTGGTCGACGGGGGCCTTGTCATCAACGGTACGGTCGGCCACGCGCTGGACTGAGGAGGGTGTTGATATGAGTCGCCCCCGGGTGGATCGGTAAAGTCCCCCTATGCCACACGATCCCATCCTCACGTCCGTCATCGGCAGCTATCCGATCCCGGGATGGCTCGAGTACGCCGCCGAGCATCTCGACGACTTTGGTCCGGCCGATATCGCCGAGATGCAGGCCGACGCCACGACAGCCGCCATCATGGATCAGGTACGGGCTGGTGTTGATGTCATCACCGACGGCGAGCAGAGCCGCTTCGACTTCAACCTCTCCTTCTATGCGTTTCTCGGCGGGATCGTTGCGGATCACTCGACAGAACGGCGCTTCGGACCCCCTGCCCACGACCAGCGCGGCAAGCACACCATCGTCGGCGAACTCACCGCCCCGGAAGGGCTCGGGGTGGTTGCCGAGTACGAACGCTTGGTCGAGTTGGCGCCGTGGGGCCCCGGCCTCAAGGCCAGCGTCCCCGGGCCCTACACGCTCTCGGGACGGCTGCTGCCCAACGCGGATTACCCCGATCGGTATGCCGTCACCGAGACGCTGGTACCGATCGTGCAGCGGGAACTGGAGGGTTTGATATCCGCCGGGTGCGAGATCATCACGGTGGACGAGCCGTCGATGAGTTGTTACGCCCACCGTGAGGACCCGGAGCGTCTTGTGGACATCTACAACCGCACCGTGGCGCCGGTGGTCGGCTCCTGTTACCTGGGTGCCCATCTCTGTTTTGGCAACTACAAGGGGCGGGCGGTCGCACCGCGCCGGTACGCGCCCATGTTTCCTGCATTCCTCGGTCTCGCCGCCGACGAGATCCATTTCGAGATGGCGAGCCGCGAGTTCGCCGAACTCGATCGTCTCGCCGAAGTCGCCGAGGTGAAAGACGTCGCCGTCGGCGTCATCGACGTCAAGAACTACTACATCGAGACACCCGAGGATGTGGCGGCCCGCATCTCCGAGTGCCTCCGCTACGTGCCGGCCGACCGGCTCAGTGTGTCCCCGGACTGCGGGCTGTCGCAGACTGCCCGCTGGGCGAGTCGGGTGAAGCTCGAGAACATGGTGGCCGGCGCCAATCTGGCCCGGGCGAGCCTCTAGCCGACGTCCCGTCGCGACTACAGAATCGGGGGCTGGGCCATCCTCGTCGTTGGCCATTCCACGATCAGCCCATCTGTGTCGGAGCGGACGTTGAGGTCGGACAGGCGGGCAACGATGGCGTCGGCCTCCTGCAAGGCGTGCCCCGGGTGCGTGGTTGCCACCGCTACAACGAAGGCTCCGGCCGCAGCCGCGGCTTCAATACCGGCGGGGGCGTCCTCCACCACGAGGCACTGTTGCGGTACATAGCCCAAGCCGCGGGCCGCCAACAGATAGGGATCGGGATTTGGCTTGCCCCGGGCCACCTCGTCGGCGCCGACGAGGACGTCCGGTTGCGGCAGTTCGAGGTGCCCGAGCCTTGCCACGGCCACCTGGTGCGGCGCGCTGGTGGCGATGGCCCAGCGGTCGGTCGGCAGGGAGCCGAGGAGTTCCACGGCGCCGGGATACGCGAGCACCCCGCTCTGATCGGTGTCTGCCAGCAAGCTTCGGTTGTACTCGTCGGCCTCGCGTTCGGGATTCAGGTGCGGAGCAACGATCGCAACGGTCCCGGCCGCCGGGCGGCCGTGGTGGACGGCGAGGATGTCCCCAAAGGGCACCTGATTGCGCTCCGCCCACACCTGCCAATGGCGTTCATAGACCGAGTTGGCGTCGATCAGTACCCCATCGAGGTCGAAGATGATGGCGCCGCCTTGCCATTGACCCATCAGGAATCCGTTTCGAATCGCATCGCGGCGGCGTGGTCGGCCAGCACCACGGCGTTGGAGTGAGTCTGCAGGTAGGAAGCTGGCACCTCGGGACCGATCGGTCCGGTCAGCGCCCGGTGGAGAATCTCGGCTTTGGCGGCGCCGGTGACCAACAGCCAGATCTCGCGGGACGCCAGCAGCGGTCCCATCCCCAGCGTCACTCCCCACTGCGGAGTTGCCCCGCTGCCGTAGGCGGCGGCACTGGTGACCGTGGTCTCGTGCAGTTCGATGACCCGGGTCGGGCTGTCGGGCTCCGATCCGGGTTCGTTGAGTCCGAGGTGTCCGTTGGCGCCGAGCCCGAGCACGGTGAGGTCGAGGCCGCCGGCGGCGACTTCGGAGTCATACTGCTGGCACGCGGCATCGACGTCGTCGGTGGCAACGTCGATGGAGTGCATCGAGGCCGGTGCGGTGTCGATCAGCCCGAGCAGAGACCGTTGGAGCATCTCGTCGCAGCGGGCCGGATGCCCGGGCGGAAGACCAAACTCGTCGAGAAGGAACACTTCGGCTTCGTCGAGGCGGCCGCCTCTCTCGGCGAAGGCCCGGTAGGCCGGGGTCGGTGTGTTGCCGGTGGGCAGGCAGAGGCGGAGCCCGGGGTGAGCGGCGAGGTGGTTGGCGAGACGAGCGCCGACGGTGGCGCCCCATTCACCCTCGGGCCAAACCTCGATACGGACCTTCGTGGACTCGGGACTCAACCGTCCGTGACCAGATCAAAGACGGCGCCGGTGTCCTTGTCGCTCAGCATCAGCTTGCGCCGCCCGTCGGGGAGCATCTCTTCCTTGACGATGGCGTGGCCGTCGTGGCGAGCGATGTCCTTGGCGATCCGCGGCGTTTCGCCACCACGCCAGTCCACATCGACCGGCTCCCACTGGCGACTCTCCGCTGAGCGATAGGCGGCATCCATGATGGCGTTGACGACGTATCCGTCGTAGAACGTTTCCATTGGGGGGGTGTCGTTCTCCATGGCGTTGAACATGTCGGTGAACATGTCGACGTAGCCAAGTTCGCTCACCTCATCCCCAACCGGGAACAGCCACCCCTCGGTGGACTCCAGCTTCTCGGCCACATACCCGTCGCCACCACCGCTTGTGTACATCTCGTACCCGGTGCGCAGGAAATGGTTCATCCAGATGGTTCCTTCGGTGCCTGCAACCTCGTCGCGCAGGTCCATGCCGCCGCGGAAGCTCCAGCTGACCTCGAACTGTCCGAGTGCTCCGGACTCGAAACGGATCAGGGCCACGGCGTTGTCTTCGGCCTCGATCGGGTGCACCAGGGTGTCGGCCCACGCCATGACCTCGAGCGGGCGGTTGCCCTTTCCCACGAAATTGCGAATGATTTCGATGCAGTGACAGCCGAGGTCGACGATGGCGCCGCCGCCGGCCTTCTCCTTGTCCCAGAACCAGGCGCTGTGTGGACCCGGGTGGGTCTCGCGGGAACGCACCCAGGTGACGTCACCGATGGAGCCACCCTTCACGGCGTCGATCGCCTTGAGGGTCTTGGGGGTGTAGCAGAGGTCCTCGAGGTAGCCGGCGAAGATGCCCGCCGCTTCGACCTTGTCGAGGATGCGCTTGGCCTCTTCACCAGACCGAGCCAGCGGCTTTGTGCACAGGACTGCTTTGCCGGCGTCGGCGATCATGGTGATGACTTCTTCGTGCAGGAAGTTCGGGAGGGCAACAACAACGACGTCGGTGCTCGGGTCGTTGATGGCTTCTTCCATGCTGGTGGTGCTGCGGGGGATGTCCCATCGCTGCGCAAATGCCTCGCCCCGCTCAGTGCTCCGGGAGTAGACGACCCCGACCCGATCCCGGCTGCGCTGGCCGTGCAGCGTCATCGTGTAGAAGTCGGCGATCAGCCCCGTGCCGAGCATGGAAATCGAGCGGCCATCCATTGCCATCCTCCTCGTGAGATATGTATAGACAACCTAGTCGATTGGGTTTTGGCGGACATATGCGCACCATGATGCGCTC
>CAYXMJ010000184.1:0-5986 GCA_964465915.1 uncultured Acidimicrobiaceae bacterium
TTCGAGGGGTGGATCGGCGACTGCAGGCGGGGGTTCGTAGGTCGGCTCCGTATTGACGTCGATCTTGGTGATACCCACGGTAACCCTCCTCCACGTTGCTGCCGCCACGACAGTCTGCACACACGGTACCCACGTTGAGCGCAGGTTCACGGCGCCAACGCATTAGCCCTCACTCAAGTTCACCCCGAACGGGGACATCGGTTCGCGTCGGCAAAACGATGCGCACCGCGGTCAGTGTTCGTTGCCAGTAGCGCCGACATGATGAGGATATGGGTGGGTGTCAGCCGATCTCGGAACAGTCTACGAGAGCACCCACCTCCAGGTGAGAATCGTGCCGTCCTTGACTGTGCCGTCCTTGACGACTGCTGACTGTGCCTTGACACAGCCATCTTCGCCCCACACTGAGTCCCACGTGACGGTGTCGCCGTTGACTACGCCGTTGGAGATCACATATGCCTGGTCAGAGATACGCCGTACGCGGTTCTCGTCACTGCCATCGATGCCGGGGGCGTGCATCGCACTCGGGTCACTCTGCTTGGTAGCTGCGGCCCGGCCACAGTCCGTTGCCGGGTTCGGCGCGTTATCCTCGGCCGGCACCCCCGAACCGAGGTCCTCATGCGCCAAACCATGCGTCGCCTGCTGCAGACGATCCGCTTTGAGCGCGATCCGATCGTGTGGATGGATTTCGACGATCGCGCCACGGGTGACGCCTTCATCCTGGTTGCGGTGACCCGCTTCCTCCTGTTCCTCGGGCTCATCGGGATTGGGAGCTTCCGCAGCTTCTTCAACTTCGCCTTCATCGAGTTGCTGTTCCGGTTCATGATCCAGGGTCTGGTGTTCTGGCTCCTGTATGCCGCCATCGTGTGGGCGATCCAGCGGTTCCTCTTCCAGCGGGACGGCAACTACCAGGTGATCCTGCGGCTCACCGGATTCGCCTACCCAACGCTGCTGGTGACCATCGCCGCCGTGCAACTGCTGTCGCCAAGTAGCACCGCCGGATTCACCATCGCCAACGCCATCGGCAGTATCTGGTTTGTGGCGATCATGGCGAAAGGCCTGGACTACATCGCCGATCTCGATCTGGCCAAGGGCTCGCTCGCCGCCGTTGGCGGTTGGGTCGGGTATGTGGTGATCAACGCCATCCTCAGCGGCCTCCCCATCTGATCCGTGCCGACCTACCGCATCGACCTCGCCTACAACGGTGCCGGATTCCACGGATACGCCCGGCAGCCCAACGTGCGCACCGTCCAGGGCGTTCTCGAAGAAGCTCTGTTCCGCATTGTCGATCGGGTCGAAACCGCGGTGGCGGGGCGGACCGACAAAGGCGTCCACGCCCGCGCCCAAGTGGTCAGCTTCTCGACCGACGCCGACGTTGACACGGCTCGTTTGATGCGTTCGCTCAATCGGCAGCTTGCCCCGGAAGTTGCGGTGAGTCGGCTCGAACCGGCGGCCGACGGGTTCAACGCGCGTTTTGACGCCACCGGGCGGGCCTACACCTACCTGGTCCTCAACCGTGAGGCTCCCGATCCGTTTCTGGCGGCGTTCTCTTGGCAATGTCCGACTCCGCTCGACATCGGCCGAATGAACCTGGCGGCAGGTCACTTCGTCGGCGAGCACGACTTTGCGTCGCTGTGTCGCAAGGCGGGGGAGCGCAGCACGGTTCGTCTGGTGCGGCGCGCTGAATGGTCACGTCGAGACGGCGACCTGCTGGCCTTTGATGTCGCGGCAAGTTCGTTCTGCCACCAGATGGTCCGTTCCATGGTTGCGCTCTGCGTCGAGGTTGGTCGCGGCCGCCTCAGCACTGATGACGTTCCGGCCATCCTCGAGGCCCGCGACCGCCACCTCGCCAAGGGTGCCGCCCCGCCCCATGGTTTGACCCTGGTAGCTGTGCACTACCGGCACTGAGGCCACAAGCTGCCAAAACGATTGGCACTTGCGTGCCTTATGCCGTAACATGCCAATCCGCTCCCGGTTCCGGGGGTTTCCTTGTGTCCGACACTCCGCGAGGCATGTCGCAATGAAAGCAAAGCTGCAGAAGACGTTCACGCCCAAGCCGGCTGACATCAGCCGCGAATGGCTGGTCGTCGACGCCACCGACGTGCCGCTGGGCCGACTGGCCTCCACTGTGGCACAACTCCTGCGTGGCAAGCACAAGCCGACGTTTGCGCCCCATGTCGATGGCGGCGACTACGTAGTGGTTGTCAACGCCGAAAAGATCGCCATCTCCGGCAACAAGGCGGTCGACAAGATGTACTACCGGCACTCCGGGTTCCCGGGCGGACTGCGCGAGCTCAACTTCACCCAGATGCGCGACCGCTATCCCGAGCGGATCATCGAAGCCGCTGTCAAGGGGATGACTCCGAAGAACCGGCTGGGGCGCCAGATCTTGTCGAAGCTCAGGGTGTACGCCGGACCCGATCACCCCCACGCGGCACAGAATCCGCGTGTCTACGACGTCAGAAAGGTGAACGCCTGATGGCGAAACCACTCGTCCAAGCCACCGGCCGGCGCAAGAGTTCGGTCGCCAGAGTCCGCCTCTACGACGGGACCGGCCAGCTCACGCTGAACGGACGCCCCATCGACGAATACTTCCCGCAGTTGCCGCTACGGCTTCGGGTGCTCGAGCCCCTCAAGACCGTCGAGGCCGACGGACGCTACGACGTCCATGCGACGCTCGAGGGCGGTGGCTACACCGGCCAGAGTGACGCGCTCCGGCTCGGTATCGCTCGTGCACTGGTCGGCGTTGAGCCTGACCTGCGCAGCCTTCTGAAGAAGGAAGGGTTCCTGACCCGCGACGCTCGCCGGGTGGAACGCAAGAAGTACGGGCTTCGCAAGGCCCGCCGCGCCCCGCAGTTCACCAAGCGGTGATCGTTCGGCTCCTGGCCCTACGCAACGACACGAGGCGCCTGCGCCATGGCTGACGTTCGAAAGCTATTCGGCACCGACGGAGTGCGCGGTCACGCCAACACCGACCTGACCTCTGACCTGGCGTTTGATCTCGCCCGCGCAGCCGGCGAGGGAAGCGACGGTCCGGTTGTAATCGGCCGGGATACCAGGCGCTCCGGTCCGATGCTCGTCTCTGCGCTCCACGCCGGCTTCAACTCAGTCGGTGTCGACACGGTCGACCTGGGCATCATCCCGGTTGGGGCGGTGTCCCGCCTCGGGCGCGACACCGGTTCGCGCTTCGGCGTCATGGTCAGCGCATCGCACAACCCTGCCGCCGACAACGGGATCAAGTTCTTCGGGAACGATGGCGCCAAACTCTCCGACGAGCGAGAGGCCGCCATCGAGGAACGCTACGTCCGGTCCGCCCCCTGGCGGATGCCGGGTGGAGCCGGCGTTGGTATCCAGTCGGTGATGACGGACGCGGTAGAGCGCTATGTCGGATTCCTGGCCGACTCCTTCGACTACTCCATGCGAGGGCTGTCATTTGTCCTCGACTGCGCCAACGGTGCTGCGTTTCGTTCTGCTCCCGACCTGTTCCGGCGCCTGGGAGCCGAGGTGGAGGTCCTCAACGCGGAACCCGACGGGATGAACATCAATCTCAACTGTGGCGCCACCCACCCCGAGTTCCTCGGTGAGCGCTCGGCCGGCAGGGTCGGTCTGTCGTTCGACGGCGACGCCGATCGCCTCATCGCCGTCGATGAGGATGGCGAGACTGTCGACGGCGATGTTTTGATGGCGATCTTTGCCCGCCACCTCAAGGAGCAAGGCAAGCTCAAGAACGACCTTGTCGTCGCCACCGTCATGTCCAATCTCGGCTTCCGCAAGGCGATGCAGGGCCTCGAGATCGAGCTCCTGACCACCCGAGTCGGAGACCGGTACGTGCTCGAAGAGATGCGTCGCACCAGAGCCGTGCTCGGCGGAGAGCAGTCGGGGCACGTCATTCTGTCCGATCGGGCCACCGGCGACGGTCTGCGGTCGGCGCTGCAACTGGCTTCGGTCATGGCGTCAACCGGGCGAGAGTTGCGCGAGTTGCGCACCGTTATGCGCAGCTACCCCCAGGTGCTGCAGAACCTCACTGTTCCGAACAAGGCCGGACTCGACGATTCGACCCCGATCTGGGACGCCGTGCGTGAAGCGGAGGAGCGACTGCACGGCGACGGCCGCATCCTGGTCCGTGCCTCAGGCACCGAGCCGCTTGTACGGGTCATGGTTGAAGCGGCCGACGAAGCGACCGCCGAGGGGATCGCATCCGCCGTCAGCGCCGTTGTGGTTGAGCAGCTCGGCTGACGGCGCTCCGTCAGCGCCCTGACGGGGTTGGTGTGACCAGTTCTTTTGCGTTCGACCACTTTGGCCTTGCGGAGTCGCCGCACACGGTTAGCCTCGGGTCGACAATTGACGACCGACCGGAGAAACCAATCCAGCGCCAGCCCTTGCGACCGCAAGGTGACGAGGGGGAGGGAGTATCGATTCGTCGGCGGATGCCCTCTCGGCCACTCACGGCCGTGACGGAGCGGAGCAAAACCCGATAGTGATCTTGGGGACAGAGGCCGCTCCGATGTGAGGCGAGCTGTGGCTCGCAGCCTCCTCCGGTCCGTACACAGGAGGTTCACGCGCGTGTGCGGAATCATGGGATATGTAGGGCCGCGAGAGGCGGCGCCGTTGCTGCTCGAGGGGCTGCGACGGCTCGAGTACCGAGGTTACGACTCGGCAGGGATCGCCGTGGCGAATGGCGCCATCGACGTCCGCAAGGCCGAGGGCAAGATCGAGCGACTGGCGGTGCTGCTCGACGCCGAACCGCTCTTCGGCACCATCGGCATCGGTCACACCAGGTGGGCGACGCACGGTGAACCGAGCGACGTCAATGCTCACCCCCATACCGACCCGAGCGGCAAGTTCGTCGTGGTACACAACGGGATCATCGAGAACTTCACCAGCCTGAGGGAGATGCTCGAGGACGAAGGGCACGTGTTCACCTCCCAAACCGATACCGAGATCCTGGCGCACCTCGTGGCGCGCGCCTATGACGGAGACCTTGTCGCTGCGGTACGCGCTGCAGTGGCCCAAGCGGAGGGCGCCTACGCCCTAGTCGTGATGAGTGCGTTCGAGCCGGGGCGCATCATTGCGGTGCGCCGCATCAGCCCACTGGTCGTCGGCCTCGGCGACGGCGAGACATTCCTTGCCTCCGACATTCCGGCAGCCCTCCATCACACCAGGGACTTCCTGATCATCGAGGACGGCGAACTCGTGATCGTGACCGCCGATGGCGCCACCGTGGAGAAGATCGACGGTGGCCCCGTCGCGCGCGAACCGATTCACATCGAGTGGGACGCCGCTCAGGCCGAAAAGGGCGGCTACGACCACTTCATGCTGAAGGAGATCAACGAGCAGCCAGCCGTGATCACCGAGACCATCGCGGGCCGCCTCGATGAGGACGGCACCGCCTGGCTCGAGGATGTGAACTTCGACGACGACTTCGCTCGGTCGCTCGACAGTATCTGGATCACCGCCTGCGGTACGGCCTACCACGCGGGCCTCGTTGGTCGCGAGATCTTCCAACGGGTGCTGCGCATCCCAACCTATGTCGAGTTCGCTCATGAGATGCGCTATGCCGATCCGCTCGTCGGCGACGGGTCGCTCACCATCGCCATCAGCCAATCGGGTGAAACTGCAGACACGCTGGCTGCGGCCCGGCTCGCCCAGAGCCGCGGGTCGCGCCTGATGGCATTGACCAACGTGGTGGGGAGCACGCTGGCGCGCGACGCCGACGACATCCTCTACACCCGAGCGGGTCCCGAAATCGCGGTTGCGTCGACCAAGGCCTATCTGGCGATGCTGATCGCCCAGTATCTGCTGGCGTTGCGGATCGGGCGGGCCCGTGGTGTGGTCGATGAGGCGCTGGCTGAACGCGTGGTCCACGGACTGCACCTGCTTCCCAGCCATGTCGAGGTCGCTCTTCGGGACGAAGCGCGGGTGATCGCAGCTGCGGAAGCGATTGCTCATGCCGATGACATCTACTTCATCGGACGCGGTCTGGACTACG
>CAYXMJ010000185.1:0-5962 GCA_964465915.1 uncultured Acidimicrobiaceae bacterium
TCTGAAAAACCAGAGGTCGTGGGATCGACTCCCACCCTGACCACGTCGGACTTGCCACTTAGGCAAGTCCGATTGCAGTTTGCTCCGCAAACTGCCGCTTGCGACTCCACCCACCTGCCTGGAACGGCGAAACCGAACAGGTCGCGCTCAGTCAGAGTTCCGCTACCGAGCGGTCGCGGATTCGGTCCGGAGAGCAGGAGTGCCGCGACCCTACCCAGGCACCGTACGGCCCAACCGCGTTCCGCGCTCGCGTGGCCAGGATCGTTCAGCGCCAGCTTGGCTGCGTCACCGCGAATCTCGGCGGGTCAGTCCCAGCTCCACGGCGATTCGGGCCGCCTCACGCCGCGAACTCGCTTCCAGCTTGGTTAGGACTGCTGACACATGGTGGTCGACCGTCTTCGGGGAAACGAAGAGTCGCTCAGCTATCTCCGCATTCGTGAACCCCTCGATGAGGAGTTCGGCCACCTCGAGTTGGCGACCGGTCAGCCCGGCAGGATTAGAACGGGTCGATGGCAGGGGACCTCTGGGCACGTTGCGGACACCCAGGGTTTGCAGTTTGCCGCGAACCAGTCGGGCCGCCGGAGTAGCACCAAGCCCATCGAGGATTTCGAGCGCCGACAGCAAGGTCCCACTCTCATCGGAATCAAGCAACGCCGTCGCCCGCTCGTAGGGGCAACCGAGACGGCCCCACGCATCGGCGGCCGCCTGCCAATTGCCGCGGATCTGATCCGTGTACGGCGTACCCGGCCCCTTGGGCAGAGCGGGCGACGCACCCGCCCGCCACATCCAGAATGCAAGCTCGTCGACCACCCAGGGCTGACCGGTCTCGACGGCGCTCAAATAGACCGGCTTGACGGCGCGCCGCAGTTCTCCAAGGTCGTCATGAAGCCAAGCCCGCTCGGCGCGGGCCACGACAACAGGCCCGATGCGCTGCAACTCACCGGTCGGTTCCGCCAGCGCCCTCGCCTCGTCGATGGCGTGAGACGCATCCGTGCCACCTCGACGCACTTCGAGCTGCGCCAGCGTTGCAAGCGCAGGCATCCGCGTGATGCCCGGCTCTTCGGGGCGGCCTATCACCCATCGAGCGTCACGCTCTGCGGCGTCCCATTCACCCAGGCACAAGTGCAAGCGGGCCCGCTCTGCGGTCATGTAGTACAGAGACCCTTCCAGCTCGCGCTTGTCAGCGTATGCGAGCCCGGCTTCGATATACGCGCTTGCCTCATGGAACTCCCGAAAGTCGAGCAGCGTCCAGATGATGTTGGCGTAGGCGCGACCGACATGATCCTCCAAACCCTCTCGCAGCGACACGTCGAGGCTCTCTCTCAAGACGTCGATGCCACTGAGGTCGCCGGCTCGTGCTCGGGTGCTGCCGAGATTGTTCAGCGCGTGGGCGAGCGCTGCCTGGTCTCCGACCTCCCGTGCCGACTTGATCGCCTTCGTCGCCCATCGTTCGGCCTCGGATGCTTCCTGCGCCAGCATGTTGATTTGGCCGAGATTGCTGTACGCCATCGGCAACTCCCGAGACGCCGGCATGCGTTCGAGGATCTCAACCGCCTCCAGCCCTGTGGCCTCAGCCTTCGTCGACTGGCCGAGCCACCAGTGGAAACGCGATAGCCACCTCAAGGCGACGCCCTCTTGCTCAGCGTCGCCGTCGTCCCGAGCCTGATCGAGCGCCCGGCGCGCCGCGTCCATTGCTTCGCCCGCGTCGCCCGTGAGGTAGCACTCAATCGAGTAGTCGAGCAGAAGCTCCGCCCGATCACGTGGGTTCACGAAGTCGAGACGTTCGACCGACGATCGGTAGTGGGCGAGCGCCTCGCGGTGTGATGAGGCGGCGGCCGCCTGACGGGCGGCAACCGGCCCATAACGTGCCACTGCCTCTCCGTTGCCCGCTTCGCGGGCGTGGTGAACAATGCGAGCGACGTCGGCACCGGCATCGATCAACCCCGCCAACATGGCGCGGTTCAATGCGTAGCGTCGCCGCTCGGTGAGGGCGTCCACCACCGCGCCCCTCACCAGTTCATGTCGATACCAGACGCCCGTGCCGTCGAACTCGAGCAGGCCACGGGTTCGGCATTCCTCCAGCGACTCCTCGTCCACGACGACAAGCTGTTCCAGAATGGCTCGCTCAACCCGACCCGGAACGACCGCGGCGGCCTCGACGATGTCCCGGCTGTCAGCACCCAGCCGGGCGATCCTGGTGGCGACGGCGTCTCTCACACCTGGGGGGATGGGAAACTCCGGAACCGCCAGTGCCTCCGTCACGAGGAACGGGTTTCCACCGGTCGCCTCGAAGAGATGGTCCGAGGACCCCGGATACGATGTTGCCAGCGCCGCGACGGCCACCCTCGACAACGGCGCCAGAGCGACACGACGAACGGCGTAGCCGGGGAGATCACCGAGCACCCTGGAGAGAAGATGACCTTCGCCAAGCTCTCCAGGCCGGTACGTGACAACGAGCGTCGCCGGGATACGGTCGATGCGCCGACCCAGAAACTTGAGCACATCCAGTGTCGCCGCATCGGCCCAGTGAACGTCCTCCACAACGATCAGGGTGGGTGGGTTCGGTGGACACAACGCATCGTAGAACGCATCGAAGACCTCACTCCGTGACGGCTGCGAGCCCATCATCGCTTGGAGCAAACCACCGGCAGTCGTCGCAATATCGCGAAAGGGTCCGAGCGGCCGAGGGGTCGAGAGGTCGTCGCACCCTCCCCACATCACGCGGACGGTTGGTGACCACCGGTCCGCGAATGTACGAACGAGGTGAGTCTTGCCGATCCCGGCTTCGCCGGTGACGAGAACGACCGACCCGGCCCCGTCTACGGCACCGTTGATTGCCGCGTCAAGTTCACCCAACGCCGCCTCACGTTCGAGGAGCTGCATAAACCGATCATATGCCAGGTTGGCCGACCCGTCTCAGTCAGGCGCGAAACCGAGAGGCGTCTCTCGCGGTGGAGGGCCGGGTACTACCCCGGCCCTCCGCCACATCGGGAGGATGGTGGCGGTCTACTCGAGGCGCTCCTCGAACCACGACGTCACACGACCGAGGCACCCCGTGAGGACCAACATCAACATGAGCGCTACAACACACAACCCGATGATCACGGAATCCCAATGGGTGGCAGCTACGTCTGCTGCGTACTCGGTCACCTTGGTCATGCAACACGCCCCTCACGCCGGACAAGCAGGCCGCGGAAACCCAATCGCCGCAGAGAGCCAAGCCGATCTCCGATGGAAACTCGATCCGGCCGTGCGGCGTGGGCCCTGACCATTCGGTACCGGGCGGCACGGGCCTCGTAGTCGGCCTGGATGGCCTCCGCCAACGCATACTGGCTTGGTGCCGTGTTCATGGGTCCTCCTCGATGCGACGTGACCAATCTCCCTCGAACGTACGATGCCTCGGCGTCCCGCGCATCGGGAGTCGCTCCCCATATTGACCAGTCCGCTCCCCATTTCGGCCTCAGCCGTTGCCCTCCAGTAGTGACCACCCTGTTGCCAATGACTTCGACCGGGCACAGGGGGTGTAGCTTGGGAGCACAGGACGAGGAGCTGTTGTGGCCGCAAAACCAAGCGAACCGACAAAGGAATACCGCGCCCGTATCTGGGTGAAGCTGAGTGATGACTTTCTCCCGCATCCGTTGCTGACGAAGGCTGATCTCGAGGCGCGCATCACCGCGGCCCTGGAAGTCGGTTCCCCTGACTCACCGATCGTCTCGATCCGGGTCGACGACCCCAGGTAGGACCGACGCCGGGGCAGCAGGTTCGCCGCTCTCCACTCGCGACGCGGGTGAACGCCTGTCGTAGTCTGCGGAGGTTCGATCAACCCGAGGGGAGAGGGACAAGCGGCACATGGGATCGACATCTGGGAAACCTCACGCCGCGCCGGGTAACCCGGAACCCAAGAAGGCCGACCGGCAGCCCGGGTGCGTCGACTACATGAGATTGAGGTCCCGGAGCCAGACCTCGAGTTCCTCAGCATTCGTGAAGCGGTGCGCTCGGTACCCGATGTCGGCTGCGGCGGTGACATTGGCTGAGGCGTCATCGATGAAGACGGTCGCCGTCGGGTCGAGATCGAAGCGGTCGGCAAGGATCTCGAAGATGCGGGGATCCGGTTTCGCCACCCCTTCGATCCCGGAGACGACGATCCCGTCGAATAGCTCGCCGAGAAACGGGAAAGCGGCCAAACCAAATGGCCAGGTCTCTGCGCTCCAGTTGGTCAGGGCATAGAGCGGTGTTCCGGAGTTGGAGAGTCGCTCTGCGATCGCTCGTGTTCCCGGGATCTCATCTCCGAGCATTTCCGGCCACCGGTCCCACCAGGCGGTGATGAGGTCCGCGTATTCAGGTAGTTCGGCGGCAAGCGCCGCCACCTCGGCGCGAACCGACAGGCCAGAATCCATGGCGTAGTTCCACTCGGGAGTGCACACGTCCGAAAGGAAACTCAGACGTTCAACGCGGTCGGGAATCAGCTTTGCGTAGAGATACTCGGGGTTCCAATCCACGAGCACCCCACCGATGTCGAATACCACAGAGGTTTCAAGAGAGCGATCCATGTCGATGCCGTTCGCAGAGCGTAACGGACTTCGGCGTGACCTGCGGAGGCCTGGAAAGCGTAGCCACCGGTCAGCGCCTGCTGCTGGCGACGCGCCGATGTGCCGCCACCAAACGGCAAAGACCTCTCCGCCAGACGCCGGCCGAGTGAATTGCTGCGAAGGGCCGGGCGGCCGCCACACCCCCCCAAGAACAGGGCAGGGGCTATCGACCCTTGACGAGTAAGGCTGAGCCGGTACGTTTGATGTGGGAATGCGCGGCGCTCGCTGCGCACTGGACTCGAGGGTCCCCGCCGCTCGACTGGCGGGACATTGTCCAAAGAAAGGGGCAGGACCGTGGGAAAGGGAATCGTTTCAAAACGTGTGTTCGCGCTATCGGTTGGCCTTCTGCTGGCCGTTTCGGTACTGGCGTTCCCCGCGCAAGGCACCGAGTCGGATGACGAGGCGGCAGCGCTGGCACAGCGCAGCGCTGAGGAGGTCATATCGGTCGAGGTGGCGGACGACCAGACACAGGCGGCGTCGGAGTACTGGACCAGGGAACGAATGATGCGTACCCAAGCGCTGCCGTTCCCCGAGCCGGTTGCGGCGGGGGGTGACGGCACAGCCGCCGTAACGCCGGGCCCGGAGGGAAGTGCAGATAGCGGCCTCCCGGATCCAGGCGCTCTTGCGTTGGCGCAGGAATTGTATCCGCAGGAATGGAAACGGATTGAGGCGGGCAAAACAACGCCGGAGGCGGTTGAGGCGGACGGGACGTACGCCGGCGTCGTCAAGCGGGTCTACAGCTATCCGCCCCCTTATACGCGCTACAAGGCCAGCCACAACAAGATGTGGAAGCAGTTCCCCTGGAAGACGGTCGGACGGCTGTTCTTCACCGTCCCCGGCCAAGGCAACGCATCATGCACCGCATCGGTTGCCGTCGGCAGGGCGATTTGGACGGCTGGACACTGCGTCTACACCCCGGGCATTGGTTGGCACACCAACGCGGTCTTTGTGCCTGCCTACAAGAAAGGCGCCACGCCGTACGGCGTGTTCACCGTCGACGTCATGAGCGTCCTGGGCGGCTGGGCCAACAACGGCAATCCGGCATACGACATCGCGATGGCGACTACGTTCAACCGACAAGGCATGATGATCAGCCAATGGGTGGGCAACCTGGGAGCGATCTGGAACGCCGGCGCCAAACAGTTCTGGCACGCGAACGGCTACCCGGCCAACATCCTGAAAGGCCGCCATCTCGTCGTCTGCGAGGGATCGCTGTCGAGCCGGTGGGACCTTCCCGGTCCCGACCCAGTCGGGATGGGCTGTGACATGACGTTCGGCAGCAGCGGCGGGCCATGGTGGACAAACCACAACCCGTATAAGGCCGGGCCGTACAACCTGGTCAACTCGGTGGTGACCGGAACGCCGAACATCAA
>CAYXMJ010000186.1:0-5947 GCA_964465915.1 uncultured Acidimicrobiaceae bacterium
TGCGTGTCGGTGGCAATCTGTGCTCGCGCTCGGCGGCCGCCAGACGACGACTCAGCTCGAGCAGGGCTTCGCCGCGCGCCGCAGTGGCTGCGGTCGGCCACCCCCCTTCAGGCCCGACGGCCCGCGCCTGGTAGGTGAACATGCTGGCGAGCGCGGCGACCTCAGGTCCATCGAGGTCGGCGAACAAGTCATCGGCAACAGACTCGGTGAGCAAGAGATCGAGCTCGTTGTACACAAAGCGCAACTGCTCGCCCTTTGCCGTCAACGTCCACCCCTTGGTATACCCCCACTTCTGGAGGATGGCCAGCACCGAGCGAAACCGTGCGACCAACGTTTCGTCGGAGCGACCGAGACGACGACGCAGCCGGCGCACATCCCGATCGACCTTCTCGGCCCGCCGCACCCAACCAAGGTGCTCCGCCAGTCGTGGACAGGTCGCGACGGGACCGCCGTCGAGATCGTCGACAAAGGCCAGGGGTCGCACCGCGTCTGACGGCTCCCACTCCTGCAACATGCGGGCCACCGTGGTCTGATAGGCGCCGTCCCGGCTCCGCACCGGTTGTGGGAGCGGAAGCGTGCCGATGATCGACAGGGTTGGGGCGAGGTCCTCGGGCGCAAACCTCCGGGTCTCCCCGTCGGTCTTGAGCAACAACAGCCGGGGGCTGGCCCCCCAGCTGCGTGCCAGCAGCACCCAGCGATCGTTGCCGGCGGCCGAAAGTGCCAGGACGTCGCCTTCGTGAGTCCGTTGTACGAAGTCCCGCATCGCCACGACGTAGTCCTGGCCCTTGCCGCCTTCAGCCTCCATGTAGTCCCACAGATCACCACGGTCGCAAGCCGCTGCCTGGAGGTACTCGTCCAATTCGTTCTCGCGTTCTTGCAAGGAACGTTCGAGGTTGGCTCGCCGCTGGGCGGCGTGAAACTGCGCAAACGAAGCGTTGAGCAGCTCCTCGGCGCGTTCTCGGTCGTAGTTGGCGACGAGGTTCACGGCCATGTTGTACGAGGGTTGGAAGCTCGAGATGAGTGGATGGCTGCCCTCGGCCGCGATGGCGGCAACCCGCTCGAACGGAATCTCGTTGTTGTGAAGGACCACCGCGGTTCCTTCGACGTCGATGCCGCGCCTGCCCGCCCGACCGGTCAGTTGGGTGTAGTCCCCCGCCTGGAGGATCTCGTGCGACTCTCCGGTGAACTTGCTCAATCGCTCCAACACGACGGTGCGGGCCGGCATGTTGATCCCGAGCGCCAACGTCTCGGTGGCGAACACGATCCTGATCAGCCCCGCCGCAAACAACACCTCGACGGCCTCCTTGAAGGCGGGCACCATGCCGGCGTGGTGGGCAGCGACCCCCTGTTCGAGGTTACCCAGCCACGACTCGAACCCGAGAACGTCGAGATCTGCCGGAGCGAGGTGTGCCGTGGCGGCTTCGGCCGTGGCGCGAATCTCGCCACGTTCGTCGGCGGTGGTCAGACCCAAGCCGGCAGCAGCCACGATGTCGGCCGCCTGATCGCACCCGGCTCGAGAGAAGATGAAGTAGATCGCAGGAAGTAGTCGCTCCCGCTGCAAGGCCTCGGCAACCTCGAGGCGACGCGGTGACGCAAACCGCCGGAACCGGCCGCGACCCCGCCGCAGCAACTTGACCACCTGCGGATTGGCTCGCGCCCGCCCGGTGCCGAATACCGGAAACAGCTCGAGGCGATATTCGCGATGGCGGTCCTTCAGGAGGTACAGACTCTCGAGTGGCACCGGGCGATGGGTTTCTACGATCAGGCTCGTCGGGCCACGCCGCGACCCAACCCATTCGGTGAACTCGCCGGCGTTGGCGATCGTCGCCGAGAGGTTCACCAGCGGAATCTCGCGCGGCAAATGGATGATGATCTCTTCCCACACGCTGCCCCGATAGCGGTCCTGGAGGAAGTGCACCTCGTCGAGAACAACTACTCCGAGGCGATCGAGAGCGCTGCTCTCGGCATAGATCATGTTGCGGAGTACTTCCGTCGTCATCACCACCAATGGAGCCTCACCGTTGATGACGTTGTCCCCGGTGAGCAAACCGACTTGGTCTGCGCCGTAGACGGCCAGGAAGTCGCTGTACTTCTGGTTGCTGAGCGCCTTGATCGGCGTCGTGTAGAAGGCGCGCATTCCTCGTTTGATGGTCAGATGCACTGCGGCCTCAGCAACCAGCGTCTTGCCCGCTCCGGTCGGTGCGGTGACGACAATGGACTCGCCTCGTTCGAACGCCGCCACCGCCTCGCGTTGGAAGCCGTCGGGGGCAAAGGCCTGGTCGGCAAAGAAGGCTTCTGCGTCCGCTGAGAGGCCGATGGCACTCACTTGTGAAGTATGAATCGGATGGCGAGGATTGTCGCCTCGTAGAGCAGGTACAGCGGTACCGACATCAGCATCAACGTCAACGGGTCACCACTTGGGGTGATCAACGCCGCCGACACCAGGATGATGAGGACCGCCCACCGCCGATTGGCGCGCAATTGCTTGCTGTTGACGGCGCCGAGCGCGGCTGCCATGAAGAGAAACACCGGGAACTCGAACGCCACACCGAAGGCAAATAGGAACCGCACCGCAAAGCGCAGGTAGTTGTCGACCCCGATGACGGGGAACAGCCTGCCCTCCCCGAAGTTCACGAGGAAGTCCAGCCCACGTTCGATGGCGACGTATCCCAAAACGATACCGCCGAGGAACAGGACGGCCAGCACGACCGAAGCCGGGATGATGTAGCGCTTCTCCTGATGGCTGAGGGCGGGCGAGATGAAGCGCCAGATCTCGTAGATGATGACCGGGCTGGCGATAACCGCGCCGGTGAAGAACGAGATGCGCATCGCGATCGAGAACGGTTCTGTGACCGAAAAGGCAGCCAGTTCCTGGTCGACGGCAGCCTCATACGGCGCCGCCAGCAGATCAAATACCTCCTGCCAGAAGATGAAGCCGATGATGGCGCCGACACCGAGGGCAATGACCGAAACGATGAGTCGGTTGCGCAGCTCCGTAAGGTGCTCGCGCAGGCTCATCGTCTCTTGGGCGGTCACGATGAGGCTCGCGGTTCGTCGTCGCCCTCAGCCTCTTCTGCGACTTCAGCGACCGGGGCCCCAGGCTCGGACTCGGCGTCGGCCGATGGCTCATCTTCTGGATTCGCCGGCACCCCCGGTTGCTTCGTCGGCCTCGCCGTTGCGTCAAGACTGGAGAGGGCACCAGTAGCGGTCGAGGTAACATCGTCACGCACGGCCTTGATTTCTCTCCGGACGTCTTTGAGCGTCGAGAGTGTCTCGTCGTACTCGCTCCCCAGCTCATCTCGAAGCGCAGCCGACGTTTCGCGCACTTTGCGAACCATGGTGCCGGCGCGTCGCGCCAGTTCCGGAAGCTTGTCCGGCCCGAAGATGATGAGGACGACGACCAAGATCGTCAGAAGCTCACCAAGCTGAAGACTGCCCATGGGAGTGAATAGTAGGTCGCCACGCTATGCATGACGACGGCGGGTGGCGGGCAACGAGGTGAGTAGCTGCCCCAAAACGACCTCGAGCCCAGACCGGGGAGAGTCTGGGCTCGTGTCTGGGTGGAAGGCTTGGGCTACGGAGTGAAGCCCTTAGGAGGCAGCTAGCTCAGAGAACCAGCCCTCTTCGTCGAGTGCCGTAGCAAATCCCATGATCTCGTCTTCGGTGATCGGACCGGTCACGGTCATGATCTCGTAGTCGACGCCAGTGGCGAGCAGGATGCTCACGACTCGGTGGTTGGCGGGTCGCCGCTGGACGATTCCGCAGTAGGGACATTCAAATCGATAGTTGCCGGTGGAACCCTCGGGAGCCAGCTCGAGGCCGATATCCTCTGTGGTGAGTTCCACATCTCCGCAGCGTTTGCAGGTGGTTCTGATGGTGGTCATTTCTCTCACTCCGTGTTGCCCGTATCCACCAAACACATCGGGCTCAGAGCGGGCCCCCTGAATGACTATTTGGCGAGTAGTCCATCTGCGCTAGCCCGCGTAGTGACCCAAAATGCGTCCCTGTAGGTCGGCGAGTGCCGCCTCGACCTCGACGCCCGAGACGAGTTCGGCGTCCGGCCCGAGCCGCACCAACAGCCGGGCGGCAACAGCCGGGTCACCCGCCGAGAACCGAACGATGGTGCCGCCATCGTCCGTCTCGTTGATGACGTCGACAGGGTAGTAGTCGGCCACCCAGCGCGCTCGCGTCGAGAGCTTGATGACCGCCCGAACGTCTTCCTCGCCGGGCATGTAACGCACCACGGGGGGAGGCACCTCGGCCGGCGGATCAAAGCGCGCCCCTGTTGCGTCGGCGGTTCGGATGCGATCGACCCGAAAGACCCGTTCGCCGTCGGCCCGACGACAGTGAGCACGGACATACCAGTTGCCGAGAGTGGAGAACACCGACCACGGCTCGATATCGCGTTCGGTGGTCACTCCCGAGGCCAGCCCCGTGTAGGTGATCCCCATGACGATCCCGTCACTTGCGGCGCGACGTAGTTCACCGACCAGGTCTGGCTCGCTGAGGTCGACCACGAGCGCCTCCGCCCCATCGGGAATCACGACCTGCTGCAGCTTGTTCACGGCCCGCTCGAGGGCAGGAGGTGCCTGGCCGGATGACAGGACGGCCATCCCCGAGGCAAGCAGCGTGAGCGCTTCTGGAGCAGTGAGGCGCACTGGTTGGGCGAAGTAGTCGGCCATCTCGACGACGACCTCTTCGTCATCGATGTAGGCCACCATCAGGTCGCCCGGTCCGTAGCCGGGGAGGCCGCACACAAAAACCAGGTCGAGATCCGCAGCAAGCTCGCGCCGCTCGTAGCCAAACCTGGCGCAGACCTCATCCACCGTGGCCCCGGGGTTTGCGATCACCCAGGGCAGCATGGCCAGGATTCGGTTGAGGCGTTGGGCGGTCCGTGGGCTGCTCACGCCACCCCCTGGACCCGGGCAATGAGTCGCTCCCGTAGCTCGGGAGGATCTACCACCTTGGCACCATCTTCAAACGAGATGATCCAACCGATGAACGCTTCCGGATTGGCAACCCGCAACTCGGCTTCGAACCCCCCGTCACCGGTCTCGACGATGACGGTGTCCTGCGTCAACTGACGCCGCGCCCACCACGCAATCTCAGGGCTGAAGGCAACGCGGGCCACCACGTCGTCCCCACCCGCCTCCCATGGCGCCGAGGGGATGGCGTCTGACGCACGGAAGCCATCGGGCCGGTCAAAAGCGTTGGGGACTCCGACAATCTCGAGCCCCTCAGCCCGATCCATGCGAAAGACCTTGATACGCTCGTCCTCGCGCTCGGCGCCCACCAGATACCAGTGGCCGCGCCGGTGCACCAGGCCGTACGGTGCAACTCGCCTTGCCTTGTCTCGGTAGCTGAACTGGACGTGGTGGCGTTCGACAACGGCAGTGAATGCATTGGCCAACTCATCGCGCTCCTGGCCGAGGTTGGCAGCCAGCGGTTCACCGGCAACGGTCAACGACGAGCCACCGAGCTTGAACAAAGCTTCCGGCCCCGAAGCCTGACCACCAATGTGCACCACCTTGGCGGCCAGCCACAACGCCGCCCGCTCCTCGTCGGTCAACCCGGGATCCGGCAACGCATAGGCGTCGGTGGGCACCACGTAGCCGTGTTCAACCTCCCAGGCGTCGGTCGGGTGCAGCTCGAGCGGGATCCCGAGCTGGCGCAGCAGGTCCTTGTCGCGTTCGAACATCCGCCGCCAGGCGGCATCGCTGTTCTGGTCGTAACCGGACACTGTCATCCGAATCTCGTCCGCGGTGACCGGCCGCCCCGCGGTGAGCAGGAACGCCAGCAGATTGAGAATGCGCTCGACGACGTTGTGCATCGCGCGCAAGGTACTGGCGACGCGGCTCCAGGGGAAGGACTTCGTCGGGCAGGGCGGACGACCCAAACGGTGGTCGGGACGCCCGGCAGGCTCAAGATGTGTGACGTTGAGGTCGAC
>CAYXMJ010000187.1:0-5883 GCA_964465915.1 uncultured Acidimicrobiaceae bacterium
TCGAGGGGTGGACTTCTCGGTACTCGGGCGGGCAAGTCTTGATGGCGTAGGTGTGCGTGACGAGGCCTTCGGGGTAGGGGAGGGCCTGGCCCGGGAGATGCGTCGCGGCGAAGCCGTCGCCCCAATCCACCTGGATGGCGCCGACGGTGGCACGGACCGCCAACGTGCGGCCATCGGGCAGCAGCTCGCTGTAGGTGATGGGATCGGGCTCGGCTGCCGAGAGGTACGTGGGCAGGCCGGTGATGCCGGCGGCGGGGGGCTGCATCACCGGTTCGGGCAGGGCCAGGGCGAAGCTGCGGAAGATCTCCCAGGCGCGGGTCTGGATCTCCTCCGGAGTGACGACGGGTGCGATGCCGGGGCAGGGCGGGAGCGTCGTGACGATGTTCACGATCAGCGGCTCGTCGAGGGGGTCGGTGATGTCGAGCCCACCCGGGGTGGCCGAGACGAAGTAGCAGTCGCCGACGCCGGGATCCGTGGCGGTGTGCACGTAGATCCGGGGCGGTGGCTCGCCGTTGCGACCCGGCCTGGCGGTCGGCGCAGTGGTCTCCCGCTCGTCTCCGTGGGCGTTGCACCGGATCTGACCCGCCGCCCGATCGAACTCACAATCATCGGCCGATACTCGTGCCGGAGACACCAGGAGAAGAGCGAGGCTTGCAAGTCCAATGGCTAGCCCCCGAGCGGATGCGGTCCGATGCATTCCCACCCCTCCCCCACATAGGAGAAGCCCCATTGTCCGTTGGAAGCTTCGAGAGTCACCTGTCGCTGACCGACACCAGCCGGGCCGAAGAAATCCGTGTAGTCGGTCTCGACCCGTATCGCAGCGCAAGCTCCGTCGTCGTGCAGAATCTCCGTTACCCCGGCGATGACCTGATCTGGTGCAGCAATGAACTCCACGAGCTCAAAGCTTTGAAGGTCTTGCTCCAGATACGCCTCGTTGGCAAAGAGCGCCGAGAAGGCCTCGACGTCACGCCTATAGAGCGCATCCAGACGGCGCTCTTCGAGGTCTTGGAAGATCGCCTGGATCTCGGCCACCCGGTCGGCCTCCGTGGTGGTGGTCGTGGTCGGCGGGGCGGTGGTCGACGTCGTTGTCGAGCTGGATGGGGCTCCAGTGGCCGTCGGTGTCGTGGCCGGCGTCGACTCCGAACCCGTGCACGCCGCCAGCAGTGCCGCCACCAGAACCCCCAACAGCACTCGCATTGCCATCTCCTTCACCCTACGGATCGCGCGGACCACTTCAAGTGGTCTGCTACGCGGGGTTTTCCCGCTCTGCGGCCGCCATCGGGGATCCACTCGGTAGGGTTGCCCAGCCGTTCGGAGGTCACGTGGGCGCTCGTTGGGCCGCCATCATCGTCAGCATCTCGCTTCTGATCGCCGTCCTTGCGGCGGCGGCGAATGTGGCGTTGTGGTTCGATCGGCAGATGCTCAACTCTGCGAACTTCGCCGAGGGTGTCACCGAGGCGTTGCAGACCGAGGAGACCCGAGATGCCATCGCCGACGTGGCGGTGGGCAAGGCCGTTGAAGCCGTCCCGTTGATCGGTTTCTTCGAGGATCCGCTGCGCGACCTCGTCGTCGTCGTGCTGGACTCGCCGGCCCTCGACTCCACCAACGTGGCCGTGGCGGGTTCGATCCACCGGGTGCTGGTAACGGGCGAGCAGTCGCCGATCACGTTGAGCCTCATCGCCGTGAAGGACGCCCTCCTGGGCCCGATCGCGGATGCTGCCCCGACGCTGGTCAACCAGATCCCCGATGACTTCTTCGACGCAGTCGAGATCATCGAGGCAGGGGCACTGCCCTCGCTGGCCTTCTGGGCCGACATCGGTCCGTGGGTCGGCGCCTTGGCCGCCGCCCTTGCCGTCTTCCTCGCCGCGGTGCTCCTGATCCTCTCGCCCTACCGGGCGTGGTCGCTGGTTGCGATCGGTCTAGCGAGCTTCGTGGCGGTCGGCTTGAGCTACGCGGCCGTCCCGCTCGGTAGGAGCTTTGCTGAGAGCCAGGTGAGCGGCGAGCTCGCGACGATCATCACGACCGCGTCCTATGACATCCTGGCTCGCTCGCTGGTGGACCAGACCCGCGTCCTCATCGTCCTCGGTGTGGTGCTCACCGCCGTCGGAGCCGTTTGGCTGGCCGTCACCTACGCGACTTCCGCCCGCGAGGCGTGAACCGTGGGCTGCCGAACACACGACGTGTAGCTGCGAACCCTGGGTTCGCAAGGACGGGGCGCGCGATGGGCGCCCCGGGTGAGGCGCCCATCGTCGGTCAGTCGTCTTGGGTCAGGTCAGGTCGTTCTCGGCGAGCCAGTCGGCGGCGACCTTGTCGGGGTCTTCGCCGTCGGCGCCAACAGCCTTGTTGAGCAGGATCAACTCCTGGGTCGTGAGCACCTCGCTGACCTCGTCGAGTCGGTCGCGCAGCTCGTCGCCGTAGGCGTCGGCGATCTCCTTGCGCAGGACGGGGGCGATGTTCTCGGCCGGCTGGAGGGCCTTGTCATCCTCGAGGAGGACGAACCCCTTGGCGGCGATGACACCATCGGAGGTGAACAGGAGACCGACGTCGATCTCGCCGCCTTCGAGTGCCGCCACCGTGAGTGGGCCGCCCGGGTCGAGTGCCTTGAACTCCGCGAAGTCGAGCCCGTAGACGCCTTCCAGGCCCACCAGGCAGAACTCGCGCTCCGGGCACTCCGGCGGCCCGCCGAGGGTGAGCGTGCCGTTGTACTGGTCGAGATCACTGACCTTCTCCACTTCGAGCTCGTCGGCCGTCTCCTGGGTGACCACGAAACCGTTCTTGTCCTGCGCCGGGGCGGGCTCGAACACCACGACATCGACGGCGCCGGTCGCTTCGACCAGAGCGTCGTAGGTGGCCCCGCTGTCGGGACTCGATGTCCCACCGAGGAAGGTCAGCAGCGTGCCGATGTACTCGGGGATGAGCCCCAGATCGCCGCTCTCGAGAGCCTGCCAGTAGATCTCGCGGTTGCCGACGTTCAGGTTGCGGTCGATGGGAAAGCCGTCAGCCTCGAGGGCTTGGGCATAGATCTCGGCGACGAGCGCGCTCTCGCTGAAGTTGGCCGAGCCAATCGTGATGGTCGGTCCGTCCTTGGCCCCTGAATCGGCGTCATCACCCGATCCACACGCTGCGGCCACGAGCACCACAGCCATGAGGACCGCCCCGATGGCGCCCTTGCGGAGTCGTTTCCGCATGGGTCGTCCCTCCTTGGTTGGAATCGACAGGAACCTAGCTGATCCCCGGGAGGTGATTGCCGGCGTGCCTACGCCGCGGCCTTGTGGATCTCGTCGGCGTCGGTGCGCTGGATGCCTTTGGGGACGACCCGCTTTTCCACCCTGCCGAGCACCAGCTCGGTGACGATCGCGAGCAGGGCCACCAGCAAACCTCCGGCGAACACCATGACGTTGTTCTGGGTGGCGAAGCCGTCGATGATGTAGCGACCGAGCCCGCCCCACGCCACGAGGGCCCCCAGCGTCGCCGTGGCCACCACCTGCACCGCAGCCACTCGCACGGCCGCCAGGATGACCGGCGATGCCATCGGCACCTCGACCTTCCTCAGCAGCTCCCGGTCCGTCATCCCCATTCCCCGCCCGGCTTCGACCAGAGCGGGATCGACGTTGCGCACTCCGATGTAGCCGTTGGCGAACATCGGAGGAATCGCCAACACGAACAGCGCCAGGAACGTCGGCCAGAAACCCAGGCCAAGACCGAGACGGATCGTGATGGGGAGCGCCAGCGCCACGATGGCGAACGAAGGGATCGCTCGGCCGATGTTGACCGTGGCGACCGCCACTTGCCCACCCCGGCGGTGGTGCCCCAGCCAGACCGCGATCGGCAAGGCAACAGCAGCGGCTACCAAGAGCGCAAACGCTGACATCTGGATGTGTTCCCACATCCGGTTCGGGATTCCATTGACCCCCGACCAGTTCTCCGGGTCGGTGAACCAGGCGGCGACATCGCCCAGGAACTCGATCACGAGGTCGCCTTGTGCCGCGCCCAGGGTGTCGCCAGCCGCTCCGCTCCGACGAGGGCGAGGTCGACGGCAATCGCAAGCAGCACCGACACCACGGTGCCGACGACGATCTGGGTGGTTCCCACCGAGGAGTAGAACAGGTTGAGTCCGCGCAGGATGAAGAAGCCCAGGCCACCCTTGCCGATGAGGGCGGTCACGGTCACCAGCCCGATCGTGGTGACGGCGGCGATGCGGATCCCGGCAATGATCACCGGGAGTGCCAGGGGTAGCTCGATATCGAAGAACTGCCGCCGTTTGGTGTATCCCATGCCTCGGGCCGCTTCGAGGATCTCCCGTGGCACACCATCGATGCCGGCCACGATGTTGCGGATCAGGATCAGCAGCGTGTAGGACACGAGGCCGACCAGGGCCGTGGTGGTGGAGAGACCGGTGATCGGAACCAGGAAGGCGAAGAGTGCCAGGCTGGGGATCGTGTAGAGAATGCCCGTGATCCAGGTCACCGGCGTGTACGCCTTCCGCCACCGCAGCACGATGGCGGACAGCGCGAGGCTGATGACGAGACCGATGCCGACGGCCAAGGCAGTGAGCCACAGATGCTCGGCGGTTGCCGCCCAGATGTCGTCGACGTGGTCGGCCACCCAATCCCAGCGGAAGAAGGGCTGGTCGGCGGTCTGGGCGAGGATCACTGCACGATCTCCTTGCTGATCTGGTCGGCCGTGATCATCCCGACGAAGCGGTCACCGTCGAAGACGGCAGCAACCGCCGTCTGCGAGGTGATGACCGCGTCGAGAGCTTCCTTGAGGCTGCTCGTCGGGGTGAGGCGCGTCTGGAACGGGCGCAGGCGAGACGTGTCGATGGATCCGTCGATATCGCCGCGCGAGAGCCAGCCGTCGAGCTGTTCACCCTTGCCGACGGCGATCCAGGTGACTGCGTATTCACGCATGGCCTGTTCGGCCTCGGCGGCGGTGGCGCTCGGTGCCACGACCGGCCCTGGTTCGAGCTCGACCGCGGACACCGGGATCAGCGACAGGCGCTTGATGCCCCGGTCGGTGCCGAGGAAGTCGGCGACGAAATCGCTGGCGGGTTCTCCCAGGATCTCGGCCGGGGTGGCGTATTGCTGGAGGATGCCCCCGGTGCTGAGGATGGCCACGCGATCGCCCAGCTTGATCGCCTCGTCGATGTCGTGGGTCACGAGCACGATCGTCTTCTGCAGCCGGGCCTGGAGCGAGATCAGCTCGTCCTGCAAGCGGGTACGGACGATGGGGTCGACCGCCCCGAACGGTTCGTCCATGAGGAGGACCGGAGGGTCGGCGGCCAACGCACGGGCAACCCCAACGCGCTGTCGCTGGCCACCGGAGAGCGCGGCTGGGTAGCGGTCGACCATGTCCGGGGAGAGGTCGACCAGCGCGACGAGCTCGTTCACGCGCTCGGCGATCCGGGCCTTGTCCCACCCGAGCAGTTTGGGGACGGTGGCGATGTTGTCGCCGATGGTCTTGTGGGGGAACAGGCCGATCTGCTGGATCACGTAGCCGATATGGCGGCGGACCTCATGGGCCGGCAGGCTCTCGACGTCCCGTCCGCCGACGCTGATCGTCCCGGAGCTGGGTTCGATGAGTCGGTTGATCATCTTGAGCGTGGTCGTCTTGCCGCAGCCGGAGGGGCCGACAAGGACGACCACCTCACCCTCGGCCACTTCCAGCGAGAGGTGGTCCACGGCGGGCGCGGCGGTACCGGGAAACACCTTGGTGACCTGGTCGAGCCGGATCATGCGCACCGCCGAACGAACGGGGACAAGGCTCGCAGCCTATTGCCCGGCCGGGCGGAGAATGCCGCCGGCGCCCATTCGAGGTGAGTGACGGGCGCAACTACATCCACGTACCCTCTTGGCCATGCAGAAGACCACCCTCGATCGGGTC
>CAYXMJ010000188.1:0-5872 GCA_964465915.1 uncultured Acidimicrobiaceae bacterium
GTGCTGGCCCTGCTCGATGTCGTCGAGGTCCATGGCCTCGCCCACATCACCGGCGGCGGTTTGCCCGGCAACGTTCCTCGGATTCTTCCCGACGATTGTGCCACCGTCATCGATACCTCGGCATGGACTCCCCCGCCGGTCTTCACCACGCTCGGCGAAGTATCAGGAGCGGACCGCGAAGAACTCTTCCGGACGTTCAACATGGGCATCGGCTTTGTGGCCGTCGTGCCACAGATTCAGGCCAGCGACGCCATCAACGTGCTCGAAGCAGCCGGCAAACCCGCAACAGTGATCGGCGGGATCGAACGGGGCGGCGGCGGCGTCACTCTCGTCTGAAGCGCCCGGCCAACCGCCGGCTCAACGACGAACTCGAACGCTTCTTGAACGGCGACGAGGCGTGTGTCATCGGGTGGGGCCGGTGGCTCACCGGTTCCTTCTCAGCTGCCGAAGTCGCCTGCTCGCTGGCTACGCGATGGGCCCGGATTGCCGCAGCACGGTCGTCCCGCCGCTCTACCTGCGACGCTTCTGCCCCTGGGAGCTCATCTTGCGGGCATTGTCGAGCCCTGAGCGTCGGAACCGTCCCGAGAGGCCTCCTACGAAGGGAATCCGCGCGATGCCGCGCTTGCGGAAAGGGGAGTCAGCGTGGGTGATCGGCGTTGGCCGTTCCTCCTCCGCGGCCGCGGCCGCGGCGACCGCGGCCTTCTCGACCGCGAATCGTTCCTGACGCCGGGCCGAGGCTCGGGCGCCGTCGCCACGGGTGAGCCTCGTATAGCCCCACACGAGCAGGAGGCCGAGGAGCAGCAACCCCATACCGACGATCCACGGACCCATCTGGGAGCCATCTATCGCCCCATCGTTGGCCGGTGCCGCCACCGGCACTCTGGCTTGGTCGGCGCCAACCGCAGCCTCGAGGTTGGCCGGGATGGCCTTGCCGGTGGGCGTGTCGTACAACCGGGTAGCGGTGCAGCGATCGTCGGTGAATGGGGAGGTGCGGTTGTGGGGAAACACGAGGTAGGTGCGACCGTTCTCGAAGATCCGGTCGTCGCTATCGACCTCGGTCGCATCTGCGGAGCCGCCGGCAACGGTTACATACTGGGGAAGGTCGCGGCCCTTCCAGATCTGAAGAACCTCCATCTCGGCCGTACGGCCCCGGTTGGTGACCTCTACCGTCCGGCCGACAAAGACTGTGTGGGCTTCCTCGACTGAAGTGATCAGTGTCGGCGGGGCTCCACAGGCCGCCAACGCGGCCCCAGGCGCGACAAGGATCGTCGCCATGACCAGCAGGATGCCACCGAGCACACGTAAACGCATCCAAGGGCTATCGGCAGGGTGACCGCACTACTCAACCGGTGAATTCGGGGCACAGACCGAGGCGGAATCGCAGAGAACCGCCGGCCCAAACGTTGTCGGTACTCAGCGTGATAGCTCGAACGCCAAGTCGACGACCGCTCCGATCCGTCCACAAGATCGAGGGATTGAGAATCCGGTGAGACTACCCCACGGCAGTTGCCAGACCGACACTCGTCTTCAGCACCGAACCCAGGGACACCCCCTCGATCATTGTCCTCCGAGTCGGTCGAGAGCGAGGCCGGTAGCCGTCGCCAATGTGATCGCCAGTATCAGCGCAGCCGCGGAGGTCTCGCGGAGGCCGACAACCCGCGCCGCCAACAGAACCACGATGGCTTGTGCACCAGCGACGGCCAGAGCCTGCGACCAAGTGGCCGAGAGCCGATCCAGTAGGGTCGTGGCGCCCCACCGTCGAACCACCGGCTCGATCACCAACAGACCAAGGCAAGCGACGGCCCCGATGACGGCGCTCTCGCGCCCCCGGCCATCGACGGCGATGACCCAGGCCAGCAGCCCCAGAGCGGGGAAGATGCCTGATGCCCCGAGGAAGGCGAAGACCTTGGGCCACGCCAGAAGCACCAGCGGCAAGGCGGCACCGAACACCACCAGGATCTCCTCCGTGTCTGGCAGTGTCGCAAACATCCCTGCAATGCTGATCACGAGGAGGATGGGGCCGTAGCCTCGCCCGGCAAAATGTCGGTCGAAATCCGAAACGAGCGCGGCGCCGAACACGATGAAGCCGAAGAGCAGCCAGGGCACCCATTGACTCCCGGGATACTCAACGACGCTGGCAACCAACCACGCGCCCGGAACGGCCACTGCCGCGTTGAGCACCGGCCCAAGGCGAACCAGTTGACACAACGCCCCTCCAACGGCGAGGAGGGCGAGCCCGAAGCCGAGCCCATCCGGAACGTCAAATCCAGCGAAGAGAACCCCCCCGGCGGCCGCCGTGAGTAGGAGTCCGACAATGGGCACAGCGGAGTCGCGCCCCCGCCGCCACAGAGGGACGATGGCAAGGCCCACTGCGAGCGCCACAAAACCGGCAACCACGCCGCGGGTGAACTCATCCGAAGTGAGAAGGGCGGCGGCGGTGTCTTGCGAGGGCACCGGCGAGAGTATCGCAGTCGACACAGGAACATGACGGCTTCGCGCCTATCGCAACGCGGCTCCGGTTCGCTCCGCGCGATGTACCAGATCCATCCACAGCCGAGCACTCCCCGGGTGGCGATCGGCGAGGCCCTCCCATCTAGCCGCCGCAACCGCATACAACGTGGCCAGGTCGGCTCGAGATCCGACCTCGATCGCCGATTCGGGCAGTCCGGTCAGCGACCGCACCGTCGCATCGAGCACCACGAGCCCCGACCACACCGAGCGCAGGTAGCGGCCCAGGTCGGCATCGAGTCTCGTCGGGCCAAAGCTGTCCTCCCCCGGCGGGGCGAGGCCTTCCGAGCCGGTCAGCAGCGGCGCCGGGCGGAGTCGATCACCGAAGCCGAGCAATTGGTCCCTGCTCGCGAACGCCACCTCACGTTGCGCTGGATAGCAACGGCCCATCGCATCGAGCCACGGCACCGCCCAATGCAGCAGCCGGTCACCCAGCAGCATCCGGCGATCGGCATACGCCCGAGTCGCCAACGCTTGGTCGCCCGTCTGCCACCCGTCGGCCTCGACGGCGGCAAGACCAGCAGAGAATGAGGCCAGATGTGCCAACTCATATCCCGTGAACTGGTGGCCCCACTGCCGAGCGCGGCGATCTAGGTCCGACCCGGGATCGAAGAAGCCGACGACAGCATGCTCCGACGGGACGACATCGTCCCAATCATCCCTCCGCCACCGGCGCGCCAGTTCGATCCATTGCTCGGCTTCATCTCGGGCCGCGGTTGCCGCGGACCCGGTATCAGGATCGAAACTGGTAGGCATCGGGGGTCGGCTTCACCGGCCGGTCGAGCCACAGCGGGCGCCGCACGTTTCCCGGCCCCGGCCCCGGCTTCGTCAGGGCCTTCCACTCCTGGTACACCTGGTGGCTCTTGTCGGTATCGACGAAGACGTCGCCGTACCGGTCGCCCGGTTTGGCCGGGCCAAGCCGCACCCGCTGATGCCAGGCGTGCATCCCCGAGATCGGGTCGGGATGAACCGGGAACGCCAGGTTCTGATTCACCCCGGCGTCCTGCCACCAGATCCGCTCGCTGTCCGGGTCGTCGGATTCGAACGGAGCGATGCCCTGCTTCTGGCGCAGCATCCACCCGTGCTCCTGGCGCGACAGGTCGACCAAAGCCGACGACCAGCGCTCGTTCCCCGTGTCGTCGGCCAATCGCCATCGACCCAAGTGATGCGAGGCGGCGACGACCCCGGGGCGAATCCCCTCCGTGCGCCACACCCGCATCACGAAATAGCCGATATCGGTGTTGATCCGGATCATGTCTCCGGTCTCGAACCCGAGTTCGTCGGCGTCACCGGGATACATCCACAGCGGATGGCCGTGGCTGATCTCGTACAGATACTTGGCGTTGCCCGACCGGGTGTGGATCAGTGTTGGGAGCCGGAAGATGGGCAGCAGGATCCGTTCGTTGCCTGCGATGTCCATGTCCCGCCAGTAGACGTGGGTCTTGAGGTAGGTAGGGATTGCGTCTTCCTTCCAACCCCAATCGGCCATCGTCCGGCTGTACCACTCCAGCTTGCGGCTCGGCGAGGCGAAGCCGGTCATCGGTTGACTGTCGACCTCGACCGACGGATTCTCCGAATACACGATCCGCTCGTGGACCCGGTAGATGTCGCGGTCGACTTCGACCGCCCCGTACTTGCGCATGTACGCCAGCGGGGTGAGCCCCTCGGCCTCCGCCCTCTCGGGGAGCCCGGGCACGGAGTTGTCGAACATCCAGCCGTAGTACTCGTCGACCGACACCGGCCGGGAAGGGTCGTTGGGCGACTCGAAGTACTCCTTGATGCCGAGGCTGCCGTCGGGGTCGATCCGCCATGACAGGTCGAACCAGAACTCCGTCTCCTCCCACACCTCGCCGGGGTTCGCCTCGTACGTGCGGTCGTAGGTCTTGCCGTCGCGCTCGCCGGCGACCCGCAACACGGGCTGACGGAAGCCGAGCCAGCGGGCGGCATGGGTCTCATATGAATGGGTGTCGTGGCGTTCCGACGACACACCCATCGGCAGCACATAGTCGGCAAACCAAGCCGTCTCCGACCAGGTAGGGGTCAACGCGACGTGCAGACCGACCTTTGACTCGTCGGTGAGCATCTCGAGCCAAGAGAACCCATCGGGGTTGGTCCACACAGGGTTGTAGACCCGCGAGAAGTAGACGTCGAGCTTGCCCCGGCCCTCTTTGACCAGGTGCGGCAACAGGATCGACATCTCATGGTGCGCCAGCGGATACTCGATGGGCCACAGCAACTCGTTCCAGCGGCTGTGCGGCGGCGGCATGTTCCAGTGCTGTGGCTTGAACTTGTCCCACGCACTGGGCGAGGTCCCGCCCCGGGTTCCGACCGATCCGGTGAGCACCTGGAGAAGCCACAGGCAGCGGGCCACCTGCCAGCCGCCGAGATTGCCCGAACCGGCGGACCGCCAGGTGTGCGATGCAAACCGATGACCGGCCTCGGCGATGCCGCGGGCCACGGCTTCGATGCGGTCGGCGGGCACCCCGGATTCCTCGGCGGCGTACTCGAGCGTGTAACCCGAGTAGGTCTCCTTGAGCACCTGGATGAACGCTTCGTAGGTGTGCGGACGCTCCGGCGCCACGGCCGCCATCGAGTCACTCCAGTTCACCCAGCGGCGCACGAAACCGTGGTCGACGGCATCCCATTCGAGCAGCAGCCGAGCGATGGCAAGCAGGATGGCGGCCTCGGTGCCCGGCCACGGCGACAGCCAGTAGTCCGACATCGATGCGGTATTCGACAGACGTGGGTCGATCGTGGCCAGCTTGGCCCCGGCCTGCTTACCCTCCATGATCCGCTGGGCGTGCGGGTTGAAGTAGTGGCCGGTCTCGAGGTGCGACGACAGCAGCAGGATGAACCGGGCATTGGCGAAGTCGGCCGACGGTCGGTCGTGCCCCATCCACATGGCATAGCCGGTGCGGGCACCCGACGAGCAGATGTTGGTATGGCTGTTGTGGCCGTCGACTCCCCAGGCCTTGAGGGTGCGGTCCATGAACCCGTCCTCGCCCGGGCGGCCGACGTGGTACATGATCTCGTCCTGCCGACCCTCCTGGATGGCGGTACGCATCCGGCCGGCGATGTCGTCGAGGGCCGCCTCCCACGTCACCTGTTCCCATTGGCCGGAGCCACGCTCGCCGACCCGGCGGAGCGGATGCAGAATCCGTTCCGGGTCGTACATCTGGTTGATCGTGGCCGGGCCCTTGGCACAGTTGCGGCCCCGCGACCCGGGATGGGCCGGGTTGCCTTCGAAGCGGCGCACCTCGCCCGTCTCCTTGTCGACGTAGGCCAGCAATCCGCACGCCGACTCGCAGTTGAAACACGTCGTCGGAACCAGACGGAACTTGTTCTGCTTCTTCTCGGGCCAGGC
>CAYXMJ010000189.1:0-5835 GCA_964465915.1 uncultured Acidimicrobiaceae bacterium
CGTGACATAGTGAACAGGCGACGGCGGATCACGTCGGACCGGAGCTCGGGGGTGAAGTCTGTAGTGGAAGCAGGCACGTCGTTGTCTCGGGTAGCGGAGTCAGAACCTAGCGGCCCGCTCGCTTCAACAGAATGTAGGCCGTCGTTTCGGGCGGGCACTTCACGTTGCTAACTTGGCATCAGCCGAGCCAGCGAGGCACACGTGGCGATCGACATCAACATCGACGACGCACACCATCGCTGGCCTACCGACGGTGAGCAGCGTCCGCTCATCATCGGCATGGCCGGTGGTTCCGGCTCAGGCAAGACGACCATCGCTGAGGCCGTCGTCAACGCGGTCGGCGATGACCTAGTGGCGCTGATCCAACACGACCAGTACTACCGGGTACAGGCTGAGATTCCCTTCGAGGAACGAGCCAAGGTCAATTTTGACCACCCCGACTCGCTCGAAACTGAACTTCTGGTCCGCCACATCGAGGAGCTGCGGGCCGGCGGCTCGATCCGGCGTCCCGTCTACGACTTCTCGACCCACACCCGCCGCACCGATGAGACGGTTCGAGTGGACGCCGAGCGGGTCATCATCATCGAAGGCATTCTCGTGCTAGCCGAGCCGGAACTGCGCGAGTTGATGGACCTGCGGATCTATGTCGATACGGCGGCCGATCTGCGCCTGATGCGGCGGCTACGGCGCGACATCATCGAACGCGGACGCACCGTCGATTCCGTTCTCACCCAATATCTGCGGACGGTGCGGCCGATGCATCTCCAGTTTGTCGAACCGTCGAAACGGTACGCCGACCTGATCGTCCCTGAGGGATACAACGCAAGTGTGGTGGGCACGGTTACATCGCTGATTAGGGACTTCTTGGTTGGGTGGCCACATCAGGCCGGCGCTTCAGCCGCCACCGTCCCGTTCGGCGAGTAGGGCGTCGACTACCGGATACATCGACGCGGCAAACAGACTGTGGCCGACGCCGCTGGCGTGGAACATGTCGGCGGCAAAGGCCTCGTCGGGCATCGTGACGAATGGGGTCCAGAACTCGCCCCAGGTTCGTGTCTTGTAGACGCCCGCGTGGTCGGCCACGACCCGGCGAATCGCGTTGTTGAACGACCGGGCGCGCACGCTGACGTAGGCCCGGATTGGAGTTGGCAGTCGGGGAACCATCCCCAGGTCGCCCAGCCCGGAGACACCGACCATGGGGACGTTCTCGACCAGGCGTGAAACGATCGCGGCGTAGTCACTCTCGAAACGCGCTACCGGGGTAGCTCGCAGCGCGTCGTTGGCGCCGGCCGAGACGATGGCGAGATCCGGCTCGAGCGCCAACGCCGGGCCCAGTTGGTCCCGCAGCACGTCGCTCACTTTGGCCCCGCCGACCGCAACGGAGACCAACTCGACGTGATGGCGATCGGAAAGGTGCCGGGCGAGTCTGCGCACAAAGGCATCGTCGAGTGGTTCGACGCCCGGGGCGGTGACAGAACTGTCGCCGAGGACGACGAGACGGAGCGGTGGCAGGCTGGGGTCGCCGAACCAGCCGGAAGGGTCTTGGTTCTGGAGCGTGGGGAGGTCCTCCCGGTGGGCGGCGCGCAGCACTTGCGCCACGAGCACGCCGAAGCCGGCAACCGGACGAGAGAACATCCTCCAGATCATGAATCCGACCGCTCCACCCCGCTAGACGTTGAACCGGAAGTAGATCACATCGCCCTCCTGGACCACGTAGTCCTTGCCCTCCAGGCGCCACTTGCCTGCCTCTTTGGCGCCGACTTCGCCACCGAGAGCGACGAAGTCCTTGTGGTTGACCACCTCGGCGCGGATGAACCCCTTCTCGAAGTCGGTATGGATGCGCCCGGCGACCTGCGGCGCCCTCATCCCGTGACGGAATGTCCATGCCCTGGCTTGCTTCTCCCCGGCGGTGAAAAAGGTACCGAGGTCGAGCAGGTGGTAGGCAGCCCGGATGACCCGGTTGAGTCCCGGTTCCGTTTCGTCGATGTCGGCGAGAAACTCGGCCTTGTCGGCGTCGTCGAGTTGGGCGATCTCCGCTTCGATGGCGGCGCAGATGACGACGATGTCGGCGCTCTCGGCAGCCGCGTGGGCCTCGAGGGCGTGGACAAAGGCGTTGTCGTGATCGGCGGCCTCTTCGATGTTGGCGACGTAGAGCACCGGCTTGAGGGTGAGAAGCTGCAGCTCAGCCAGCATGGCGTGCTCAGTGGGCTTGAGCCCGAGCGAGCGTGCCTGCTTGCCCTCATCGAGATGATCCCGTACTCGCTCGAGGACGGTGGCCACCGCGAGGGCGTCCTTGTCACCGGCGCGGCCCCTGCGGCCGTAGCGCTCGAGGGCTCGGTCGACGGCTTCCTCGTCGGCAAGGGCCAGCTCGGTGTTGATGATCTCGACGTCGCCCAGTGGATCGACGCCACCGGTGACGTGGGCAATATCCGGGTCGTCGAAGCAGCGCACGATGTGGACGATCGCATCGACCTCGCGGATGTGGGCGAGGAACTTGTTGCCGAGCCCCTCACCGCGAGATGCCCCGCTCACCAGCCCGGCGATGTCGACAAACTCCATCGCGGTGTGGACGATTTCTTCGGGCTGCACGATTGCGGCGATCTCGTCGACGCGCAGATCGGGGACGGGTACCACCCCGACGTTGGGGTCGATGGTGCAGAAGGGGTAGTTCTCAGCTGGGATTTCGGCCTTGGTTAGTGCGTTGAAAAGCGTCGACTTGCCGACATTTGGCAGTCCGACTATTCCACACTGCAGAGCCATGGGTCCTCAGTTCAGTCGAAGATGACGGTGCGATTGCCGTACACCAGGACGCGGTTGTCGATGTGGAGACGGACGGCCCTGGCTAGGACCACCTTCTCCAGGTCGCGCCCGGTACGGACCAGATCGGTCACCGAATCGCGGTGACTCACCCCGGCCACATCCTGGGCGATGATCGGGCCGGCATCGAGGTCGGCGGTCACATAGTGAGCCGTCGCCCCGATCACCTTCACTCCACGCTCATGAGCCTGGTGGTAGGGGCGGGCCCCGGCGAATGCCGGCAGGAACGAATGATGGATGTTGATGATGTTGCTGGGGTACGCACTAACAAAGTCGGGCGAGAGGATCTGCATGTAGCGAGCGAGCATGACGGTATCGATGTTGTGTTCGACTAGCAGACGGCGAGCGGCCGCTTCCTGGGCCGCCTTGGTTTCGTGAGTGACCGGGAGGTGGTGGAACTCAATGCCGAACTCGCCGGCAACCGACTCGAGATCGGCATGGTTGGACACGACGAGGGGGATGTCGGCGCGTAGTTCGTCCATCCTCCACCGTGCCAGCAAGTCGTACAAGCAGTGGGCTTGCTGGGACACGAAGATGGCGATCTTGGGGCGGTTGTCCGAAAACCGCAGGCTCCAGTCCATTCCGAAGCCGGCGGCGACTGGGGCGAAAGCATCGGCGATGGCCGCCCGTTCGAGGCCAAAGCCGTCGAGCTCCCATTCGACTCGTTGCAGGAACGTACCCTCCTCGAGGTCCGTGTGCTGATCGGCGTGGATGATGTTGCCGTCAAACTCGAAGATGAAGTTGGACACGGCGGCAACGAGCCCGCGCTGGTCGGGGCACGACACCAACAAGGTCGCAGTGGGGGAGGAGGCAGGCATTGAACTGCGCAGACTAGGCGACCACGGGTGTGATGCGGTCGTGTCGCTGGTCTGAGGAACGACGGTGTACTCTCCGGCCCATGCAAGAGGCTTTCAAATGGAAGCTGGAGCATAGGAATCGACCCCGATCAGTTTGCCGCTGAGGTCGACCGTGTACCTTCGGCGATACTCGCAGCTGGATCGGCAGCGGCCGCACCGGCTTTCGGCGAGTCGCCTCAGGCGGAGCCATGCACATCATCCTGGCGTCGCCGTGCACCGTCGACCGGCTGTGCGCTCCGCTCAACACCGGGGGCTATTACTCGTGCCGCCGAGGCAGCAAGGTCATCCTCAACGTGAACCGCTGGACCGGGGCCACGTCGTGGTGGCCCGCGCCGCTCAAGACCTACCGGCGCTACCTCGTCAACCACGAAGTCGGCCACTATCTCGGTTACGGGCACGTGTCGTGTCCGCCGTCGGGTCGGTTGGCGCCGGTGATGCAGCAGCAAACGATCAGCCTCGGTAGCTGTGTCGCCAACGGCTGAGTGAATCCGTAGGCGAGCCGTCCGGGCCTGCCGCGCCGTGGTGACGGTAACGTTGTGCACTCATGGACTCTGACCGCCTCATCGCCCTGGTCGAGGGCAGCGACCTCAACGGTTTGGTGCGGTTCATCGATGGGATCGTGGCCGACCGTGATTGGGACGGTCTGGTTGAGCTGCGGGATCGCTGTCTCGAGGCGACCGAGCGGGGCAAGCAGTTGTGGGGAGCCGCACAGTTCGCCGAGTACCGCATTGCCTTGGATGCCCCCGGGCCGTATGCGGGGGCCGTGGTGCGGGAGGGTGCCGGCCGGTATGCGCTTGGGCCGCTGTGGGAAGTGGCTGCGTCGACGCACGCCTGGGACGAGCTCGAATCTCACATCGGCGATCCCCGGTCGCGGGCGCTGGTGGCGGGTGAGCGTGCCATCCGCGGCGAGACCATTGCCGACGAGGATGTTGACGGCCTCGTCCTGGAGATTCCGCTGAACCCCTTCGGTTGGGAACCGTCGTACCCCGCCGCCGACTATCGCGCCGACCGGGCCAACTTCCCCGAGTATGAGCTGCCCGAGATGCGGTGGGTCGAACTTCCCACTGCGGTTGTTGCCGAAGGCGGAGATCCGATGGTCTGCGACGCACTCCTGGATCTGGTCAAGCCATGGACCGAAGAATCGAGCGGCCGCGCCGAATGTCGGGCGATTGTCGGGCTGGCGGTCGATGCCATTCGGGCGCTGGGCCCGCACCGGGTCAGGTTGGCGGAGGTCGATCTAGGCCAGGCATTGGCGCTGTTGACCTGGGTCGGTGCCGGGGGAGGTGCCTACGGCCGCCGGCGCGGCACACCGATCGGCCGGGCTGCTGCGTGGTGGACGGTGAGTTCGCTGCTTGGGATGGAAGACGACTGGCCGCCCGATCCCGCCGCCCTCGCACAAGAGGCGGCGGAATTGCGATGGTTTGCTTGGGACCCCGGCGATCGAGTCGGTGGGTGGAACTTCCACCTCGCGATCGAGGATCCCGCCGAAGGTCTCGCCTGGGCGGTCAGCGCCGTGGACTGGAAGTAGCTACACCGGCGTGCTCACATACGGATCGCTACTGTCCGGGCGCGTCATGAGGAGGTGAACGCTGAGTCCTGCCCGCCGCTTCGCCGGTTTCGTCGCCGTTGGATCGCTGGTCGCCGCCCTCATCAACGTGGTAGGAAGCGCGGCGGTGCCGCTCGAATCGCAACCGGTGCATTTCCACGGCTCAGGCACGCTGGGCAGCCTGACGGTCGGTCAGCAAGCGCACATCGCACAGCGGTTTGGCCTCTATGGTCAGCTGCGTGATCTGGCCGCGGGGGGTTCGATGATCGTGCCCGATCGGGCCATCCTGAACCCCCACACCTTGGCCCATTTCTCGTTGCTCGACGTCGATGTCGAGGAATATCCGGTCAAGCTGACTAAGGAGCAGGTAGAGGTGCTCCTCCAGGATGCACGGTTCTCCGGTGAGGGCGAGGTCGTTGGCGGCGAGATTCGTCCTTATGTGGTGGTCGCCACATCGGACGAGGTGACCACGATGCGCTTGGTGTTGTTCCAGGACACCGTGGTCGTCGTTGAGGAGTCGCTGTATTCCGCGGTCGTGGGAGACGCGTCATGACTGAACCGGCGTTGATCGTGTGGATGGCGCTCATCGGGTTTGCCGTACTCAGCCCCCTCTGG
>CAYXMJ010000190.1:0-5702 GCA_964465915.1 uncultured Acidimicrobiaceae bacterium
AGGCGCTGCAATGCCCGACGATCCTGTTCAACGGGTTCGGCGAGCACCGCATCGAAGGGATCGGCGACAAGCACATCCCGTGGATCCACAACGTCAAGAACACGGATCTGGCCATTGGACTCGACGACGAGGCGACGATGAGCATCATTCGCCTGTTCAACGAGCCGGCCGGTCGGTCCTATCTGGTCGACCAGGGCGTCAAGCCCGACATCATCGAGCAGCTCCCGTTGCTCGGGATCTCGGGGGTCGGCAACATGTTGTCGGCGATCAAGTTCGCCAAGTACTACGAGCTCGGCGCCAACGACGTCGTCCTTACGCTCGGCACCGACTCGATGGAGATGTACGGGAGCCGGCTCGGAGAGCTCAACGAAGAGCGCGGCGAGTTCAGCACTCTCGATGCCGCAGGGTCGTACCATCAGTACCTGATGGGTACCGGGATCGACTACGTGCAAGAGCTGTCGTACTACGACCGCAAGCGCATCCACAACCTGAAGTACTACACCTGGGTCGAGCAGCAGGGCAAGACCTACGAGGAGATCCAGGCCCAGTGGTACGACCCGGACTACTGGACCTCGATCCAGGCGATGGCCGACCCAATCGATGAGCTGATTGAAGCATTCAACGCCAACGTCGGCTTGGGATAGAAACACGTGGGAGCGATAGATCTGAAACGGAAGGTGATGCGGTGAGAGAGTCCGTAGCCGAGTTCATGGAGCGGGTCGCCGAGCGCAGCCCAGACGAGCCGGAGTTCCATCAGGCAGCTCGTGAGGTAGTCGAGTCGGTGTGGCCGGTGCTCGACCGTCATCCCGAGTTTCTCGAGGTGAAAGTGCTCGACCGGATGGTCGAACCGGAGCGCGTCATCATGTTCCGCGTGCCGTGGGTCGACGACTCCGGTGAGGTCCACGTCAACCGGGGATTTCGGATCGAGATGAACAGCGCGATCGGCCCCTACAAGGGCGGGTTGCGTTTCCACCCGACGGTCAACCTCGGCGTGCTGAAGTTCCTCGCCTTCGAGCAGGTCTACAAGAACGCCTTGACCACGCTGCCGCTCGGCGGCGGCAAGGGCGGTTCGGACTTCGATCCCAAGGGTCGAAGCGATACCGAGGTGATGCGGTTCTGTCAGTCCTTCATGTCGGAGCTCTATCGCCACATCGGCTCCCGAACCGATGTCCCCGCCGGCGACATCGGCGTTGGGAGTCGCGAGATCGGCTATCTGTTCGGCCAGTACAAGAAGCTCACCAATGAGTTCAGCGGGGTGCTGACCGGCAAGGGGATCGATTGGGGCGGCAGCCTGATTCGCCCTGAGTCCACCGGATATGGCACCGTGTACTTCACGGAAGAGATGCTCAAGACTCGCCAAGAGAGCGTTTACGGCAAGACGGTCTTGGTTTCAGGATCGGGCAACGTTGCCCAGTACGCCGTCGAGAACATCAACCGGCTCGGCGGCAAGGCCGTGACGCTGTCGGACTCGTCCGGGTTCATATACGACCCCGAGGGCATCGACTCCGAGAAGCTCGAGTGGGTCAAGGAATTGAAGAATGTGCGTCGCGGCCGCGTCGCTGAATACGCCGAGCACTTTGGGGTGGAATACCACCCCGACATGCGTCCCTGGGCCGTCGAGGGCGCCGAAGTTGCGCTGCCGTGCGCCACCCAGAACGAACTCGACGGAGAGGATGCCAAGCAGCTTCTCGCCAACGGTGTCTTTGTCGTGGCCGAAGGCGCCAACATGCCCTGTTCGCCTGACGCCGCCGCCCAGTTCTTGGAGCAGAAGATCCTGTTTGCTCCCGGCAAAGCGGCCAACGCAGGCGGTGTCGCCACCAGCGGGCTGGAGATGGCACAGAACGCCGAGTTCACCTCGTGGAGCCGCGACTCGGTCGACTCGCGGCTGCTCGGGATCATGAGCGACATCCACCAGAGCTGTCGCGACGCCGCAGAACAGTACGCAGAGCCCGGCAACTACGTCGCGGGAGCCAACATCGCCGGCTTCCTGAAGGTTGCCCGCGCCATGGTCGACCAGGGCATCGTGTAGGAGGGGATGATGAGAAAGACCATTGGATACTTCGAGGGGACGGATTCAACGTTGCTGACCGCACTCGTATGCGAAGGCCACGACACCGTGCCGATCTCGAACGGTTTCGACAGCCACGGGATGCACGTGCGCCTGATCAACGATCAGAACCGGGTCGATCTGCTGGTCGGCTACGTCCACAAGATCTTTGCCCCGGAGCCGCTGCTGCCCAGCCAACCGAGCTATCAGGACGTCTTCCACATCTGCAGGATCTACGGCATCCCCTTCCTGCTAGAGGTGCCGACCGCCCTTCAGGAGAAGGCGGCGGCGTTGCTCCAAGACGTACCCGACATCGTGCAGTTCGTCGATCCGTCCGAGATGGAGCGGATGGCGAAGGAGATCCTGAACGGCGAATGACGAGACTCAACTGGTTTGTGAGATGGGAGAACTGATGGGCCACGAATGGACGGTGCACAATCCGGAAGGCAAGCGGCGGGTCGTCGTTACCAAGGAACTGCCGGGGACACGCTGGCTCGACATCCTGATTGCCGCCGACTGCGCGGTTGAGGTGTGCGAGTCGCCAGACGTCCTCACCAACGACGAGATCATCGAGCACTTCGGCGATCGCTGCGACGGCGCCATCGGTCAGCTCACTGAGGGCTGGAATGCCGATCTCTTTGCGAAGCTGGCCGCAGCCGGCGGTACCGCCTACAGCAACTACGCCGTCGGCTACAACAACGTCGACGTCGCCGGAGCCACCGCGGCGGGCATCCCCGTCGGCAACACCCCAGGGGTACTGACGGAGACGACCGCAGAGATGGCAGTGGCCCTGACGTTCTCGGCCGGCCGCCGTGTCGTCGAAGCGGACAACTTCATGCGTGCCGGCAAGTTCGAAGGCTGGCTACCGACCATGTACATGGGCGCCCGCTTCTTCGGCGGGACGGTCGGCATCATCGGATGTGGCCGGATTGGGGCAGCCTATGCCCGGATGATGGCCGAGGGCTTCAAGATGAACGTCGTCTACTACGACCTGTATCGCAACGAGGGCCTCGAGCAGTACATCAGCGACTACTCGGACCTGTTGGTTGCCCACGGGGAGGCGCCGATCACCTGCCGACAGCTCGACAGCATTGAAGCTGTCTTGCGTGAGGCCGACGTGGTCAGCCTCCACACCGTGCTCGACGAGACGACAACGCACCTCATCAACGCCGAACGGTTGGCGCTGATGAAGGAGGACGCCATTCTGATCAACTCGAGCCGCGGTCCGGTCATCGACGAGGTGGCGTTGGTCGCCCATTGCCGCACCCATCCCGACTTCAAGGCGGGTCTCGATGTGGTCGAGGACGAGCCGGCCATGAAACCGGGTCTGACCGACCTCCACAACGTTGTCGTGGTGCCCCACATCGCGTCGGCAACCGTGTGGACGAGGCAGGGCATGGCGACGCTGGCGGCCGCCAACGTCGCCGGCATCCTCGAGGGCTACCCCCTGTGGGACAGCGACGACGTCGTGCCCTTGCTGAGCGGCGACCTGCCCAAGGTCACCCCCAGCATCGTGAACGCCCAAGAACTTGGTTTGACCTGAAGGAAGAGAAAGAGAGCTATGACTATGCGAATCGCCGACCGGATCAGCAGGCTGGGCACCGAGACCGCTTTTGCGGTGGGTGCGGAAGCCGCGGCTTGGGCCGCCCAAGGCAACGCGGTGTATCCGTTTCATCTCGGTGACTTGAACCTGCCCACGCCATCCACCGTGGTCGAGGGATCGTTTGCCGCGATCAAGCTGGGCAAGACCGGGTACTGCCCCAACGCTGGGATTCCCGAGCTGCGCGAGGCCATCGCCCTCAACGTCTCTGCTTCCCACGCAGTCGACTACACGATGGAGAACGTTGCCGTTCAGCCCGGCGGCAAGCCGACCATCGGCAAGTTCATCATGGCGTTGATGAACCCCGGCGACGAGGTGCTCTACCCGAACCCGGGCTATCCGATCTACGAATCGCAGATCGAGTTCCACGGCGGCACCGCCGTCCCCTACGGTTACACCGAGGGTGAGAACGGTTTTGAGCTGGACTTCGACGGCATCGAGCGAGCGATCACCGACAAGACGACCCTCTTCATCCTCAACGACTTGCAGAACCCGATGGGTACTGAGCTGTCGGCCGAGGAAAGGGCCCGCCTCGCCGCCCTCATCCTGAAGCATGACCTCTATCTGCTCAGTGACGAGGCGTATTTCGACATGCGCTACGCCGGCAGGAGTCGCTCGATCGTCGAAGAGCCTGGAATGGCCGAACGCACCGTCATCTTGTACACCTTCTCCAAGAAGTTTGCGATGACCGGATGGCGGCTTGGGGCGAGCATCGGCCCGAAGGAGATCGTCGACATCATCGCCAAGATCAACGTCAACGACGAGTCGTGCTCCAACCACTTCATCCAACACGGTGCCGTCGCCGGGTTGGCGGGAGACCAGACCGAGGTGCTGGCGATTCTCGATACGCTGCACGCTCGCCGCGATGCTGCGGTCACGCTGTTGAACGACATCGAGGGCATCAAGTGCTTCAGCCCGGACGCCACCTTCTACCTGTGGCCCAACGTGACTGAGGCCATGGCGATCAAAGGAATGAGCGACTACGACGAGTTCCGTCAGGCGGCCCTGCACGCCACCGGCGTTTCGTTCTGCACCCGCCTGCACTTCGGCCGCCCTGTGCCCGGCGAGACTCAGAAGTACATCCGGTTCGCCTACTCCGGCATCGACGTCCCCGAAATCGAAGAGGGCCTCGTCGGCCTGAAAGCCTGGATCGAGGCATAGGCGGTCTCGCGGACCACGCCCTCTCGACTGCCCTCGCCCCAAGGGTGGGGGGTGGCTGTGGCCGTAGGCCGCAGACGGAGGGGGCATCCGCGAGGCGCGTGCGTGGGAGCAACCAATGACCCAGTTCGAAACCGAGACCCACGGCGAGGATCCGCGCCGGCTCGACCTGCTCCGAATCGCGGACGCCGCGCTCGAAGCGATCGACCCCGGCGCCGCCATCCTCCGCGCCGTCACCCGTGATGGCCCCACGCTTCACATTGGATCCCGGGCTCTGGACCTCACCGCCTTCGACCGCGCCATCGTGTTGGGATTCGGCAAGGGAGCGGTCCCGATGGGGCGCGCTGCGGTCGAACTCCTCGATGGCATCGCGACCACAGGCGTCTTGGTCACCAACGCCCCCGGCGAGGTTGCGTCGCTCGAGGTGGTCGAAGGGGGCCATCCGGTTCCCGACGGAGGCAGCCTCACCGGGGGGCGCCGGGTCCTCGGTGTTGCCCAAGCGGCCGGGCCGAGGGATGTGGTCGTCGTGCTCATCTCGGGTGGCGGCTCGGCGCTTCTCGCCGTCCCTGCTGCGGGACTCACCCTTCAGGACCTCCACGACACGAGTGCCTTGCTGCTGAAGTCGGGGGCCGACATCGTCGAGCTCAACACGGTGCGCAAGCATCTCTCCGCGGTCAAGGGCGGCCGGCTCGGCGAAGCCCTCAGCGACGCCGGCGCCGTCGTGACGCTGATCCTCTCAGATGTGATTGGCAACCCGCTCGACGTCATCGCGTCCGGTCCTACCGTGCCCGACCCGACCACGTTTGAAGATGCCCTCGCAGTACTCGACCGTTACGACCTACGCGACCGGGTCGCCGGCGACGTCCGTACGCACCTCGAGGCCGGGGCCGCCGGGGG
>CAYXMJ010000191.1:0-5683 GCA_964465915.1 uncultured Acidimicrobiaceae bacterium
TGTTCGTGATGCGGACGAGACGGAGCGCGCTGCTCATCCTGGCCGTGGTCATTGCGATGATCACACCGGCGGCGGCGCTCGCGGGGAATAAAACGGACGGCGGGCCACTCGACCAGATCATCGCCGACACGCAGCTCTATGTGCGTGACTCGGTCATCAACTACGTCGACGCGCAGGTGGGCCCGATCGCCCCGGCCATCGAGGGAAGGCTGGTGTTCATCCCGTAGACCTTTGACGACCCGGCGGCACGTGCCGCCATCGACGACAGGACCTCCCGCAGGAACGCCTCCCTGTGGGAGGTTCCTTTCTGGGGGTATGGCTCAGAAATCCCGCGGGATTCGAAGTATCTGTCCAGGGAAGATGAGGTCGGGGTCCGGCACGATGTGCTGGTTGGCTTGCTGGATCACCGGGTATTGCGAGGAGTCCGCGTAGTAGTGGACTGCGATCGCCGAAAGCGTGTCGCCGGGTACGACTTCGTGGTTCCAATACCCGGCGTAGCCATCGAGGATCATCGGCCCATAGAGCACCGGTACGGTCACGGTGGGTATCGGTGTACCGTCCTCGCCGCCGCTGTCGTCGGCAATCGTCACGAACAATCGGTTGAGGGTAAAGCCGACACCATCGGGGATGGCAATGGACGCCTGGAACTGCCGAACGGACGCCGAACCGGCGTATGCCGCGTCGGCGACTTCGTCATGACCATCGCTGACCGAGATTGACAGGTGGCCCTCGAACCCGTCGGCGTTGCCTGCGATCAGGACCGTGGAATCGACGAGGTCGAAGGGCTTGGGCTGCAGGATTTCGATGGTCATGGCAATCCCTCCTGGGGAGACCGATGTCCTCGGTCTGTTGCGTCGCATTGGGATAGCGTCGTTCGCTACGTGTCGGTATCTGGTTGCGCTATGGCGTGTGCATGCGGAGCAAGCTGATCGACGGTGAGTGTGTGGGTTTCGGATCCTCCGCGTTCGCCGAGAGCGCGGCCGGTGAGCCCGGGCCCCGTGCCGGCATGCACCACAGAACGGCCCCGCAGATCCGGTAGTGCAAAGGTGGTCCGTCCGTCGCCTCCGTAGGTGGTCCCGATCAACGAGAACAGCGCGGAGTTTTGGGCGATCGCCAGCAATTGCCCGTTGCATAGGGCCCACCCACGCGGGGCAAACTGATACGGAACCCATTTGATCTCGCCGATCATCGTGGTCCCTGGGCCCGCGCCCCCACCGTTGCGACTCGGGAAGACCCCCGCCAGAGCAATGATCGCATGGAGACCCGTGAAGGGATGCATGTTGTCGATGGCACCGCCACCACCTGTGGGTTCAGTGATGGCAGGAAGTGGTGGGGGCGTGACCTCGATCCGGCCTTGTTCACCCTCGCCGACTGGCTCCAGGCCCGTATGCACATAGGCGTAGGTGGGCCACCAGACAACACGGACCGGGTCCTCGTTGCGCAGCAGATCGACGAGTTGATCCAACATCCTGAAAGGCATGTGGGCCGTCACCCTGGTGCCGTCGTCCTCAACCGGACCGCCCACACCACCACCGATTTCGAACAGCAGGACCACATGCCTGGTGTCGGGCGTGACGACCTCCGCCTCGTACAGGATGACCTGCGCCCGGTTGGACTCGAGCACCACGGAGTAGTTCTCGACGGTGAAGTCCGCCACAATTCCTCCCCTTCTCGGCGTGCCCTCCCATGCTCACGACGGCCCGATCACGTCGCAAGAGGCATCCGACCCTATGAACTCGACGGCACCACACGGCGGGAACACACGACGAGGTCCGGTTCACTCGGGCTTGCGTGCTCGCAGCGAGTACATCAGCGGCATACGGTTGCGCTGGCGCTCGGGAAGCCGCCACCTCCCGTCCTCGCCTTCGATCATGTGGTGCTCGCCCTGCCACTCGAGAAAGCGGTGCTCCTCGAAGAGGTCGATCGCCAAGCCCTGGCTGGTGAGCGCGCTCATGATCTCGGCTATCCCGTGATTCCACTCGTAGGTCCGGGTGTTGGCGATGGATGCGGAACCGAGGTAGCTCTCGCCTTCGTCCCAGGCGACCGGCTCGGCCACCTCGAAGTACGGGTGCTGGATGATCAACGTCTCGTCGTGAGGGTCTTCGATGGGGAACCGCAGCGTCCAGGCGATGGGGTGGCACTCCCGGATGTAGAAAGTTCCGCCCGGTGCGAGCATCGTGGCCACGACACGGCCCCACCCGGTGATGTCGGGGAGCCAGTTGAGGGCGCCAACCCCGGTGTAGACGATATCAAACTGTTCGCCCGGCAATGCTTCGGGGGTGCCGTACAGCTCGGTCTCGACAAAGCGCCCCGGGGTGCCACTCTCGTCGCTGAGCCGGCGCGCCGCGGCGATCGCATCGGTCGAGAAATCGATCCCGGTGACGACGGCGCCGAGTCGGGCCCACGAGAGCGTGTCCTGCCCGAAGTGGCACTGCAGATGGAGCAGCGAACGGCCGGAGACATCACCGAGATAGGGGTGATCGAACTCGACGATGCGGCTGATCCTGCTGGGGTCGGCAATGAAGCCGGGGGCGTCGTAGCCGTCGGGCTCCCAGTGCCCGGCGACCCGTTCGCTCCAGTTGGCCCGATTGGCGGCTCGGTAGTGATCGAGTTCCATGCGCCGAAGCTAGCAAACGAGGGGGCGAATCCGCCGTCCCGTGCCAGTATTGGCGCCATGCCAGACGTAGAACTGCGTGAGATCACCAAGGAAACCGTCCGGACCGTAATCGAGATCGAGACCACCGACGAGCAGCGCAACTTCGTCGCCCCCACCTCGGTTTCGATCGCTCAGGCCTATTTCGAGCCGAAGGCCTGGTTCCGCGCCATCTACGCCGACGATGAGCCAGTCGGCTTCGTGATGTTGTTCGACGACGCCGAGACACCCGAGTACTACCTATGGCGGCTCCTGGTCGGCGCCGAGCACCAGGGCAAGGGGTACGGGCGGGCCGCCATGGAACAGGTGATCGACTACGTCCGCACCCGGCCGGCCGCCACCGAGCTGCTCACGAGTTGGGTACCCAAACCAGGCGGCCCCGAGGATTTCTACCGCGGGATCGGCTTCGTCCCGACCGGCGAGGTCGACGAAGGCGAGGTCGTGGCACGCCTGGTGCTGTAGGCACCGAGCCGATCGCCAGATGGGCCGTTTGCCCCGTATTTGGGACTATTCGGGACGTACCTCCGCCCATACCTAGTGGGCAACGGTATCGATCGGACGGGGACAAGGAGGATGCGATGACCCGGGCCGTTGTGTTTTGCTGTGCCCTCTTGCTGCTTGCTTCCTGCGGCGGAGATGACGCCGACGAGGCCGCACCAACGAGCAGTGCAGCGGCGCCTGACGAAACAACGGTGACGCTGGGCGAGGCGCCCTCTGGCGAGGTGGTGGCGATCACCGCCGAACCCTGCTCATTACTCACCGCAGAAGAGGTCGCCGCGGCCACCGGGCTCGCCGTGACCGACGCCATTCCCGACAGTTCGACCACATGTGTCTTCGACCTCGGAGCGGAGGCGGGCGTCGACATCTTCATCACCGTCGACGACGGAGCTGGCCGGATGACCAGCCCGTCCGCGGTGTACGCCGACTATGCCGCACGGGTTGGTGACGGCAGCGCCGAGGCGATCGACGGGGTCGGTGCCGGCGCGTTCTATGACTCGGGGTTCCGCGCCATCGCGGTTGACGCCGGCGGCGGACGGTTCTTCGTGGTCGGAGTCAACGGCGGGTACCAGGCGCTCGAGCAGCCCCGTGATGCCCTGATCTCCCTCGCCGAAAACGCGGTCGGGCGCCTCTAGATGTCCTCGCGCCGGGCGAGCAACTCTACGATTTGGCCCACCGCTTCGCTTGCTGCCGCCTGGGTGGCGGCGGTGAGCTCGAGTCCCATCTCCAGGTTGGTCGCCGGGATCGACACCACGTAGGCCCGCGGCGGCAACGCACCGACCGTTGGCACCAGCGACAGCAGCGTGGCCGGGTCGCCGTGGTGGGTCATCGTCTTTGGACCGGTCGATTCGGCATCGACCCGCTGCACGGTGACCTCCAACGCGTCAACGCTGGCGTCGACGAAGACGACCACCTCACGGCCGGCCACTTCGAGGGACAGTTCCGGGGTGAGCTGCGAAAGCGACCGCACCTCGACGCCGGGCAACTCCAATGCATCGATTTGGGCGGCTACCCAGCGGCCGGCTCCGTCATCGGTACGCAGGTCGTTGCCGTATCCGATGACGAGCGCGTCAGTCACGCCGAACTTCGCAGAGGGTCTCCCCGTCTGCACCCTCCAGGGTGATCACGAGCGGCATTTGCCCAATGGCATGGGTCGAACAACTCAGGCACGGGTCGTAGGCCCTGATCCCGGCTTCGACCCGGTTGAGCATCTCCTCGGGAATCACGGGCCCGTCGATCCACTCCTTGGCGATCTGATGAACCGTTGCGTTCATCGGCAGGTTGTTCTGACCGGTAGCGATGATCATGTTGATCTTCTCGAGGAGCCCGGCGGGGTCGACGTGGTACTCGTGGAACAGGGTGCCCCGCGGTGCCTCCGACGACCCAATGGCGTGGCGGTGGTTGACCCCGGCGGTGGCGCGCACCATCTGGTCGGTGATCGTTGGGTTCTCCAGCAGGTCTCGCATCTGCTCCGTGGCGGCCAGCACCTCAAGCAAACGGGCGTAGTGATAGAAGAACGATGAGGTGGCAACCCCTCCGGCCCGTTCCCGAAACTCCGCCAGCGCCTCGTCGGCGAGGGGCGATCCCATCGTCTCGCACACGTTGAGCCGGGCCAGCGGCCCCACCCGGTACATGCCGAGTTCGACCGGATCTCCGGCGTCGACGGCGGGCTTGAAGTAGGGGCTCTTCAGGTACGAGTCGACCGAAGCGGATTCCCCGACGATGGTTCGGTAGTCGGCCACATCAACCCGATCGGCCACGACCGCTCCGGTGGCATCGACCACCTTGAGGTAGCCGTCGTAGTGCTCCCAGACACCATCGTCGTTGGCGAGGCCCATGAAGTAGCTGGGGAACTGCCCGAAGGCGCGCACCTCGCGGTCGAACTGGTCGAGCATCCCCGTGAAGAGATCGAGGGCCATCCCGGCGGTCTCGGATGCTTCGTCGAGACCGGCGCGCAGTTCGAGCCGGGTCTCCTCGGTCATGGCATGAGCGATGCCTCCCGGGACAATCCCCGGAGAGTGAACCTTGCGTCCGGCGATCGCCTCGATGACCGATTGGCCGAAGCCCCGCAGCCGGATGCCCCGGCGGGCCAACTCAGGCGCGTCGGCCATCACTCCGAACACGTTGCGGAACGCAGGGTCGGCATCGAAGCCGAGCAGGAGGTCTGGGGCACTGAGATGGAAGAAGCTCAGGGCGTGGGATTGGATGATCTGACCGAGGTTGGCCACCCGCCGCAGCCGCACCGCCGTATCGGGGATGCGAACGCCCATCACGGCGTCGCCGGTCTTCGACGAGGCCAGCAGGTGGCTCACCGGGCAAATGCCGCAGGTGCGAGCCGACAGGCTCGGCATCTCCCACACGGGACGGCCGACACAGAACTCCTCGAACCCGCGGAATTCGGTGACGTGGAATCGGGTCCGTGCCACTTGACCATCGTCGTCGAGCGCGATGGTGATCTTGGCGTGCCCTTCGATCCGGGAGACCGGGTCGATCACTACGAGATCATGCATGAGGCCTCCTCACCCGAACCTG
>CAYXMJ010000192.1:0-5668 GCA_964465915.1 uncultured Acidimicrobiaceae bacterium
ACACGATCGACGCCTCGGGCGACGGCGACACCCATGAGGACGGCGACACCCGTGAGGGAGAGCACCCCGTGCTCCAGATCACCGGTGCCGCGGCGAAGGCGGCCGACGGTGCCGTGCTGCTCGACGGCCTGTCGCTCGACGTCTATGCCGGCGAGATCGTCGGCGTTGCCGGCGTCGAAGGTAACGGCCAGGCACCCCTGACCAGGGTCCTGTCGAGCCTGATCACCCTCGACGCCGGCACCATCACGGTCAACGACAAGGAGGTTCCTTCTGGTCGGGCCGGAGCGATGCTCGGCGCCGGGATTGCGGTCATCCCCGCGGACCGTCACGATTCCGGATGCGTGCCGCAGATGACCGTGGCCGAGAACTTGGTGATGTCGACGCTCGATCAGGTCGCCACTCGGGGCGTCCTCCAACGCGATGAGATCAACAGCAGGGCGCAAGTGTTGATCGATGAGTTCGGCATCCACACCCCGAGCCCCGACACACCGCTGGCGCAACTGTCGGGCGGCAACCAGCAGCGAGTTGTGTTGGCGAATGCCCTGTCGTGCGATCCCAAGGTGTTGGTTGCTACTCAGCCGACCCGCGGTCTCGATGTTGGGGCGATCGAGTACATCAGTGACCGGTTGCGGGAGACTGCAGACGAGGGCATTGCGGTGCTCCTCATGTCGACCGATCTGGGTGAGATCGCCGCCCTCGCCGACCGCATCCTCGTCATCTACCGCGGGGCGATCATCGGCGAAATGGATCGGTCCGAGTTCGATGTGGAGCGGATCGGTTTGCTCATCGGAGGGTCGACCGCCGAGGCAGGTGTCGGATGACCGACCTCGTCACCGAACCCGTGAACGCCGACGAAGCACCCGCTGAGCCCTCGCGATGGCGAACGGCCGCTGAGTGGGTCCTGCTGTACGTGTTGAGCATTGGCGGGGCGCTTGCGATCTCAGCTGGTTTGGTGGCGATCACGGGCAACTCGTGGCAGAAGGTGTTCGGTGCCCTGCTCGACGGCGCATTCCTCGCCGAAGGGCGCTGGGGCAACACGTTGACGGTGGCAGCGCCGCTGCTTCTGGTTGCGCTCGGCATGGTGATCGGTGTGAAGGCCGGGCTGTTCAACATCGGCCAAGAGGGTCAGCTGCTCATGGGCGCCATGGCCATGGCGTTCGTCGGAACCAAGCTCGCCGGCCCCGGCCCGGTGTTGCTCATCGTGGGATTGCTCTTGGGGGTCGTTGGGGGGGGTGCCTATGCCGGAATCGCCGGCATCATGAAGTACCGCCGCAACGTGCCGGAGGTCATTTCCACCCTGTTGCTCGTGTTCATTGCGTACCAGATCGTTGGCTACGCAATCACCACCGACTGGTTGTTGCGCGACACCGACCCGGACCGCCCCAGCCGCGCGGTGACCAGTGCGATCATGCCCGACGGCGTCCGACTCCCGGTCATTCGGATGTTCGGCAACGAGTTCCCGATCGGGTTTGTCCTCGCCCTCATCCTGGCCTTCTTGGTCGCGTTCGTGTTGGCCAGGACCGTGTGGGGGTTTCGGTTTCGCCTGCTGGGAAGCAACCCCAAGGTCGCCCAGAAGACCGGGATTGCCGCCAACCGGACCGGCGGCCTGGCGTTGTTCCTCTCCGGAGGTTTCGCCGGTCTCGCCGGCGCCATCATGCTGGCCGGTGGCAGCTCCGGCTTCCGACTCACAACCGGGTTTGCGATCAACATCGGTTGGCAGGGTTTGCTGGTAGCCCTCGTCGCCGGGTCCAACGCTCTGGCCTGCATCCCGGTAGCCATCCTGTTCGCGGCGCTGCGCACCGGTGCGGGATTCCTCGCCTCGACCGGGGTTGATCGCAAGATCGTTGACGTGGTCCAGGCGTTGTTGGTGCTGGCCCTGTTGATACCGCCGGCCATCATGTTTGTGAGGCGGCGCCGCAAAGCGCTGGCGATGGCGGACGAGGAGCAGGATCTCATCGAAGCGGAAGCGCAGTAGCCGATGGGTGACTTCTTCTCCGCTCTCGCCGATGTCTTCACCAGCCCAACGATGTACTCGAGCGCAGTGCGGCTCGGCGGGTTCCTTGCCTTTGCCGCGATGGGTGAGTTGGTGGCCGAGAAGGCCGGGACGATCAACATCTCGGTCGAGGGTTCGCTCCTGGCAGGTGCGTTTGCCGGTGCCGTTGGCTACACAATCGCCGATGGTGCCGGGATTTCTGGAGCCGGGGCGGTGTGGTTCGGGCTGGCGGCGGGGGTGTTTGGAGGGGTGCTGGTTGCGCTGATCCAGGCGAACATGAGCCACCGACTGACCGCCGACCAGTTTGTGGTCGGACTCACGGCCAGCATACTTGTCCTCGGTCTCGCCGGTTACCTCAGCGCCAACATGGACCTCGTCACTCGCCGCGCCGAGGTGATCGAGATCCCTCTCCTGGTCGACATCCCGCTGATTGGCCCGGCGCTCTTTGGTCAAACGTGGCCGACCTACCTGCTGTTTCCGCTGATCCCACTCACCTGGTGGCTTCTCTACAAGACGCGATGGGGGCTCGAGGTGCGGGCGGTGGGGGAGAACCCGCAGGCTGCCGACGTGTCCGGCATCGACGTCAACAAGCGGCGCCGCCAGGCGATCTACTACATGGGAATCCTGGCAGGGCTCGGTGGTGCCTTCCTCGTCGTCGGCCAGGTCGGCACCTACGACACAGGAGCGGTCGGAGGGAGAGGCTTCATTGCGATTGCCGCGGTCTATTTCGGCGGGTGGCGACTCGGCGGGGTGTTGCTCGGTGTCTTCGTCTTCGGGCTGGCCGACGCCGCCCGATTGGCAGTGCCGGTGCTCGGCTACCAGCTCAACGCTCAGCTGCTGGCGGCGTTGCCGTACGTCATCACGCTCGTGGTCATGTTCTTCATCACGAAGGCATACCGTCAGCCGGCAGCGTTGTCACGGCCCTTCATCAGGGGTCTGCGTTGACGTGTTTGGCGCGCCGTCCGGCTAGTTTGGGGGTCGCATCCGTGCCGGACCGTAGGAATTCTCAACGTGGCTGACCAGGGCGACCACCCGCTGCTCAACTCTCTCGACTTGCCGGGAGACCTCGATGACATGGACACTGAGGAACTCGTCGCGCTGTGCGACGAGATGCGTTCCTACATGCTCGACGTGATCTCGCGTACCGGGGGCCACCTCTCACCGAACCTCGGCGTGGTCGAGTTGTCGGTGGCGCTCCACCGCTCCTTTGATAGCCCTCGTGATCGGATCATTTGGGATGTCGGTCACCAGGCCTACGTCCACAAGCTGCTGACGGGCCGCTCGGGTGACTTCGCAACGCTGCGACAGTCGGCCGGGATGTCCGGCTATCCGGCTCGGGCTGAGAGCGTTCACGATCTCGTCGAGAACAGCCACGCCTCGACCTCGCTCAGCTACGCCGCCGGGCTGGCACTGTCGCGGCGCGCCGACGACGACTCGTACACGATTGCCGTGATCGGCGATGGCGCCCTGACCGGCGGCATGGCCTACGAGGCGCTCAATCACATCGCCCAGATTAAACCACCCCGCCTGATCATCATCATCAACGACAACGGTCGTTCCTACGCGCCGACCGTCGGGGGGTTGGCCGAGCATCTCGCCGGGCTGCGGGTCGATCCCACCTACGAGCGCTACAAGGTGCTCCTCGGGCAGTTGGTGCGGGCGATCCCCAAGGTGGGCGATGCCGCCGATGAAGCAATGCGGCGGGTCAAGGAGAGCCTCAAGCAGATCGTCCAGCCGTCGACGTTCTTCGACGTGCTGGGCCTCAAGTATGCCGGCCCCATCGACGGTCACGATCTCGAACTGCTGGACTCGACCCTCGAGCGGGCCAAGCAGATCAACGAACCGGTCGTTATCCACGTTGTCACCGAGAAGGGTCGCGGGTACGAACCGGCGGTCCTCGATCAGCGCGACAAGCTCCACGGTGTCGGCGCTTTCGACCTCGATTCCGGTGCGCCTCTGTCGAAGCGTCTCGGCTACACCGATGTGGTCGAAGCGGCCGTTACTGATGCGGCTACCCGCCGCCCAGAAGTTGTGGCCATCACCGCCGCTATGGCCACGGCCGCGGGCCTCGGTACGTTGGCCGATACCCAGCCGCATCGTGTCATCGACGTCGGTCTCTGCGAGCAGCACGCCGTCACCTTGGCGGCCGGTTTGGCGATGGGCGGGATGCGTCCCATCGTGTGCATCTATTCGACCTTCCTGCAGCGTGCCTTCGACCAGGTGCTGATGGACGTGGCTCTACACGATCAACCGGTCGTCTTCATGCTCGACCGCGCCGGCGTGACGGGACCGGACGGCCCGTCGCACCACGGCGTGTTCGACCTTGCCTACCTGCGGATGATTCCCGGGCTTTCGATCGCGGCGCCGTCGACCGGCGAGGAGTTGTGTGGCCTGCTCGAGACGGCACTCGACCAGCCGGGTCCGGTGGCGATCAGGTATCCGAAGGCCTCGGTCGAAGGTATTCCCGCCCTGCCGGTCGAACCGGTGCCGTTTGGCGAGTGGGAGGTGCAGCGCGAGGGGGAGGAGGTCCTCTTCCTGGCCGTCGGCCGGATGGTTGCCGAGGCCGCCAAGGCGGCGACCTTGCTAGAGGAACAAGGCGTGTCGTGCGGCGTGGTCAATGCTCGCTGGGTGAAGCCGATGGACTCGCGCCTCGTCGAATGGGTCGAGGGCTACGACCGGGTGGTGACGGTCGAGGACAATGTGATCACCGGTGGGTTTGGTGCTGCAGTGCTCGAGACGTTGTCGCCGCTGGGACTGGCCGGCAAGGTTCACGTGATGGGGCTGCCCAGCGAGTTCCTGCCGTCCGGAGACCCGGGCTGGCTGATGTCGACCCGTGGCCTGGTGGCCGACGAGATTGCTGCCGCGGTCGCGGCCCGCAACTGAGGACGGGTTGGCTCGGACGGCAGGAGCCGCATAGGATCCGGCCATGGCCGATCAAGTCACCGAGAAACTCACGCCGCGGGAGAAGCGTCGCTCCGATCCTGACCGGGTACTGACTCTCACCGACGGTGTCTTCGCCATCATCATTACCATTCTGGTGCTCGACCTGAAGGTCCCGGATCTCGGGTCAGGCCAATCGCTGGGCGAGTCGCTCTCCGAGATGCGACCGACCTTCGTTGCCTTCGTCATCAGCTTCCTGCTCGTCGGCCTGTACTGGACGCTGCACCGCAGCATGTTTGCCGAGGTCCGCTACGTGGACACCAAGGCGGTCTGGCTCAACCTGTTGTTCCTTCTGCCGACCTCGATGATTCCGTTCGCGGCGTCGGTGGTCGGTGAATACGAGAACAATGCCGCCGCGCTTCACCTTTACGGGGCGGTGCTCATCCTGGCCACGTTGATGCGGTTGGCCCTCTACTGGTACCTGACGCGGCACCCAGGCCTGATGTGGGAACCCGCTACTCGCCAATCCCGCAGACTGGGCACAGTCCTTGCCCTCGCCCCAGTGGTGATCTACGCCATCGCGATGGCGGTGGCGACTTTGGCGCCGACTCTCAGCCTGATGCTGTACTTCGCGCTTCCGTTGCTCTATCTCGGCGCGGTCGCCGTCCTCAAGGCGGATCCGCGCACCAAGGTCGCCGCGGCGGATCTTTCCTAGGAAACTGTTGATAATTGGGGTGCGGGCTCGCCCCGGCCACGAACTGCCTGGTCACGGCCATCGTGGTGAGCCCAAACTGA
>CAYXMJ010000193.1:0-5565 GCA_964465915.1 uncultured Acidimicrobiaceae bacterium
GATCCACACCGCGAAATTGAGCCTGAACGCCCCCGGCGTGCCAGAATCCAGCCCGACAACCACGAAACTCACGTTGGGTTCGCCGCGGCGCGCCGACGAAACACCCTCAGAACGAACGCGGAAACTCTCCACGCGCAAAGGAGCACCATGCGGATTGGAATCTTGACCGGCGGCGGCGACGTTCCCGGCCTGAACCCTTGCATCAAGGCCGTCGTCAATCGGGTCCACGAAGAGGGCCACGAAGTGGTCGGCATTCGGCGCGGCTGGGCGGGGCTGCTCACCGCAAACCCGGATGATCCTGCGACCCTCGAGAAGAACTTCGTCGATCTCGATCCCGTCACCGTCCGCACCGTCGACCGCACCGGCGGCACGTTCCTCCACACCTCCCGGACTAACCCCAGTCGGGTCTCGCCCGGGTCCATCCCCGATTTCCTGGAGGCGCCCCAAGAGGGAGACGGTCCGTTCGACTTCACCGCCCACAGCCTGCGGGTGCTCGACAAGATGGGCATCGACGTGCTCATCCCCATAGGCGGCGACGACACGCTTTCGTACGGGCTGCGGATGCACCAAGAGGGCGTCCCGGTGATCGCCATCCCCAAGACGATGGACAACGATGTCCACGGCACGGACTATTGCATCGGCTTCTCGACGGCCGTGACCCGGGGGGTGCAGTTCATCCACAATCTGCGCACCTCGACTGGTTCACACGAGCGGATTGCCGTTGTCGAGTTGTTCGGCCGCTACAGCGGCGAGACCTCACTGATTACCGGCTATCTCGCCGGAGTTGACCGCGCCGTCATCTCTGAGATCCCCTACGATATCGACAGGTTGGCGGGTCTGTTGAAGTCTGACGTCGCCTCCAACCCCTCGAACTACGCCATGATGACGATCTCCGAAGGAGCCACCATCGAAGGCGGCGAGATGATCCTCGGCGGCGAAGCCGACGCCTACGGCCACCGCAAACTCGGTGGGATCGGGCAGATCACCGGCGAACTGCTCAAGGAGCGCACCGGCAAGGGCATCATCTATCAGCAGGTTGGCTACCTGATGCGCTCGGGGAGCCCGGACTCTCTCGACCTCATGGTTGCCACCAACTACGCCGTGATGGCAGCCGACCTGGCATTGGACGGCTCCACCGGACGCATGGTCGCGTTGCGCGGCGGTACATACACCAGCGTGCCGATCTCAGTTACCCACGAGGGCGTCAAGCGAGTCGACACCGACGAGCTATACGACGCCGCCAACTATCAGCCGAAGGTGCGTCACGTCACCGGAAAACCGATGTTCCTCTACTGAGATTCGACCTCCGACCCACCATACGTTGTGAACTGAGCGCTCGACGCCGGGTGCCCAGGCCTCCGAGATTCGAGCCTGAATGACCCGGACCGGAGATTCGCAGGACCGAGAAAGAAGGCACCCATGGCCAATGTCATTGGCGTATTGACCGCTGGAGGCGACTGCCCCGGACTCAATGCCGTCATCCGCGGCGTCGCCACCAGAGCGACCGAAGTCCACGACGCCGAAGTGCTCGGAATCCGCAATGGGTGGGAAGGTCTGATGGAGGGTCGCACCATGCCGCTCGACCGCGATGCGGTGCGCGGCATCCTCACCCGCGGCGGAACCATCCTCGGCACATCGCGGATGGATCCATACGTCCACGGCGATGGCCTGGCCAGCTGCCAGCGCACCATCCGGCGCAACGGCATCGACACGCTGATCGTCATCGGCGGTGACGGCACGCTGGCATCGGCGCTGAAGCTGTCGGAAGAGGGACTCCCCGTTATCGGCGTTCCCAAGACGATCGACAACGACATCAACGGCACCGACATCACCTTTGGGTTCGATACCGCAGTGCAGATCGCCTCCGACGCGATCGACCGGTTGGCCAGCACCGCAGAAGCCCACAACCGGGTCATCGTGGTAGAGGTCATGGGAAGGACCAAAGGGTGGATCGCCACCTACGCCGGCATTTCGGGTGGTGCCGACGCCATCCTCATCCCGGAGCGCCCCTACGACCTCAACGCGGTCGCCGACATCGTGCGCGCCCGCCATCGCCACGGCAAGAGCTACTCCATCATCGTGGTCGCCGAAGGGGTCGAGCCGCCGCCGGCCACGCAGATGGAGACGAAGACCGATGCATTCGGGTTCGCCAGGCTGGGTGGGGTCGGGTACGCAATCGCTGCAGACCTCGAGGAACTCACCGGATTCGAGACCCGGGTCTCAGTGCTCGGCCACATCCAGCGCGGCGGCACACCAACGGCATTCGACCGGGTGCTGGCGACGCGCCTCGGGGTGGCAGCAGCCGACCTGGCCGTCGAAGGTCAATCCGGCGTGATGGTGGCCGTTCGCAGTATGAACATCGAGCCGGTCTCCATGGAGGAGGCTTGTGCCGAGGTCCGCGGCGTACCGCCGGAGTTGTTCGACACCGCGGCGACCTTCTTCCAGTAGAGGGCGCGCCCGGCAGCCATCGTTTCGCACGGTGCCGCGGTCGAGCCGCGCTATTGCGCGTCCTTCGTCCCCAGCGGCGGCATGACCTTCGTCTTGGCGCCCAGCGGTGGACGGCGCTTCGGCCCGCCGTTGTCGGTCGAGGACCCCGCCGCGCCTTTCTCCTTGGCCTTCTTCGCCTTCTTCGCCGCCTTCGCTTCTGCCTTGGCCTTGCGACGGGCGGCAGCGAGCAACTCCTCGAAGGAGGCTTGCACGGCAGCCACAAATCCGTCGAGGTTTTCCATGATGTCGTAGTCGGCGTTGAAGCCCCAGTCGATCCGGCCGTTGTAGCTGAACAGCGCGATTCCAACACCGTGGCCCTCCCAGAGGGGCACGAGGGGGTATTGGTCAATCAGTTCAGCACCCAGCAAATACATGGGGAATTGGGGGCCGGGCACGTTGGTCACCGTCATGTTGAACGGACGTGCCCCCGCCGCCAGCCGGCTGGCCAATGCCACGAGGGTGGTCGGCGCTCCGGCACTCAACCGAACGAGCGTCGCCGCCCCCAACGCCTGGTCGGTTTGCTTCAGTTTGTCGGTCTCGGCGTGGACCGCATCGAATCGGACAATCGGGTCCGGCTCGTGAATCGGCATCGAGGCGAGCCACATCGCAACATGGTTGCCCAGGGTCCCGGCCTGGCCGGGGGCGCGGATGCTGACAGGGGCCATGACTCTGAAGTCTGCCCCGTCGGACTCCAGTCGATCGAGCTCGAGCAGGTACTTGCGGACCCCGCCGGCAACGGTGGCGAGGACCACATCGTTCACAGTGCCACCGAGGAGGTTCTTCACCTCTTTGACTTCGGCAAGATCGCTCACCATCGTGGCATACCGCCGGTTCGGTCCAACCTTGCCGTTGAGCGGGGTCTTCATCGCCTGCGATAGCCAACCCGAGCCAAGCGAGTAAGCGACCGCCCGGGCGCGACGCGCCGTCTGGAACGCCAGCAGCCGCGCATTGTCCCTGAAGCTGCGCACGCTACGGGCGTTCTCCATGACCTGACCGACGCGGCGCATCGACTCGCGCACCAGAAACTCGGTACCGGACGGCACGGGACGGGCCTGCCACGGCTCAGGATCGGCGATATCCTCGACCGGCGTCAGATTCAGCAGGATCGCCAGCAACTCGGCCCCGGAGATGCCGTCGATCATCGAGTGATGGATCTTCGTCACAAAGGCAAACCGGTCCCCCTCGAGCCCCTCGATCACGGAAAGCTCCCACAGAGGCTTGGACCGGTCGAGCTGCTGCGACACCAGTCGTGCGGTGAGTTCCGTGAGCTGATCAAACGAGCCCGGCTTCGGCAGGCTGGAGTGCCGGACGTGGTAGTCGATCTGGAAGTGCTCGTCGTCGACCCACACCGGGTGACGTTCAAAAGGCACGTAGGCCAGCCGCTGCCGGTAGCGCGGAACCAGGTGGAGCTTGGATTCGATGAACGCTCGAATCCGGTCGATGTCGATGCCGCCGTCGGCGCGCCGCAACGGGCCGGCGTCGAATACCGCAATGCCTGCCACGTGCATGTGAGTGGTGCGCGACTCCAGCGCGAGGAAGGAGCGATCGAGGTAGGAAAGGCGCTCATAGTGCGTCTTCATCGTTGTTCTCCTTTTGCGCTCGGTTCCGGCTCAGTTGCGAGGGCGCTCCCCCCGCAGTGGTGAGCCAAGCGCCTCGAAGCTGTGGCGTAGGTCGGATGGTAGTGGAGCCTCAACCACGACCTCTTGGCCACTCCCTGGATCGGGAAACCGCAGCTTGGCTGCATGCAACCACACTCGACCGGGGTCACCGGCTGTGGTCAACCCGCTCCCGTAGGTACGGTCGCCGACGAGCGGGGCTCCGATCGAGGCCAGATGTACTCGAATCTGGTGAGTTCTGCCGGTTTCCAGAGTGACCTCGAGCAGTGTGACATCTGCCCATTCCGCCAAACGGCGATAGTGGGTGCGAGCCGGCCTGCCATCGATCCGTGCCGACATCCGTGTCGGGTGGCGCGGGTCACGCCCGATGGGGGCGTCGATGGTCCCGGTCGAGGCATCAAACTTCCCTGCGGCCAGAGCGAGGTATGTCCTGCCGATTCGCCGCGCCTTGAGCTCCGCTTGGAGCTCCCGATGGGCTGCCGCCGTCCGCGCCACCATCAAGAGCCCCGATGTGTCTCGATCGAGCCGGTGAACGAGGCCCCACCGGTAGCTCTCCCCCAGACCGGCAAGCTCAGGGAACCTCGCCACGAGGCCATTGGCCAGCGTCCCGTCGTGCCTCCCGGCCCCCGGATGGACCGCGATCCCCGCAGGCTTCATGACAACGAGAACATCGGGAGACTCGTAGGCGACATCAAACGGCACCTGCTCGGGCTGCAGTTCCAGATCGGGAGCGGGAAGACGCACCGCGAACTCGGTGCCGGCGTTGAGACGGACAGATGGGGCGCCGATCCCGACGGCATCACCAGCTTCGATGATGCGCCGCGCAAGGGCCCGACTCACACCTGCGGTGATAGCAACGATCCGGTCCGCCCGTTCTCCATCGAGTTCGGGCGGCACCACGATCGTTATCGAGTCACTCTCGCTCATGTGTCAGGAATGTGCTCAGCAACAACACGACCGTGCCGACCGTGATGGCGCTGTCGGCCACGTTGAAGGTTGGGAAAAACGAGGGGTCGAACCAGTCGACGACCGCACCGTCGAGGAATCCGTCGCCGCGCACAATGCGGTCGATCAGGTTGCCGGCTGCCCCTCCGAGGATCAGGCCGAGGGCACCGGCATCGAGGTTGCTCGGCACGCGATCAGCCAAAGCAACGATCCCGATCACGATGCCGATGGCGATGAAGGCAATGATCTGGCCACCGTCGGTGAACTGCGAGAACGAGGCTCCGGGGTTGCGCGTGACGAGGATCTGGAACCAGCCATCGATGATCGTGATCGGCTCTTCGCTGGCCACCGCCACGGCCCACGCCTTAGTGATCTGATCGAGGATGACGATGATCGTCGCAACGACCACCGCAATGGTGCGTTTACTCACACCCGACCGGCGTTCTCGACCGTCGTGCTTGCGTAGGGAAGGGCCTCGAGACGCGCCAGCGGAATCGGCTTGCCCGACACCTCGCAG
>CAYXMJ010000194.1:0-5565 GCA_964465915.1 uncultured Acidimicrobiaceae bacterium
ACGCGGCATCGGTCGGGGCGAACACCGTGAACGGGCCTTCGCCGTTGAGCGCATCCACGAGACCAGCGGTCTCGAGGGCGGCCAGGAGAACCGTGAACTCGGCTGGGTCGCCTGCGGCGGCCGCGGCAACGATCTCAGCGATCGTCGGCAGCGCTGCCTCGGTGGTGGTGGTCGTCTCCGGCGCTGCGGTCGTGGTCGTTGTCGTGGTGGTCTCCATCGGAGCGGCGGAGAGCATCTCAGCGACATCCGGCGGCAACAGCACGGCGTTGATCACGTGCACGATGCCGTTATCGGCAGTGAGGTCGGCGGACACCACGGTGGCGGTCTCGTTGATGACGATCTCGCCGTCAACTACAGCGATACTGACCTCAGCACCGTTGACGGTTGCCACGTTCTCACCATCGAACGTAGCAACCAACTGGGAGTCGGCCTCCACGGGAAGCACGTGGTACGTGAGGATCTTGGTCAACGTGTCGGTGTCGGCTAGCAGCTCTTCGGCGGTGATGCCGAGGGCCGCGAAGGCATCGTCAAACGCCTGATTGGTCGGGGCGAGCACCGTGAAGGGGCCCTCACCCGCGAGTGTGTCCTCGAGACCGGCGGCCTCGATGGCGGCAATCAGCGTTGAAAACTGGCCGCCTTCGATCGCGACGTCGAGTACGGTCGTTCCGCCTTCGGTTGCGGCAGTGGTCGTGGTCGTGTCCGCAGTGTCGTCATCGCCACAGGCGGCGGCAACGAGCGCCAGCGCCAGGATGAGTCCGACAAACGGGAGAAATCGCCTCTTCATGGTGGGTAGTTCCTTTGTCTTGTGGGGCGGTCTTCGGGTGGTCTACGGAGCCGGGTGCGATCTGGATGAGTGAGACCTGAGCGCGTGACGAGGGCGACCGCGGACGAGTGCAGTGGCGCGGGCTATGAGAACGGAGCAGTTTGCGGGATGATGGGCCCATGGATGAGAGCGAGGACTATCAGCTTCCTCCCGGACGCCAGCCCTACGACGTGCTGAACGGACTGCGGATTGGTGCCCTCGTCGGCGGCATTCTTGGCGCGATCGTGATGGTGCTCACCAGTCTCGACAGCCTTTGGGTGCTGCTCGTAGGCGCCGCCATCGGCGCCGCGATCGGCTATTTCTACGAGCGTCGCAGGCTGACCGCCGCCCGAAGCTCTCCACCGCAGCCGTAGGTCGCTGCGTTGCCTGTAGCCGTCGTCAACGGAGTGACGATTGCCTACGAGGTCGATGGCGACCCAGGTGACCCGCCGGTCTTCCTCATCCATGGCCTCGGCCGGCAGTTGATCGAGTGGGACCAGCGGTTCGTCGATCGTATCGCTGCGGCCGGCTACTTCGTGATCCGCATGGACAACCGTGATGTCGGGTTGTCGACCCACTTCGGGGGAAAGCTAGCGCTGGGTGAGATCCGTCGGGCGCTCGAGCGGGGTGGCGAGGTGGTGGTTCCGTACCTCTTGAGGGACATGGCGGCGGATTCGGCTGGGCTGCTCGACCACCTCGGGGTTGGCGCGGCGCATGTGGTCGGCGTGTCGATGGGCGGGATGATCGGCCAGACCTTGGCGCTCGCGGCGCCGGAACGGTTGTTGTCGTTGACTTCGATCATGGCGTCGACCGGGAGTTGGGAGGTGGGAGCGCCGAGCGCGGTGGGGACTCGGGCGCTCTTCCACGCCCCACCACCGGACGACACCGGTGCGATCGAAGCGACCCTGGAGACCCGGGAGTTGTTGGCGACGCCGGGCACGTTCGACGCGGTCGCCGAGCGGGCGCTGATCACCGCAGCGATCGACCGGTCGTTCGACCCGGCCGGAATCGGACGCCAGCTTGCCGCCATCTGGGCCAGTGGCGACCGCACCGTTCGGTTACGGTCGCTGCATGTGCCGACTCTCGTCATCCACGGCACGGGTGACCACCTTGTCGGGATCAGCGGGGGTGAAGCCACCGCGCAAGCCGTTCCGGGGGCCCGGTTGGTGGCGATCGTGGGTATGGGGCACGACCTGCCTCGACGCCACTGGGGCGAGATTTTGGACGCGATGCTCGGCCATTTCGCGACGGCGGATTCAGCACGCTAGGTGTCCGGGCCGTTGGTGTGCTGTCCGGCTAGGGCGCCCGCCACGGCCGGCGGTTGACCCACTCGATTGGGTCGATGGGCTACTCGAAAGAGCGGAGCCGGAGCGAGTTCGTCACCACCGACACGCTCGAGAAGGCCATGGCCGCGGCGGCGATCATCGGGTCTAGCATGCCGGCGGCTGCCAGCGGAATCGCCGCTGAGTTGTAGAAGAAGGCCCAGAACAGGTTCTGCTTGATCGTGCGGAAGGTGGACCGCCCCAGACGGAGGGCCGTCGAAGCCAATGCCGGGTCTCCGGACATGAGGACGATGTCGCCGGCCTCGATGGCAACATCGGTCCCGGTGCCGACCGCCATCCCGAGGTCGGCCCGGGTCAGCGCCGGGGCGTCGTTGATGCCGTCGCCGACAAAGGCCACGGTCTTGCCCACAGCCTGGAGCCGTGCCACCTCCTCAGCCTTGTCGCCGGGGAGTACTTCGGCGAGAACGGTATCGATCCCCACCTGGGCCGCAATGGCGTCGGCGGTGCGTCGGTTGTCGCCGGTCAACACCACCGTCTTGGTGCCCAGTTCGTGGAGTGTGGTGACGGTGTCGCGGGAGGTTGCCCGCACGGTGTCGGCTACGGCGAGCATGCCGCGCACCTCACCGTCCCAGCCACCGAGGAATCCGGTCTTGCCCTGCCGTTCGACGGTTTCGAGTGCATCCAGGTAGCGATCCGAGATGTGGAGCCCCATATCGGCCATCAGCTTGGCCTTGCCGATCACGACCTCGGTTCCGTCCATCGTGCCGATGATGCCGCGGCCGGCGACCGCGGCGACCTCTTCGGGGGTACCCAACTCGACGCCGCGTTCTTCGGCGCCGAGGGCGACCCCCTTGCCGATGGGGTGCTCGCTGGCCGCCTCGACCGAGGCGACGAGGTAGAGGAACCGGTCCTCGTCCTCATCGGTGGCGACGTCGCTGAGCGTCATGGCGCCGCGGGTGAGGGTGCCGGTCTTGTCGAAGACGACGGTATCAATGGTGCGGGACCGCTCGAAGACGTCGGCTCCCTTGAACAGGACCCCGAGTTCTGCGCCCCGGCCCGATCCGACCATGATCGCCGTCGGTGTCGCCAGCCCGAGCGCACACGGGCACGCAATGATCAGCACCGCCACCCCGTTGCGCACGGCCGTCGAGATCTCGCCGGTGGCCATCAGCCAACCGAAGAAGACGACGATGGCGATGGAGATGACGACAGGCACGAACACGCTGGCGATCCGGTCGGCGAGTTTCTGCACCGGCGCCTTCGACGCCTGGGCGTCTTCGACCAGCCGCACGATCTGAGCCAGCGCAGTGTTGGGGCCGACCCTGGTCACCTCGATCTCGAGCCGGCCCTGCTGGTTGATGGTGGCACCGAAGACATCGTCACCGATCTGGCGATCGACCGAGACCGACTCGCCGGTCAGCATCGACTCGTCGATCGACGAGTGCCCCGCCACGATGACCCCGTCCGTCGGGATCTTCTCGCCGGGCAGCACGATGACGACTTCGCCGGGCCGCAGTTCAACAGGGTCCACCATCACGGCATCTCCGTCCCGCAGCACCCTGGCTTCCTTGGCGCCGAGTTCGAGCAGTTTGGTGACGGCTTGGCTGGCATTGCCCTTGGCCCTGGCTTCGAAGTACCGGCCCAACAAGATCAGCGTGATGATCATCGCCGCCGTCTCGAAGTAGACCGGCTGGTCGTTGAACATCGCCCACACCGAGTAGCCCCACGCCGCCAGCGAACCGACTGAGATCAATGTGTCCATGGTGGCGTCGAGGCCGCGCAGCCGCTTGAAGGCTGTGACGTGGAACTGTGAGCCGAAGATGAACACCACCGGCGTCGAGAGCACGAATTGCCAGACCTTCGCCGCCTGCGTGTCGGGCCCGAACATCGAGATCACCATCAGCGGCAGCGTGAGGGCCGCAGCGAGCAGCACGTTGCGCTTCTGGTATTGGACCTCCTTGGCGTAGCGGGCCACCGGGGTCTCGCGCTCCTCGCCGTCCGCGAGGGGGTGGATGGTGTACCCGATCTTCTCGATGGCCGCCTGGAGGCCGGCAACGTCGGTGCCGGGCTGGATCACGGCGCGCGCCTCTTGACCGGCGAAGTTGACGACGGCCTCATCCACCCCGTCTTGTTTGGACAGGATTCGCTCGATGCGCAGCGCGCACGAGGCACAGGTCATGCCCTCGACGTCGAAGATGACGCGGTCGGTGTCTTGACTCATCGCAACGGGGTCAGAGGCGAGCGGGCGAGATGCCCCTACGCGACCTCGTACCCCTGTCCTTCGATGGCGCCGACAATGGCGTCGTGGGAGACGGCGTCGTCGTCGAAGGCGACATCGACGGTGCGGGCATCGATGTTGACCTCGACCTTGTCGACACCGTCGAGTTCACCGACGGCGCCCTCGATCGACGTCTTGCAGTGGCCACAGGAGATCTCGGGAACGGAAAGGGTCTCGGTGGTCATGTGGTCAGCTCCTCGTGTTGGGGTCCGGTGACTCCGGGGGTGTATCGCAAGGTCTCCATCAGTTCATCGACGACCTGGCCGGAGCGGCCTTCCTCGACCGCATGCATCACGCAGGTCTCAACGTGGTTCTGCAGGAGAACCCGGTTCACCTTCTCCAGCGAACCCTGGAGCGCGGAGACCTGCTTCATGATGTCGGGGCAGTACCGCTCGTCCTCGACCATGCCGATCACGGCATCGAGGTGGCCCCGAACCGTCTTCAGGCGGTTGAGCGCCGATGTCTTGTGTTCTTGCTTCATCGCAACCTCCAACGTCAACTCTAGCCGTCTATTCCCACCCCAGGGGGGGAGGGGTCGGGGCCACGCACGGGGTGGGCAGCTGCCCGATCTCGCCGTACGCTGTGAGGGATGCCATTGCGACGACCCATCCTTGATCAGCGGTTTGTCGTCGACGACCTCGAGCCTGCGTATCTGGCGACCTACCGGTCGGGACTGCTGGGCGACAAAGTGGCGGCAGCCCGCCGGGCGTTGGCCGACTGCCTGGCCTGTCCGCGCGATTGCGGTGTGAACCGCACGGCCGGCGAACGCGGAGTCTGTCACGTCGGCCGCCACGCACTGGTTGCCTCGGCCTTTCCCCACCACGGGGAAGAGGATTGCCTCCGCGGTCGCCGCGGCTCGGGGACCATCTTCTTCAGCTACTGCAACCTCAAGTGTGTCTTCTGTCAGAACTGGGACATCTCGCAGGCGCCGGCGGGTCGGGAGTGCACCGCAGACGAGATCGCCGACCTCATGCTGGGGCTGCAGGACGAGGGCTGCCACAACATCAACTTCGTGACTCCCGAGCACGTTGCGCCTCAGGTCGTCGAGGCCATCGCCGCTGCGGTGCCCCGCGGTCTCGACGTTCCTATCGTGTACAACACCAGCGCCTACGACGCTATCGAGTCGTTGCGCTCGATGGACGGCCTGATCGATATCTACATGCCCGACTTCAAATTCTGGGAGCCGGAGACGGCGCGCCGCC
>CAYXMJ010000195.1:0-5554 GCA_964465915.1 uncultured Acidimicrobiaceae bacterium
TAACAAGTAGGTCTTCATCGCCATGATGATCGACTCGGTACCGCCTGAAGTGACGGTACCCACGATCTCGTGGGGTGTCTCGGTTGCGCCGAGCATGTCGGCCGTCATCGCGACCACTTCGGCCTCGAATTTCATCCCCGACGGCCACAGGTCGATGTGGAGCGGATTCGACTGCGACTGCAGCGCGTAGACCTGGTTGAGGAAATCGATGTGGTCGGAGTCGCCGTGGTAGACGGCACCGGAGGCGCGGCCTTCGCTCCAGTCTGCCTCCTCGACAGCAGCGATGGCCGCGATGTCGGCCAGGATCTCGTCGCGCGAATGGGGCTCGGTGGGGAGTTTCGTGTAGGCGGGCACCTCGGCGCCCACATCGACACCGGGCACGCTCGCCAGCATCGACTCGTACTCCTTGTCGAGCCTGCGGCGCAGTTGGGGAAAGAGGGAGGCGCCGCGGTAGACGGCGCCCGCCACAGAACCGGGCAACTTGCCGAGCACCTTGTCGGACATCGAGGTGAGGTCCATGCGTCTCCTGTCTGGCCGGGCTATCGATTGAGCTTGCGATAGATGCCGCGGTTGGCCTTGTAGATCTGCCGGAAGGCATCGTAGAGCGGGCCGTAGGCGTCCCGGTTGGCCGAGTTCGGCCGGAAGGAGCGTGAGATCGGCACGAGTGAAGAAATCTCGTCCCAGGTGACGTGGCCGAGAGCGACGTGGCCGAGCAGTCCAGCGCCGCGCACGTTGACCATGATCGGATCGGCAGCCTGGCGGATCGTGCGGCTGAGCACATCGGCGTGGATCTGACACCACAGGTCCGATTGGGCCCCGCCACCGACCATCACGATCGGGTTCAGGGTGGTCTTGACGAAGCGCTCGACGTAGTCGAGGAGCCAGCGCGAGTTGTAGGCGACGCCCTCAAATGCGGCTCGGACCAGTTCCGGCCTTCCTGTTTCGAGCGACTGGTTGAAGAAGCCCCCTCGTACCGTGGCGTCCTCGACCGGGGTGCGTTCCCCGTACAGCCAGGGGGTGAAGATGACGCCGTTGCTCCCAGCGGGGACGGTGGCGGCGGTTTCGTTCATGTCGGCGTAGACCGCGGCGAGATCGGCCCCGTCCGGATAGAGGATGCCGGCGAGCCACTCGATCGCCTTGCCGGCCGTCTCCTGTTCGTTGGCGACCAGATAGCGGCCGGGGATGGCCGACGGCAGGGTGGCGATGCTATGGATCAGGTCGGTCTTCTTGCCGGGCACATGGCATGTCAGCCACGACGAGGTGCCGATGTAGAGGTGGGCCGACAGGTCGGCCGTGGTGCCGGCGCCGATGCCGGCCGAGTGGACATCGGGAGTGCCCATGACGACGGGGAGGTCACCCGGCAGCCCGAGGTCGGCGGCGGCCGCGGGGGTCAGCGTTCCCAACACATCTGTGGCGGGCCGCAGCTCCGGCATTTGGTCGCGGGATAGACCGGCGTAGCCGAGTAGTTCGTCGTCGTAAGCAACGGCGTTCGGGTCCCGGTTGTCGGTCACCCAATGCAGTGCGATCGAGTCGAAGGATGCGGCCCGCTTGCCGGTGAGCCGCAGGTTGAGATAGTCCTTTGGCTCGAGGAACGTCGCCGTGGCGGCGTACACCTCGGGGTGTTGGTCGCGCAGATAGAGGATGTGGGCGATGGGATCCTTGCCGGAACCGCTGGGGGCCCCCGCCGTCAGTTGGACCCACTTGCGAAGCTTGCGCGGGTCATAGCCCTGCACCCGCACCCGCGCCCCGATGTAGTCCTCGACCTGGGCTGCGCCGCGTGAATCCATCCAGATGATGGCGTTGCCGATGGCCCGCCCGTCGGCGTCAACGGCGACGGTTCCCGACCACTGGCTGGTCACCGCAACGGCCCTGATCGATGCCGCAGGCACGGGTTCTCCGTCGAGCACCTGGTGGGCCGCGGTTCGGATCGCCTCCCACCACTCGTCGGGGTCCTGCTCGGCGCCGCCACCGGGGAGGAGGTCTAGTTCGACGGGTGCAAAACCGTTGCCGACGATCTCGCCTCGATCCGACACGAGCGCAACCTTGGGTCCCGACGTTCCCAAGTCGATGGCAAGCACGTAGCGAGCTTTCGTCACGGCTCTCCCTTCTGGCGGACATGAGCGACACCTGTGTCGGTTTCCTACGCCAAGACCCTCTCTAGGCCGGGGGTGGGGGCGGAATTGGCTGGATCCGCATGGCCACCCTGGAAACGTTGCCCGTCAAGGTCGGGACGATCACCAGGTAGACGACCACGTGCATGATCGACAGCCAGATCATGTTGGCGGTGGTGGCATCCGGCAACGTGAGCACGGGGATGAACATCACGAACAGGACCAGCGTGGCGAGCAGGCCGAAGAACATCGAACCGCGCGGCACGAAGGCAAGCATGAGGTGCATCGCGCCGGTGGCGATGATTCCGGCGACAAAGGCAGCGATGAATGTCTGCCCGACCGAGAGCTCGACGAGAGTGGAGTCGCCCGGGGTGGTGACGTACAGCGTCTCGTCGAAGACTTGCGTGGCAAAGAGCCAAACGACCACTGCAGCCAGACCGGCGATCACCGCCGTGGTTGCTCCAACCGCCCACAGGCGTCCGGCGTTGACCTTCCAATCTCCAGCCATCGGTTCCTCCCACGATCGTCGGCTCAGGGGCATTTGTAGCAGGTCTCGGACGCGTAGCCGGGCGTCCCCCCTGATCTGGCGTGGCTGGGGCGCGTTAGTTGGTATCTGGGCCACGCAACAGCGGGTGGAGCGATAGCCTGGCGCGCCGGATGAGCGATAGCCTTCAAGACCTTCACCGCCGGACTGCGATGTTGCTGGCCTCCGATCGTCGGCGGTTTCGGCGGCGCCTGGCCGGAGCGGAGAAGATCACCGACCCAAAGCGGCTGCGGCAGGTGGTCGCCACCCTGACCGCCGAGATCGACGCCGCCGGCAAGCGCGCCGATCGGCGCCGGGGGAGCGCGCCGGCGAAGCTGACGTATCCGAAGGACCTCCCGATCACCGACCGGCGGGAGGAGCTGCTCGCCGCCATCGCCAACAACCAGGTGGTGATCGTTGCCGGTGAAACCGGCTCGGGCAAGAGCACGCAGCTGCCCAAGCTGTGCCTCGAACTGGGTCGGGGAATCGAAGGTTTGATCGGCCATACCCAGCCGCGCCGGATCGCCGCCCGGTCCATTGCCTCGCGGGTCGCGGACGAACTGGGGACAAGCATTGGCGGCTTGATCGGCTATACGGTGCGCTTCTCCGATCAGGTGGGCGAGGACACGCTCGTCAAGGTGATGACCGACGGCATTCTGCTCGCTGAGATCCATCGCGACCGCCGCCTCAGCCGGTACGACACGATCATCCTCGACGAAGCCCACGAGCGCAGCCTCAACATCGATTTTCTGCTCGGGTACCTCAAACAGCTCTTGCCGCAGCGCCCCGACCTCAAGCTGATCGTCACCTCGGCCACCATCGATACTGAACGGTTCTCGCGGCATTTCGACGACGCCCCGGTCATCGAGGTGTCGGGCCGTACCTACCCCGTGGAGATGCGCTATCGCCCCCTCGAGGATCCCGAGTTGCCCGAGCCTCGTGACCAGCCGCAAGGCATCTGCGACGCGGTGGTGGATCTCTGGACCGAAGGTGAGGGCGACATCCTCGTGTTCTGCTCGGGCGAGCGTGAGATTCGTGATGCGGTCGACGCCCTTGAATCGCTCGACCTGCGCCACACCGAGATCGTCCAGCTCTATGCCCGTCTCCCGACGGCGCAACAGCAGCGGGTCTTCCGGCCGCACACCGGGCGGCGCATCGTTCTTGCTACCAACGTGGCCGAGACGTCGCTCACGGTGCCTGGAATTCGTTACGTGGTCGACCCTGGTACGGCACGGATCTCGCGATTCAGTCGCCGCACCAAGGTGCAGCGGCTCCCCATCGAGGACATCTCTCAGGCATCGGCCGATCAACGGGCAGGGCGCTGTGGCCGGCTCGGCCCAGGCATCTGCATCAGGCTCTATGCCGAGGATGACTACCTGGCGCGACCCGAGTTCACGGAGCCGGAGATCCTGCGAACCAACCTCGCCTCGGTGCTGCTCCAGATGGCGGCGCTCGACCTCGGCGAGATGGCGACGTTCCCCTTCCTCGATCCACCCGATGCTCGCACCATCCGAGATGGGATCAACCTCCTCCACGAACTCGGCGCAATCGATCCGGAACGGCAAGGGAGTAGACGCTGGCTGACTCCGCTGGGCCGGCAACTCGCCAAGCTCCCGCTCGATCCGCGGCTGGGTCGGATGGTGATCGAGGGCGCCAGGAACGGCTGCCTGCGCGAGGTCTTGGTGATCACTTCTGCCCTTTCGATTCAGGATCCCCGGGAACGACCGGAGGGCCTCGAGGCGCAGGCCGACCAGAGCCACGCCAGATACCGCGACGAAACGTCAGACCTCATCACGTGGCTCAACCTGTGGCGCTACCTCCACGAGGAGCGCCGCAATCGGTCCTCGAGCCAGTTCCGCCGCATGTGTCGCAAGGAGTATCTCAATTACAGGCGGGTCAGAGAGTGGCAGGACATCCATGCCCAACTGCGCGACGTCGCCGCCGAACTTGGCCTTGTTCTCAACCGCAAGGCCACCCACCCCGAGGTCATCCACCGCACCCTGCTGGCCGGTCTGCTCTCGCACATCGGCAAGAAGGACCCCGATGGCTATGAGTATCGAGGCGCCCGGGGGGCTCGTTTCTTCATCGCACCGGGATCAACACTGTTCAAGCAGGCGCCCGAATGGGTGATGGCCGCCGACCTGGTTGAGACCACCCGGCTATGGGCACGCGGCGTAGCCAGTGTTCCGCCCGAGTGGATCGAAGAGGCCGGTGCCCATCTGGTGCACCGCTCGCATGGCGACGCCTGGTGGGACCATGAGCGCGGCGCCGCGGTCACCCAAGAGACAGTGACTCTCTACGGGCTCGCCCTGGTCACCGATCGCACGGTGCTCTACGGCCGCATCGACCCGGAAGGTGCCCGCGAGTTGTTCATCCGTCACGTCCTCGTTGCCGGCGAGTGGGAGGCCCACCATGCGTTTGTTGCCCGCAACCGGGCAGTGATCGATGAGGTGCTCGAACTCGAAGCCCGCGAAAGACGCACCGATCTGCTGGTCGACGACGACGAAGTTGTGTCCTTCTTCGCCAGGCGGATCCCAGCGGATGTCACATCGGTGCAGCATTTCAACCGTTGGTGGCGCGACGTCAAGGAGAAGACGCCGCACCTGCTCGACCTGAGCGTGGCCGACCTGATCGAACCCGAAGCCGACACTCCCGACGAGGCCGACTTCCCTGCGGTGTGGCACCACGGTGACCTCGCCATGCCGGTCGAGTACGAGTTCGATCCGACCAGCCCGACTGACGGCATCACCATCGAGATCCCCGTCGGGACCCTCGGTCGGGTCGACCCGTCGGTCTTTGAGTGGAACGTGCCTGGGGTGCGAGAAGACCTGGTTATCGCGCTGATCCGTTCGCTGCCCAAGACGATCCGCAAGGAGTTCGTCCCCATTCCCGACGCGGCGCGAGAGATCGTGGCGACGCT
>CAYXMJ010000196.1:0-5523 GCA_964465915.1 uncultured Acidimicrobiaceae bacterium
GCGAGCCGAGCTCGACCAGGTCCCCATCCTGGATGACCTCAAGCGTCCCGAGAATCCTGAAATCCGAGCCCATTGCCGCTGCCAGGCTACTTGGCGGATCGATTGAGCGGGCCTTGAGCAAACGTTGAGCATGCCGACCGAACATCGCAGATACCCGGCGGAAGCGGAAGATGCCAAGGGAACCCAGCGACGAACCGGCTCAGGCATTGTGGGACGCGCTTGTCCACGACCGGGTGGCCGCAGCCGAGGCGGTGCTCGATGATGCCTCTCTGCTGCACATTCCGGGACGGTCAGGCCTCGCCGGGCAATACCAAGGCGGTGAGGCGATCCTAGGACTGCTGGGGTGGATGGCGGAGCTCACGGACGGCACCTTCCAGTTCAGCCGTTCCTCCGTGATCACCGCCAACGATCGGGCGATCGTTGTACAGGGCCGCACCATCGCCGCTCGCGATGGGAAGCAACTCGATACGGACGGGGTGCTCGTACTCTCGCTCGGAGATGGCAAGGTCCGGGAGATATGGATGTACCACCAGAACCAGGGCGACGTCGACAGATTCTGGACTGTCTAGAGGCAACCCCCGGCCGCCGTTGGAGGAGGCCCAAGCACAGGCTCGAGCACGTCCAGGCCCTCGCCCTCAAAGGCATGTGCGCCGGTCATCGGGACAAGTGGGGAAGGCTGCGACGGTCTCGGGCCGGTGGCAATACCGCCTCACCCTGCCTGATCGAGCGTGTTGCGTCGGGCGACCAGGTGTGCCCGCTCGACGTCGTTGGTGCACCGGGCAAGCGCCTGGTCATAGGAGGCGCGAGCCAGCTCGATGTTGCCGGCCCGCCGTGCCAGTTCAGCCCGAACTGCAGGCAGCCGGTGGTTGTGCGCCAATGCTTGGTCGAGCCCGCTGAGGATGGCGAGGCCGGCTTGGGCTCCTTCGCTCTCAGCCACCGCTACCGCGCGGTTGAGCGTGACTACGGGAGACTCGGTCAGCGCCTCGAGCCTGAGGTAATGGGAGGCAACCGCTGACCAGTCGGTGTCATCGGCGGTCGATGCTCGAGCGTGCTCGCCAGCGATCAAGCCCTGGATCCGTAGCTCCTCGGCGTAGCCTTCCGTCGGAGCGATGCCGGCCACGAGTCCCATCCCTGCGCTCAACTCACTCTCGAACCAAAGTGAGCGATCCTGGTCGCGGAGCGTAACCAAGCGGCCATCGCGCACCCGGGCGCCACGGCGAGCGTGTTGCAGGAGCAGGAGCGCGTACAAGGCGCGAGTCTGAGGCGCGTCGGGGACCAGCCCGTGCAAGATTGCCGCCAACTCGACCGCCTCGCCGGCCAAGTCTTCGCGTAGCAAATCCGCACCTCGTGCGGGGGCGTATCCAGCGGTGAACGCTAGGTAGATCGTCCGGCATACCCCGTCCAGCCGCGTGCGCAGTTCGTCATCGACCGGTGATGAAAGCGGGATCCCCGCAACCACGATCTTCTTCTTTGCTCTGGTGATGCGGGCCGCCATGGTGGCGACCGACACGAGGTGGAGGCGGGCGATCTCCTCGGTGGTCGTACCAACCACTAACCGAAGCGCAAGCGGAGCCCGTGCCTCGGGATGCACCGCCGGATGGCAGCAGAGCAGGATGAGAGCCAACCGCTCATCGTCGAAAGCGTCCAGGTCTCCCCCGCTCGCCGGCGCTACCCACAGGGCGTCGTGGGCTAGGAGCCGTACCTTGCGGCCGTGGATGGCCTCGGCCCGCAACCCGCCGATGATCAACCTCCATGCGGTCGTATAGAGCCACCCAGCGGGGTTGGCCGGCACTCCCCTGGTCGGCCACCGATCGCTGGCCCGGGCGAAGGCCTCGCTGAGCGCATCCTCGGCGAGATCGAGTCGACGGCTACGAGCCACGAGCACCGATAGCAGCCGCCCCCAGTCGGCCCGGTAGGTCTCGGCAATGGACCTTTCAGCCGAAGTCGACGACAGGCCGGATCTCGATGTCATAGGCCGGAAGTATGCGACAGAGCTCGATCATCGTATCCAGCTCTGGCGCATCGACGAGATAGAAGCCCCCGATCTGTTCGGTTGCCTCAGCGTAGGGCCCATCGGTCACGGTCACCTCACCGCTGCGAGTTTGCAACGTGGTGGCCGTCGTGGCCTCTTCGAGCGCCTCTCCACCGAGCAGCTCAACGCCCGGTCGCTGCGCGCAGGCATCATCGAACGCTCCGAACTGAGCCATCACCGCTTGCTGTTCCTCCGGGGTCAACTTGTCCCAGGATCCCACATCGCCGTCGCCGGCGAGCATGACGAAGTACTTCATTGCTGTCCTCCTCGTTTGGGTGCCGGCGAGGTTCGCCGACACCATACACACGCGCAAGCTCACCGAGAATCGACAGGTTTGGAGAGGAATCTCACATTCACAGCCAGGCTTTGTCCACAACGACACTCGGTTCCGCCACGTCGGCAACGGGCTCCCCCAATGAACGCAACTCACCGCATGACGCATTCGTGAGAAGGGCACATTCCATCGGCAACTGTCGCCACCTGTGGCCAACCGGTGGTGGTTCGATTTGGCCTGCGCTGGCGGCCCGTTACGCGTCTTCGGTTCCGGCCGCAGCTCGAGCGAGATCGATCCGGTTGACGACCTCTTCCGTGCCGAGTCCGTTGATCATTCCGCTCCGCGCTCGAGGTACTCGTTCATCGCAGCGAACCCAGCGTCGAGGCCCCGCCGTCCGTATCCGAGCCGGAAGCGGTCGGTGATATTCGGCCCGATCTCGGATCGGTAGATCATCGACGGCAACAGGAGAACGCCGGACGTCTCGACGAGGTCGCGGCAAAACTCTTCCACGCCCTCTTGGCCCAGGTAGCGGGGGAAGCCCATGCACGATCCATCGGGTCGAGTCCACTCGAACAGGTCCGGGTGTTGGGCGAAGAAGGCGTCCCATTTGGGGAGATTCTCATCGACGATCGCACAATCACGGGCGATGATCCGGTCTCGGTTCTGCAGAGCGATGATTGCCAGGCGCCGGGTTCCCATCGTGACCACCCTCCCATTGATCCCGGCCGGATGCGCTGATCCTGGTCGTCCCAGCAGCCATACGAAGGGCGATATCCTTCCGGGGTCCGATCGACGACGGACACGACACCACCCGGCCGATCCCGAAAAGGACATCTCCGGTCGCTTCGGATTGAACCAAGAACCTATTTGACCAAGCAACCGACACGATGAAGGGCCCCACCATGAGCAACACGTGCACCCTCGACGACATCAAGAGATTCGCCTCAGACCTGAGTCCGTGGGCACATCTGGCAACCGTGGGATCCGACCGGAAGCCCGACGTTGTGCCGGTCCACCCGTGCTGGGAAGGAGACACCCTATGGGTGCTTGTTGCCTCCGATTCTGTCAAGGCGCGCAACACTTCGTTCAATCCCAATGTGGCGCTGCACTGGCAGGTCCAAGAATCCGGCGACGGTGTCGAATTGTGGGGAACGGCCGCTCTGTTCGCGGACGTCGAGACCAAGCGCCGCATGTGGAGTGGCGTCTTCGACTACGACCTCAATGCCTTCGCCCCCGGTGGCCCCGACAACTCCCCGGGAGCTGCCTTCCTCGCCATCACTCCCGAACGCGCCCTGATCGTCGAGAAGTACGGAGCGGGCGCCATCCGGCGCTGGCGGGATGACTCTTGACGGAAGCAGCGCTGAGCCTGCGTCGCTTCGGCTGACGGGCCGCTCAGCAGAAGCTGCCCGCATCCGCGATGTCGGTCGGCCTGGCGACTGATCCGAGATTGGCCGGCCTCAGCGAATCATCGCTCCCAGGGCCGCGAACCTGAGCATGTGGGCTTGTCCAGCGTGAAGGGCGTATTCGTCGATCATCTTCACAAGCGTCGCCCGCAGGGGTCTTCCATGGCCGAGGCCCACCGCTTCGAGCGACGGCGCCTGTGCAATTGCACGGTCGGCCTTCACGACTTCAGCGAAGTACAGCCGCAAGTCCCTTTCCACAGTCTCGGCAGAGCCGCCGGCATAGTCATCTTCGCCATAAGCGATACACCCGATCACCCCCACCGATCCCCCATCCGAGGTATCCGTGTTCCATCTGGGTCATGTGTCGCACGAGCCCGAGCACGGACAGCTCCACCGGAGGCACCGACCACTCCGCAAGCGCCTGCGGGGGTCAAATCTCGGAGCTTCCGCACGAATTCGTGACGTTGGTCGCGGAGCCAGCCTTCGAGGAGTTCCCGAGGATCGTTCGACGGATCCGGCTCGTCCCAACGAGAGAAGTCATAAGCCCACAACGCTTCGATTGCCATCGGCGCTCCCTCGCCGTCGCTCACCTGACAGTACCCGCTCAGGCCAGGTCGTCAGCGTCGAACGGAAAGCACCTCGCACTTGCAGCGAACTGACGGGTTTTGGTTGTCGCCGTTGTCACGGTGAGCCGAAGAAGTGGCACAATGGCGGGCGAGGAGAAGCCATGGCCGCAACCACACACTCCCCTGGTGTCGGAGCCCTTGCTGCGCTCGAAGGCGCCGGCCTCTTTGCCTGGAATCTCATTGCCACCCCGTTCATCGGTACGAAGCGTCTGCGCTGGAGAACTAGGGAAACCGAGGCATCCGACTCCCTCCCCGGCGACGACCTGGTCCCCGACCCGAAGTGGTCGTACACGCTCGGCGTCGACATTGCCGCGCCGCCGGACGCGGTCTGGCCGTGGATCGCCCAAATTGGGCAGCGTCGCGGCGGCTTCTACAGCTATCAGACGCTGGAGAACATGGTCGGGTGCAAGATCACGAACACCACCGAGATCCTTCCCGAGTATCAGCATCCCGAGGTCGGGAATGAGATCTACCTGCATCCCTCGGCCCCGCCGATGAAGATCAGAGTCGTTGATCCGCCGGAGGCGCTGGTCCTGTTGGGCTCGCCGGCCGATACCGCCAACGAGGAACCTTGGGGGATGTCCACGTGGCAGTTCATCGTCCGGCCCGGACAAGCCGGGTGGAGCCGATTCCTCACTCGGGGCCGCAGCGATTTCTCCTCTGGGTGGGCAAGCCGGCTTGCTTACGGGCGCTTTCCCATCGAACCCATCACCTTCGTGATGAGCCGCAAGATGATGCTGGAAATCAAACGTCTGGCAGAGGCCGGGCGTTAGTCCGGACTCGTGGTGAACCCCAAAGTGCAACGCTTGTCGACTGCTCCGGGGTGGGTCGCCGTCAGGCGCCCCCCTGCAGCACCGATGCCCAAGCCAGGAAGCCAAACGCAACCGTGGCGGCGCCCGCCCGCACGGCGTTCCAACGGGCCCACCTTCCCTCGCTGAACCGATCTCGGACTGCGGCAACGTCGATCGTGTTGGGATCTCCGGCCGCCTTGATCCCGTCGTTGAGGGGCACGTTGACCCCGATCGTGATGCCGAGCATCACAACCTGGAGGACGATCGCACCGACGACCAACACCAACACCGACCGGTCACCCTGACCGACCTGGAGCGCCGCGGCCAAGACGGCAGAAACCAGCGGGGCGATGAAGAAGATGATCAGAAAAGGCCCGACGATCGCCGTGTCGATCTG
>CAYXMJ010000197.1:0-5472 GCA_964465915.1 uncultured Acidimicrobiaceae bacterium
TGAAACGATGACCACGGTTTTCGATGGACACGCCAGGAATTGTGGCCCGCGCCGCTTGTGCACGGGCCGAGATCAGCACATCAGGAGACGACTTCGCCCGCGGAGGCACCACTGCGTCCTTCGGTTCGTGTTCGGATGGGTTGGGTCCGCTTCCTCGTAGGCCGCAGCGCAGTCCTCGCCTGGGCAACGCTGTCATCCCCGACGGTTCAAGACTCTGAAGGAGGTTGCTATGGCCCGCGCCCAGCTCCAGATCACACGACGCTCCTTCCTCAAGTCTGGCGCTGTGGCCGGTGGAGCAGCCGCGCTCGGAATGCGGGCGAACTCGGCCACGGCCGGCGGAATGGCTCGGCTCTCCGCCCCGACACCGTGGTACCGGCGCGGCGCGATCGAAACGACCTACAACTACTGCGACATGTGCCCGTGGCGGTGCGGGATCGTCGTCCAGACGGTCGATGGGGTCGTCAAGAAGATCGACGGCAACCCGGCCGACCCGAAGAGCCGCGGCATGCTGTGTGCCCGGGGCCAAGGCGGGGTTTCGTTTGCCTACGACCCCGATCGGCTCCAAGCGCCGATGATCCGTACCGGCGAGCGTGGCGAGGGCGTCTTCCGCGAGGTCAGCTGGGAAGAGGCGCTTGATCACACGGCCGCCAAGCTCAACGAACTCAAGGACAAGTACGGCCCCGAGACGCTTGCGATCTTCGGGCACACCTCAGGTGAGTTCTGGTTCACCGACTACTTCTCGCAGGCGTGGGGGACGCCCAACGCGGGCAAGCCGTCGTCGACACTCTGCCTCGCTCCACGCGAGGAAGCCGCCACCATCACCTATGGATTGCCGGTTGGTGGTCACGAGCCCGTCGACTGGGAGTTCCTCGATTGTCTGACGCTGATCGGGAGCCACATCGGTGAGGACACCCGCAACACCGTCATGCAGGACTTCTCATCGGCATGGAGCCGCGGCGCTCCCGTCATCGTGGTGGATCCACGGTTCTCCAGCGTCGCTGCCAAGGCCGACCACTGGCTTCCGATCAAGCCGGGGACCGACACTGCGCTGCTGCTCGCCTGGCTGAACGTTCTGGTCACCGAGAACCTCTACGACGCCGACTACGTGGCGCAATGGACCACGGGTTTCGACCAGCTCGCCGCCCATGTTGCCGAGTTCACCCCAGAGTGGGCCGCCGCGATCACGGACCTGCCGGCCGATCAGATCCGCACTACCGCCAGGGTCATGGCCGAGCACAAGCCGCGGTCGGTGATCATGCCCGGCCGCCACGTCACCTGGTACGGCAACGACACGCAGCGGATGCGGGCGACCTACCTCGTCAACGCACTGCTCGGCGCCTACGGCCAACCCGGTGGGATGTACCTCAACAAGTCGCCCTATCTCGAGGACTACCCTCACCCGCCGTTTGCCGTTGCCGGCAGCGCCGGTGGATGCTCGGCCGGGCCCGCCGAGGTGAGCGACGAATTGCCGCTGGGGCCGACCGGCAAGGCCCGAGCCGACGGAGCCCGCGACACTTTCATGCGCGGCGCCACCGCGTTGCAGGAACTCATCGAGCCCATGATCACCGGCGATCCCTACCCCTTGAAGGGTCTCATGGTGTACGGGACGAACCTGCTGAACTCGATTCCCAACGTGCCCCGGACCATCGAAGCGCTCAAGGCTCTCGAGTTTGTGGTCGCCATCGATGTCCTGCCGCAAGAGCACGTTGCGTGGGCCGATGTCGTGTTGCCGGAGGCGAGTTACCTCGAGCGATACGACGATCTGTTCGCCGTGGCGCACAAGACGCCGTATATCGCGATGCGCGAGCCGGCCATCGAGCCGCTTTACGACACCAAGCCGGCGTGGTGGATGGCGCAGGAGCTGGGCAACCGGGTCGGCCTCGAGAACTTCTTCAAGTGGGACGGCATCGAGGATTACCTCAACACCCGGTTGCGGTCCGTCGGCTCGAGTCTCGAGGAGATGAAGGAAGGGGGCGGCGTCATCATCCAGAACGGCAAGCCCTATCTCGAGGATTACGAGGGGGAGTCACCCTTCCACACCGCCTCGGAGAAGATCGAGCTGTATTCCGATCAACTGGCCGAGGCCGGCCAGGCGCCGATCCCTGTCTACGAACCGGTGGATGAGCCGCCCGACGGCTACTTCCGTTTGCTCTACGGCCGCCACCCCGTGCACACCTTCGCCAAGACCCAGAACACTCCGCTGCTCAACGAGTTGTACGGCGAGAACGAGGTCTGGGTCAACGAGGATGCTGCTGCCGCCGCCGGGTTCGCCGACGGAGACGAGGTTTGGCTGGAGAACCAAGACGGGGCTACTCAAGGCCCCGGCAAGGTCAAAGCAACCCAGCGGATCCGCTCCGATGCCGTCTTCATCGTGCACGGCTTCGGCCAGGACTCGCCAGGCTTGACCAACGCCAACGGCGCCGGGGTCAGCGACACCAAGCTGCAAACGAGGTACGCCTTGGACCCCATCAGCGGGGGAGCCGGCATGCGGGTCAACTTCGTCCGACTCCGGAAGGAGGTGTGACATGGCCGAGACTGCTTTCCTTCTCGACCTCGGTCGTTGCATCGGCTGCCAGGCCTGCGTGGCTGCCTGCAAGACCGGCAACGAACTCTCCGCCGGTACCCAGTACATTCACCTGATCGAGCAGACCAGGGGCACGTTCCCGGTCCTCGAGGGTGGTTTCAAGAATCATCGCTGCTATCACTGCACCGACGCCGCCTGCGTCTCGGTGTGTCCCACCGGCGCCCTATTCAAAGAGGACGGCCTCACTCGGCTCGAACGTGAGGTGTGCAGCGGCTGCGGCTACTGCGTCGAGTCCTGCCCATACGGTGTCCCCGAGATGGTCGAAGGGCTTTCGAGCAAGTGCGATGGCTGCTCGTCCACCGTCAAGGCCGGAGGCGAGCCGTGGTGCGTGACCACCTGTCCGAGCCGGGCACTCGAGTTCGGCAATCGCGCCGACGTGCTCGCCGAGGCGAACCGAAGGGCCGAGGCGCTGAAGGATCGGTACCCCAACGCTCAGGTGTATGGCGAAACCCAGGCAGGCGGCCTCGGGGTGATCGTCGTCGCCCCGGACGATCCCGAGAAGCTCGATCTCCCCTTGGAGCCCGACCCGCCGTTGGCAGTCGGAGTGTGGACCGGCGTTGTTCAGCCGGTGTCACTGGGGCTGACTGCGGCGACGGCGGTGGTAGCCGGCGTTGCGGCCGTGATCGCACGACGCAACCACATGCAGGAGCTTCGCCAGATCGAAGAAGGCGAGATCGTCGTTGCCGGGATCACTCCCGGCGCCGACGACGAAAGCAAGGAGGGCTGACATGGCCACACATGAACACGAGGTCCTCCGATACCGGCGCAACCAGCGCATGGTCCACGCCCTGTTGGCGAGTTCGTTCATGTTGCTGCTGTTGACGGGCATGGTCCTGTTGTGGGGCCCGCTGTCGTTTCTCGCCGAGGGTGGGAACTCGCGGTGGCTTCATCGAGTCGGAGCGATTGGTTTCATGCTGGTTCCGGTGGCCTACCTGGTGACGGACCCGAAAGGCGCCAAGGAACTGCTCGTTGATTCGTTCAAGTACGACCGGGACGACATCGAGTGGACCAAGCACATGTACCGCTACTTCATGGGCCACGCTGCGGAGATGCCGCCCCAGGGCCGTCTCAACGCAGGCCAGAAGCTGCATCACGCCACCGTGATCGTGATTTCGGCGGCCATGGTGATCACCGGTCTTGCCATGTGGTTCTTCAAACCCGCGCTCGGGGCCACCGGGCTGGCCTGGGCCGCCGTCATCCACGACCTGGCGATGTTGGCACTCACCCTCCTGCTGGTCGGGCACCTCTATTTCACCTTCGTCTACAAGGCCCTCTCGGGCATGACGACCGGCTACGTCGACGAGGACGAAGCCCGACTCGAGCATGCCAAGTGGGTCGAAGAACTCGAACACGAAGCGGAGGCAGTACCTCTCGGCAAGGAAGAGGAAACGGCTGCATCCACATGACCAAATACCGAAACCAGATCCCGGGCTACGCCGGGCTCATTCTCCGTAGGAAAGGAAACAGATGACCATGTTCCGTCGCAATATCGTGATCGGGCTGGTTCTTGTTCTCGCCCTAGTCGCCACTGCGTGTGGTGACGACGACGGTACGGACACCACCACGACCGATGCCCCGTTGGGCACGACGACGACGACCGAAGCTGCGACTACGACCGCAGCTCCGGATACGACCGAGGCACCGACGACCACCGAAGCGACCACCACAACGGTGGCGACGTTCGATCTGACGGCCGCCGTCTATGACTACACGAGCACGATCCCTGAGGGATACATGGCCGTGGGCGATACGACTGCGTTCAAGGACGCGGTGGAAGCCAGCAACGCCGTCCTGATCGACGTGCGCGAGCCCGGTGAGTACGAAGAGGGTCACATGGAGGGTGCGGTCAACATCCCACTGCGGACGTTGGGCGAGAACCTCGACAAGGTCCCCGCCGATAGCCAGGTCTTCGTGTACTGCAAGTCGGGTTGGCGGGCAGGCTTGGCGACTTCGTCACTCCGGATGCTCGGCTACGACAATGTCTTGGCGTACCCGCCGGGCTGGAACGGCTGGACCGAGGCCGGCGAACCCGTGTCGACCGAAGCCGCGACGGGCGAGACCTACGAGATCCCCGAGATCGCTCCTGAGCTCTACACGGCCGTCAACGACTTCCTGACCACCATCCCCGAGGGCTGGCTGTCGGCTGGAGACACCGAGAAGGTCGCCGCGGCGATCGAAGCCGGCTCGGCCGTGCTGGACGTCCGCACGCCCCCGGAGTATGCCGAGGGATTCATCCCGACGGCAGTCAACACTCCGTTGCGTGAGATCCCGACGTTCGTAGACAGCATCCCCACCGACACGCAGGTCATTGAATACTGCAAGTCCGGCTGGCGGGCATCACTCGCCGTGCCGATCTACCACGTACTCGGCTTTGACAATGTCCTGGGCTACTCAGGCAGCTACCTGGCGTGGACCGACGCCGGAGAACCCATCGAAACACCGTAAGTTCGCGTCGGTCGAAACGCAGGAGTGGGGGCCGGTTCGCCGGCCCCCACACTATTTGCGGCGCCACGGCAGCCCCCTGCCGTCTACCTGCTCCGGTTTTGCGGGCGTGGCCGCCGGATTTGGAGCTACGCTCCTTGCCCATGCCATCTTTCGACATCGTTTCTCAAGTTGATATGCAAGAAGTCCGCAACGCCGTCGACCAGGCGTCGCGCGAGATCGTCAATCGTTACGACTTCAAGGGAACCGACACCTCGGTGACTCTGGCCGACGATGGGATCACCATCGAGTCATCCGCAGAAGGCCGTCTCGACGCTGCCGTCGACGTGCTGAAGGGCAAGCTGGTCAAGCGCAAGGTCTCGCTCAAGTCGATCGGCGGCGGAGACCCCACCCCGGCTGCCGGGGGACGGGTCAAGGCCGTCTTCACACTGAATCAGGGCATCCCG
>CAYXMJ010000198.1:0-5458 GCA_964465915.1 uncultured Acidimicrobiaceae bacterium
TGCGTGACTGGGGTACCAGAAACCGCACTGCAGCCACGCCAGAACGGGAGGGGTGTCAGCGCTTGGTGAGTCGCCCGGCAGCGAAGGCGGCGGCCAGCATTGCGGCGGTGCGGAGGCGGCGCTTGGCGCGGTGGTGCGGCTTGGCGAACTGGACGACCGGCCAGCCGCGTTCGTAGGCCACGTCGGCCAGCTTTGCATCGGGGTTGATCGCGATCGGGATGCCAACCAATTCGAGCATCGGCAGGTCGTTGTGTGAATCGCCGTAGGCAAACGACAGCGTGAGGTCGTAGTTGTTCTGTTCCGCCAAGGCTGCGATCGCATCGGCCTTCTGTTCGCCGTGGCGAAACGGTTGTGCCAGCTTCCCGGTGTAGACGCCGTCGATGACCTCAGCCTCGGTGGCGATGGCGCCCGTGAACCCGAGTTTTTCGGCCAGTTCCTCAACGATTTCGATCGCCGAGGCCGACACGACGTAGGAGTCTCGACCCATCCGGCTGTGCAAGTGGAGCAGGCGGAGCGTCTCAGGCCGGGCCTGCTCGAGCATCTCGGCGACCAGTGGCCCGCGCAATGCCAACAACTCGGCCCGCTCCTTGCCCTCGATCGTCCTGAGGATGCGGGGCAACGTTTGGTCGGCGACGTCCTCCGACTCACCGATCCAGTCGAAGAGCATGCCGCGAGCCAATTCGATGCCGACGTGTCGGACGTCGATCAGACCGGCTCGCCACGCCGCGTATCCAAACTGCGAGATCGACGAACCCTCGATGATGGTTCGGTCGAGGTCGAAGAAGACGGCTGGCTGCGCCGGAGTGACAGTGGCATCGGTTCTGGGGTCCATGGCGGGTCCTCCCCTTCCTGAATCCGGGGACCTTAGGGAACTGCAGCGTCGGGTGCTCGGCGAGAAGCCCGGTGGACGGTCGAGTCGAGCGGGTGTGAGGCGCTGCGGCCGCCGCCGGCGCGCAACGGCAGCATCTCGGTGATCTCGATCACATCCACCGGTCGATCGAAGTAGAGCCGGCCCGCCGCCGCCAGATCGTCCGCGGCGGCACGCCGGACCAACTCGGGCTGGTCGCCGAAGAGGTGGTAGCGAATCGAGGTCTCAGGACGGTCCGATGGCTGCCAGACTCCGATGATCAGGCCCCGGTGGACCAGCGTCGCGGCCGAGTTGCCTCCGCCGTCGTAGACGAAGCCGTTGCGTTTCGGGTCGAGGAATCGACCTCTATCCCGATAGCCCTGCACGTACGGGTCGAGCAACGGGAGCGCCCGCACCGCATTGCCCGGGTCGGCGGCGACGGGATCGCCCCCAGTGCGGTAGAGCGGTCCCGGCCAATCCGCAACAGCTACCTCTTCCACGTCGAGACCTTCGAGAGCGAGTCGGCTGCGGGCCTTGGTGAACCCCGTCCACCACGAGATGTCGTCGACGGTCACCGGGCCGTATGAGCCGACATAGCGACGGACCAGTTCGCGGATCGCGTCGTCCGCCTTCCAGCGGTGCAGGTCCACCTCGGGGAGTACGTCACTCCAACGGTGATACTGGCGGACACCGGAACGCCAACTGCGCGGCGGAGCGCCGCCGACGAGGCGACCGACGTCGCACATCCGAGAGACAACTCCCGGCAGGTCGACCGACTGCGGCACGCCGAGGGTCCGGCGCAGGGCCCGCGAGGTCAGCGGCCCTTCGCCGAGCGCTTCATCAACGGCATCGGCGAGACGTTCGAACTCCGCAGGGGTGAGACCCGAGTCGGCCAGCCACCGTGCCGCCAGAGGCTCCGAGATGTGGCGAGTGGCCGCAGCCGCGACCTCCAACAGGTCGCGAGGGAAGACGAACATGGTCAACCGCATGGCGCGCAGGCGAGCCAACTGCCAGGTGCCCCACATGAGCTCGTCGAGCTCGGATCGCTCAAACCCGTTGCGGCGGGCGCGGATGGAGAGATAGGGAGTCGGTTGAGCCGTGTTGTGGAGTCCGACGACGTTGGACGCGATGTCCTCGACCGAGTCTCCCGGTTCCGCCAGCGAAAGCCGGGCGACGGCGCCGGCGAGGCCCTGGTCTGCCGACAGCGTCCTCATTTGTCGTTGGAGAGAAGCGCAACGAGATCCTTCTCGAGGAGGTAGTGGTAGCTCAGGAGCTCACCGTCGAACACGACCCCGAAGATGCCGAAGGCTGAGGGGCTGCGGGCCTGGACCGCGGCGGCATCTTCGAGCCGCACGATTGTGGCGGGAACGCCGAGCTGGGAGGCCGCCTCAATGACCGCCCGCTCCGCGTCGTCGAGATATGGGCATTGATCGGTTGTCACGATGGTGAGCCCGGCGCCGAACGCGGCGGCTCGCTCAACCCAGTCGGTGGGGAACGTGGGCTGCGGCGCGGCTCGGAAGGGCTTGATCATCAGCTGGAAAGAGGGCGGCGCCTCATCGACCTGCTCGTACCCGTGGGCTAGAAACAGTCCGTTGTCGGCCATCCACACCCCGCTGCTCGTCACAGCGGCAACGCCGGCACAGCCAAGTTCTCGGGCTCTGGCCTCGACTCGCGCCAGCAGAGCACTGCCGTAGCCCTTCTTCTTGGCTCGCCCGACCACCCAGATGCAGTGGATGAGGAGGTACTCGGGAGCGGAGACGGCACGCCAAGCCGCTTCGCCGGGCTGGTATTCAACGAACCCAACGGACCGGCCCTCGTCGTAGACGATCTCGACTCCCAAGCCACGGTCAAACCCGTCGGCGGCCCACGCCAGCTTGCGGAGGTTGCCTTCGGTCTTCATCTTGCTCTTGCGGCAGAAGAACCCACGATCGACGAGGTTCTCTGCGTCGACCGACACGATCTCGATTGGTGTGCTCATCACTCAGCCCCGGGTTCTGCTCACGGTGCTGACTCTGAACGGAGGAGACCAGGGGCGGAGGGCCCAATTCGGCGCGAGGTCTCCCTCAGGCCAGAGGAGCGGCTGCAAACGGGACGTTGAATCGCAGGCACCAGATCATCGCAGTGCGGTGGATCTCGGGATCGAATTCGGGCGGCAATTCGTAGTTCTGGCCGCCGACGTTGCCCTTGATCTTGCCGAGATCGATGAACTGGTCCGGGTCGACTCCTTCATAGTCCTCGCTCGGGAGCACCCACACGTAGAGGTCCGGCCCGTTCTGTATGTCGGTGTCGTCCTCGAAACGCAGCACGTAGCGTCCGTCCGCCTCATACACGGTGGCCGTTCCCGAGGCGCTGTGATCGATCCCGTAGAACTGGCCGGTCGTCACCGCGACGGGTTCAGCCGGTGCCGGCGGTTCGGTGGTCGTGGTTGTCGTCGGTGCTGCGGTGGTCGTGGTGTCGCCCGGCTGGGCGGTGGTCGCGGTGTCGCCCGGCTGGGCGGTGGTCGATGGCGCTTGCGTCGTAGTCGGGGCCGCGGTCGTGGTGACGTCGACACTTGCTTCCTCGCTCGTGGCGAAGGCGTCGGAAAGGGATTCGTCGACGACGTCGTCGACGAAGAGCTTGTCGGGTCGGAAGGCCAGGAACGCCACGATCACTATCGCAGCACCAACTCCAAGGATTACCCAGCGATATCGTTTGATGAATTCCACTGTCCACTCACCTCGTTGAATTGTCTACATGCCGACAACCTCGTCCCGGCTCGAGACGTTCCCAGCGGACAGCTTGTTCTCAGTTTCTTCACTTCTTCGGGGCCAGGCGGGGATTCGATGGGGTCACGGTAGAGTCGCGCTCGCTCGAACCGTTGGAGGCGCGTTGTTCTGGTCGATTCTGCTGCTCATCATGGGCATGTGGGGGATTGCCGCCACCATCAACGCCTTTCGCCCGCTCCGCAACGACTGGCTGCTCCTCCCCAGCATGCTCTGGGCGTGGGTCGTGATCGAGTTGCCTGCGCAGCACGTTGTGGTCCAAATGGCTCTCACCGGTGTCCTGGCATGGCTGGGCGCGTTCGACTCACCGGTCGGCTGGATCGGGTTGGCGTTGCTCGTGGTCTCGTGGGTCGGCGGGATCGTTCTCACCGTTCAGAGCCGGGGTGCGCGCGGGGTGGTCGAGCGAACCTTGGACGCGGCGGGGATCCCGCCGTCGGGGTCGCGGGTTCCGCCTTGGAGGGTGTTGGCGGCGTTTCCGTTTCGAGGCCGGAGCGTGGAGCGCTTGAAGGACGTCCCTTACCGGCGTGTCGCCGGCAAGGTGATGAAGCTGGACATCTACCGATCTCGGAGGAACGGTCCGCCGCGTCCTGTGCTGCTGTACATCCACGGCGGGGCCTGGATCGTGGGAGACAAACGTGAGCAGGGTCTGCCGCTGATGCACCACCTCGCCCGCAACGGCTGGCTGTGTGTCAGCGCGAACTACCGGCTGAGCCCCGGGGCCACATTCCCCGATCATGTCGTCGATGCCAAGGCCGCCTTGGCCTGGATACGGGAGCACGCCGCGGAATACGGGGGCGATCTTTCGTTCATCGCCGTTGCCGGTGGTTCTGCCGGGGGCCATCTTGCCTCGCTGGTGGCGCTCACGGCGGGCGATCCCCGCTATCAGCCCGGGTTCGAGGATGCCGACACGTCGGTTGACGCTGCCCTCCCGCTCTACGGCGTGTACGACCTCACCAACCGGCTGGGCGTGCAGAGCGAGAAGTTCGTGCCGCTGCTGATGGAGCCGCTGGTGATGAAGGCGTTCCTCGCTGATGAGCCCGAGAGGTTCCTCGACGGGTCCCCGATCGATCGGGTGCGATCTGGGGCGCCGCCGTTTCTGGTGGTGCAGGGGGACAAGGACACGCTCGCACCGGCCGTTGAGGCTCGGGCGTTTGTGGACCGTCTTGCCGGAATATCCAATTCGCGGGTCGTCTACCTGGAGTTTCCCGGAGCACAGCACGTATTCGACCTCTTCTATTCGTACCGCTGCGCCCGCATGATCGAAGGCGCCACCGCCTTCCTCAACGACGAACGCAGCGGCCGGGGTCAGCCCTAGGTCTCCTTATCGGTGGCTTCTGAGTGTCTGCCGGTGACGGTTCCGGCGGCCCAACGAGCCAGGCGCCATGCGGTCCCGCCGGCAAGCATGGTGAACGGCAGCGCAAACGTTCGCACCGTGGGCGAGACCCAAGCTCCGATCTCCTCGATGGTGGGAACGGGAAGGCCGCTGATGGCGGCAGGTTGAATCTCGACCTCGGCGGGCTCGGGCGAGTTGATCCGAATCCTGCTGACCATCGGCCCGAAGCGAAGGCCCCCCAAGGGGATGGCGGCGCTGCGCACCGGGTCATCGCTCCACCCGCTGCGGGACTTCCACCGCTCCCGGCCCTGAACGTGGAGTGATACCTCGGCCTCGGGCGGTCCCGATATCCAACGGACCCGCGAGGTGGCGGCAAAGTCACCGCGCCGTCGCCACGCTACCGACCAGTAGCTGCGGCGCCCCTCGGTACGCCCACAACCGTCACGCCTACGCCCACGTTTGGTTCACGTCCGATGTTGTAGAGCCGCAGGTAGGGGGTTAGGTCGTTGAAGGCAC
>CAYXMJ010000199.1:0-5430 GCA_964465915.1 uncultured Acidimicrobiaceae bacterium
CGACACCGCCTACATGCAAGCCGTTCGGCAGGAGGGGGACCAAGCGCGAGTTATCTGCCTGCGATGTCACGCGCCGATGACCATGTTCAACGGCGATTACATGCTCGAGGAGGGGGTAACGCGGGAGGGTGTCAGCTGTGACTTCTGCCACACGGTCACCGCGGTCCACCTGGACGGCCGGGACCAGCCCTTTGAGACGGTGCCCGGAATCATCAAGCGGAGCACGATCGAGGTCACCGACTCCCCCGCCCACGAAGTCGCCTATTCCGAGCTCCACGCCTCGGCTGAGTTCTGTGGCGGCTGTCACAACTTCGTGTCGCCCGCCGGCGCTGCGGTGCTGACAACCTACGACGAGTGGCGCGACGGCCCCTACGCTGCACAAGGGATTCCCTGTCAAAGCTGCCATATGGCGCTTTCGCCCGGCCGGGTGGCGGAGCATCCATCGAGCTCAGGAAGCGGGTTCAACCTCCACCGATTGATTCGGGACACCGACCAACTCCGCAGCGCTCTCACCGTAGAAGTCACCCGCGGCACGCGAGCCGCGGGTGTCGTCGACGTAGAGGTCGCGATCGAGAACGTCGGATCCGGTCACATGGCGCCGACGGGAATGCCGACGCGCGAGGTCGTCTTGACGGTTATCGCCGAGGGTCCGGCGAGGTCGCAGACGAGCGCGCGGCGCTACGGCAAGGTCGTCGCCGACAGTGACGGTACCGTACTGGAGACGGATGTAGACGTGTTGTTGCGCGGTGCCCTCATCCTCAACGACACGCGCATCGCTCCGGGCGAGCGACGCGTCGAACGGATGAGCTTTCGGGGCCTCGGAGACGGTCAGGTAACACTAGTCGCGGCGCTTTCGTATGAATACGCGCCGGCGATTCTGACCGTCCAACGGATGAACATAAAACTCGCGGAGGCAGAGCGGATCATTCGCTGAGACGGCAGAGGGACCGACGGAGGGGCGAGAAGCTGATGAAGGGCAAAGGGCGACGGCCGGGCCGACTACGCATCCGCAGCTCATGCGGCAGCGTCTCGAGCTGGAGATTGCTCGCCGCCCTGGTGGTTCTGATCATCGGTCTCGGAGGGATCGGAATCGCCCTCTCCATGACTACGACGGAAGTCACCCAGCCCCTCGCCTTCAGCCACGTCATGCACCTCGAAGAGGTCGGCCTCGAATGCGCCGACTGTCACCTGTACGCGACCAGCGGCGAAAGAACCATCATCCCGAACATCGAGGGCTGCGCCGACTGCCATTTCGAGGCCATCACCGAGTCCGAAAACGAGGCCCGGCTGGTCGAGTACATCGAGTCCGAGCAGCCCATCCCCTGGCGGCAGGTCTTCTGGGTCCCGGATCACGTCTACTTCTCTCATCGACGCCACACGGCCGCCGCCGAGATCGAATGTGAGACCTGCCACGGCCCGGTCTCACAGCGGGACGAGGCTCTGACCCGTGCGCTTTTACCGATGACGATGGACACCTGCATGGACTGTCACGACCGCTCCGAAGTGACCAACGACTGCATCGTATGCCACAGGTAGCCCCATGATCCTGCCCCGACGAGAATTCCTCAGGCTACTCGGCGTTGCCGCCGGCACCGCGGGGCTCGGAGGATGCGGGCGCATGTGGTCCGTACCCGATGAGATGGTCGATCGGGCGCTGCGCGGTCCCGGCCTCGAAAGCACCGCTCAGACCGTCTGCGGTTTGTGCCCCTCGGGATGCGGTGTGACGGTCCGCCTGGTCGACAACGTGCCGGTCGGGCTCAGGGGCAATCCGAATCATCCACTGAACCGCGGCGGCCTGTGCCCGGTCGGCAACGCTGGTCTCGAGCTTCTGTACGGTCCCGACCGCCTGCAAAACCCGCTGCGGTGGCAAGCGTCCGGTGGCTTCGAGAACACGACGTGGGATGAGGCTCTCAACGAGATCGCTACACGGCTCGCCGCCTTGCAGCAAGCGGGCCAAGGGGCGCGCATCGCCGTCTTACACGACGAGCCCGGCTTTCTGTTCGATGATCTGGCGCAGAGATTCGCGCATTTGCTCGGCTCCCCCAACGTCGCGCGACCCATCGATTCGGGAACGCTCGGGTTCCAGTTGACGCAAGGAATCGACGGCCCACCGGCGTTTGATCTCGGCGAAACGGATCTCGTCGTGACGTTCGGACTCGACCTCTACGAGGACGGCCCGGCGCCGCTGCATGCCGTCACCGCGATGGTCGGCGATCGTCCCACCGAGGGGCGCGCCCGCACCATTCATGTCGGCACCCGTCTCTCGCCGAGCGCCTCCAAAGCCGAAGAATGGGTTGCGGTGCAGCCCGGCACCCACGCCGCCTTCGCCCTCGGCGTCGCCCACGTGCTGGTTCGCGAACGTCGCTACGACGCCGACTTCGTGGCGGAGCATACTTTCGGTTTCGACGATTGGACCGACGAGAGCGGCCGTCAGCGGACAGGATTCCGCCGCCTGCTCATGGAGCGATACTACCCCGACCGGGCGGCGCAGTTCTGCGGCACCGAACCGGCGGCGATCGTCCGCGTCGCCCGTCGCCTTGCCGAAAGCCCGGCCACGGTGGCAATCGCCGGAGGCGAGGCGACAAGCGGATCGAACGCCACCTTCACGGTGATGGCGGTACACGCTCTGAACGCCCTGATGGGTGCTTTCGACCGCCCGGGCGGTGTGACCCTGGCGCCGCCGATACCCGTGTCGCCGCTGCCCACCGTGGACCCGCCGGGCAACGGTGCGGAAAGCCCGGCCCTGGCGCGGCGGACGGCGCAGGAACTGGCGGGCGGCGACCCGGTGGAAGCCATCGCCGCTGGTGTGCTCGACGACTCGGCGCCCGTCGATGTGCTGTTGGTGGTCGGCTACGACCCGATTCACGAGAGCCCCGCGGGTGAGCGCTTACGCGAAGCGATGCAGCGCATCCCCATGATCGTCGCCCTTACACCGTTCCTCGACGAGACCTCCGGGAACGCCCATTTCGCTCTGCCGACGCCGTTGTACCTCGAGCGCTGGCAAGGCACGACGACACCGCCCACCGTTCCGTTCAGCACCGTTGGTGTCGCCCAGCCCGTCGTCGAGCCCTTACACGACGCCCGCCACCCGGGCGACGTTCTGATCGAATTGCATCGTCTCGCGGCCGCGGACGCCACCGCGATGCCCTGGGATGACCATACGGACTACCTCCGGCAACGCCTCGAAGGACTGTCGCTGTCACGTCAGGGAGCCATCGTCACCGGCTCGTTCGAGGAGTCCTGGGTGCAATTCCTGGAGGAGAGAGGCTGGCGCTTTCCGGAAAGCCAACAACCCGACCGCTACTGGGACGAGCTGGTGCGGAGGGCCGGATGGTGGAATCCCGTGCGCACGCCCGAAGACTGGGAGAGCCTGTTCGCCACCGACTCCGGTCGTTACGAGTTCTGGTCGCGTGACCTGGAGCGCCGGCTCGGTGAGCTCGGCGCAGCCGGCGGCGCCGCCGAAGGTGAGGACCCCTTGGCGCTGGCCATTGACGCGCTCGCCCTCGATGCCGACGCGAACATGGTCTGCCTTCCCCATTTCGAACCGCCTCGGTTCGCCGGTGAAGACGATCTCATCCTCCACCCCTTCCGTCCGATGACGGCGCGCGGCTCCCTGGGCCGATACTCGCCCATGGTTCTGGAGATGTTCGGTCACTCGGTGTTGAGCGGCTGGCAAACGTGGGCCGAGATCTCGCCGGAAACAGCGGCGGAGCTCGACGTCGGCGACGGTGATCTGGTGGAGCTGCAGTCGGACCAGGGCGTCATCGAGGCGGTGATCCACACCTACCCGGGATCCGTGCCGGGCGTCGTCCACGTATCGATGGGACTCGGACACACCCTTCCCGGTGAGGGGGTTATCGGGTCCAATCCGGTGAAGGCCTTGTTGCCGGTCCTCGACCCGATCTCGGGCGCCTTTTCAGAAAATTCGACCCGTGTGCGGGTGAACCTGATCGAACGCCGCAGCCACGGGGTCCCCTCTCCCGCCCATCGCGGAGGTGAGCCGTGAGCCGCTGGGGGATGGTCATCGACTTGGACCGTTGTACCGCCTGCGGCGCGTGTATGGCAGCCTGCCACCAGGAAAACAACCTCACTGCTAGCGGCCCCGGCGAGACCATTGCCGGCAGGGGATTCCACTGGATCGAGATCCTGCCGGAGACGTTGGAGACGGAAACCGGGACCAAGATCAGCTTCTTGCCCAAGCCCTGCGTCCAATGCGACAACCCGCCGTGCGTGCGTGTCTGCCCGGTGCATGCCACCTACTTGAGCGACGAGGGAATCGTCGTGCAGATCTATGAGCGTTGCATCGGCTGCCGTTACTGCATGGCGGCTTGTCCCTACAACGCCAAGGTTTTCAACTGGTACGAACCGATGTGGCCGGGGGAAACGAGGACAAAGGCCAACCCCGACGTGTCTTTGCGGCCCAAGGGTGTGGTGGAAAAGTGCACGTTCTGCCACCACCGCATCTTGCGCGCACAGGACGCCGCTCGCGCCGAGGATGTCGAGCTCCGCGACGGCGACGTGACGACGGCCTGCGCCGAGAGCTGTCCGGCCAAGGCGATCGTCTTCGGAGATCTCGACGATCGCGGCAGCCGCGTCAGCGAGCTGGCACGTAGCTCGCGCGCGTTCCAGCTCTTCGAGGACCTGGGAACCGAACCCAAGCTCTACTACCTGTCTGAGAGAGAATGAGCACGAGCTCACGGGAAACATCCGGGCAGCACTTCGAAGACGCCGAGTTGCTACGCCCCGTCTTGCAGCCCGGCAGCGGCTTCCGCGTCGTCACCACGCTGCTGATCATGGTCATCCTGGGAGCGTGGGTGATCTTCAGTCGCCAGATTCTCTACGGCCTCGGCGTCACCGGGCTCAACCAACCGGTCGTCTGGGGTTTCTACATCGTCAACTTCGTCTTCTTCATCGGCATCAGCCACGCGGGAACGCTGATCTCGGCGATCCTGAGGCTTTCCAACGCCGAATGGCGGCGCCCGATCACGCGCATGGCCGAGGTCATCACGGTGGTCGTGCTGGCAATCGGCGGCTTCCACCCCGTCCTCGACCTCGGCCGGCCGGAGCGCGCACTGAACATCTTCACGGCGGGCCGTCTGCAATCTCCCCTTCTCTGGGACGTGAGCGCGATCACCGCCTACTTCATGGCGTCAACGGTCTATCTGTACATCCCGATGATTCCCGACATCGCCCTGCTGCGCGATCGTGGCGCCAAACCGCGCTGGTTGTACACCTTCATGGCGTGGGGCTGGCAAGGAACACCGCAGCAACGCAAGGTGCTCGACCGCGCCGTCAGCATCATGATGATCCTGGTCATCCCCGTCGCCGTCTCGGTGCACACGGTGATCTCGTACATCTTCGCCATGACGCTGCAACCGGGCTGGCACTCGACCATCTTCGGTCCCTACTTCGTCGTCGGGGCCATCTTCT
>CAYXMJ010000200.1:0-5368 GCA_964465915.1 uncultured Acidimicrobiaceae bacterium
GCCTCGACCCGCTGGAGCATGTGCTCCTTGGTCTCGACGTCCTTGAGCAGATCGTCGATCTCCGCCAGCGAGTTGGCGCTCTGCAGGCGAATCTTCAGATCAGCCAGGTCGTGGGTCAGGTCCTCATAGCTCGGGAGGAACTCATGCAACGGCGGGTCAATCAGCCGGATGGTGACCGGCAGCCCGTCCATCGCCCGGAACAATCCGGCGAAGTCCTCACGCTGGAGCGGGAGAAGTTGGTCGAGGGCGTCGCGCCGCTCGGCCCGAGTCTCGGCCGTGATCATCTTCTGCACGATCGGCAGTCGAGCCTGGTCGAAGAACATGTGCTCGGTGCGGGTGAGGCCGATACCTTCGGCTCCGTATGTCCGCGCCAGCATGGCATCTTCCGGGTAGTCGGCATTCGTCCACACACCCATGTCGCGTACCTCGTCGGCCCAGCCGAGCAGCTTCATCAGCCAGGGGTTCTCGAGGTCGGGAGTCTGCGTTTCGAGCTGGCCGGTGAATACCTCACCGGTGGTGCCGTCGATCGACAGAAACTCACCCTCGTGGATTTCCTTGTCGCCGACCCGCAACACTCGCTCGGACAGGTCGATCTCGAGTTCCTCTGCCCCCACAACTGCAGGCTTGCCAAACTGGCGGGCCACGAGGGCAGCGTGGCTGGTGCGACCGCCGCGGCTGGTCAGAATGCCTTCGGCGGCGAGCATGCCGTGCACGTCATCGGGCTTGGTCTCGGGCCGCACCATGACGACCTGCTTGCCTTCTTTGCCCCAGCGCTCGGCCAGGTCGGCGTCGAAGGCGATAGCCCCAACGGCCGCTCCCGGCGAAACGTTGAGACCGGTGCCGATCCGGTTGCCGGCCGCCAGCGAAACCTTCTTGCTCTCCGCCACGAACTGGGGGTGGAGGAAGAAGTCGACCTGGTCCGGGCTGACCCGCATGATGGCCTCGTCGCGGCTGATGAGTCCGGAGTCCACCATGTCGGTGGCAATGCGCACGGACGCCTGGGCGGTGCGCTTGCCGTCACGGGTCTGGAGGAACCACAGCTTGCCGCGCTCAATGGTGAACTCCATGTCCTGCATGTCGCGGTAGTGCTGCTCGAGGCTCTTGGCGTACGAGGCGAACTCGTCGTAGATCGCCGGCATCTCGTCGGACAACTCGTCGACCCGCTTGGTGGTCCGGGTACCGGCGACAACGTCCTCACCCTGGGCGTTGATGAGGTAGTCACCCTCGAGATGATCCTCGCCGGTGGTGGCGTTGCGCGACATGGCAACCCCGGTGCCGGAGTCGTCGCCCATGTTGCCGAACACCATGGTTTGAATGTTCACGCCGGTACCGAGGTCGTGGCGGATGCCCGCCGCATTGCGGTAGTCGATGGCGCGCCGGCCGTTCCAGGAACGGAACACGGCCTCGATTGCGAGCCGCAGCTGCTCCATCGGATCAGACGGAAAAGGACGCCCGGCGTAACGCTCCACGATGCCCTTGAACTCGTCGGCGATCTGCTGGAGGGCCTCGGCGCTGAGATCGGCATCCGACGTCACCCCGGCCTCGCGCCGGTGGCGCTCGAGGACGTCTTCAAACGGTTCGTCGCGAACCCCGAGCACGACGGAGCCGAACATCTGGATCAGACGACGGTACGAGTCGTAGACGAAGTGCGGGTCGCCGGTCAGTTCGATCATGCCGTCGAGCACCGCATGGTTGAGCCCGATGTTGAGGACCGTGTCCATCATCCCCGGCATCGAGAACTTCGCCCCGCTGCGGGACGAGACGAGGAGAGGCTGCTCAGGGTCGCCGAAAGACTTGCCGGTCTCTTCTTCGATATGGGCCAGCGCCTCGCGGACCTGCTTCCACATCCCCTTGGGGAATTCTTCGCCGGCCTCGAGGTAGGCGTTGCAGGCTTCGGTGCTGATGGTGAACCCAGGAGGGACCGGCACACCGATCCGGGTCATCTCGCCCAGGTTGGCTCCTTTGCCTCCCAAGAGCGCCCGAACGGCATCCCACTCACCGCCGACGGCCTCTTCAGCCTTGTCGACCTCGTCGAACGAATACACCCACTTGTTAGCGGACACGGCATCCTCACTTGATTGTTGACAGATTGAACGGGTCCCATAGTTGGGGAGACCGCGGACGCGGCATAGGGCAAGGGGTCACATGATGATGCGACCACCGGCCGGGGTATTGACCGCGACCCCCATAGCTTACGACCATTGAGTGGCCGGCCGGCCACACGGCCCTATTGCGCTGGTGGGCAGCGGCGGTCTGGCCCCACGTCGCCCTCGCTACCATCGCGTCCAAGCAATCCAGGGGAGGACGCGGGTGAAAGCGCGGCGCCTGTACACGACTCGACGGCACCGCCTTGGGTGGCTCGCATTGACCGTGGCTGCCGCGTGTCTTGTCGCCGCGTGCGGCGGCGACGACTCGCTGGAGGACACGTCGTGGCGACCAACCGACCTCGGCGACGTTTCGGTCGTCGCCGGCAGCGACGTGTTTGTTACCTTCGGAGCCGACGCTCAGCTCAACGGTGGTACCGGCTGCAATGCGTTCACCGGCGGATGGTCGACCGACGGCGGCGATGGGGGCATCGAGATCATCACCGGGGGCACGACCCTCGCCGCATGCGCTACCGAAGAGCTCGAGGATCAGGAGCGAGCGTTTCTCACCGCCATGAATCTCGCCCAGTTCTACGAACGTGATGGCGCCAGCATGACACTGCTCGATGGGGAGATGACCCAACTGGCCGAGCTCACTCAGGCCGGCGGCGACGAGTAGACCCAGCTACTCCCAGAGCGCTTCGAGCACCGGAGCGACGGGGTCGGGGGCGTCGGCGATGGTGGCACCGGCACCGGGCTCGTCCGGCTCTCCGGCCGCAGCCGCATCGAAGTGATCAGCTGCGGGCGTGAGAAACCGGCTCGGCAAGGCGTAGCTGTGGTTGGGCGACCCGATGAACGCCCGGTGGTAGAAGCGCTGCGGCACCGTCACCTCGAGCTGATCCTTGGCCCGGGTCAACGCCACATAGAGCAGCCGTCGCTCCTCCTCGAGTCCGCCGGGTTCACCGAGCGACATGTCGGACGGGATGTTGCCGTCGGCGGCGTGGATGACGTACACCGCTCGCCACTCGCCTCCCTTGGCCGAGTGGATCGTCGACAGGTTCAGGTAGTCGTCGTCGAGGTGCGGCGGGCCGGCCAGATCACTGGTGCTGTTGGGAGGATCGAGGGTCAGCTCCGTGAGGAACCTGCTGCGGGTCGGGTACTCGGCCGCCAGGGAGGCAAGCTGTTCGATATCACCGACCCTGGCCGCGGCGTCGTCGTAGTTGCGGGCAAAGACCAACCGGCAGAACTCGAGCAGGGCGTCGATCTGTTCGGCGGGTGACGGCTCATTGCCACCTTCACCCCGTGAAGCCAACAGCCCGGCTTGCAGTTCGGCAAAGGGCTGCCGCGCCTCGGGCGGCAGAGGGAAGTCCCCGGCGATGAGCGCACCAACGGCGTCGCCGCCGTCGGCAACGCCCCGTTCGGTGGCGTGGTCGAGCAGCTTGCGGGCGGTCGCCGGGCCAACCCCGGGGATGGCTTGGAGGACACGATGCCAGGCGAGTTCGTCCTTCGGGTTGTCGAGGATGCGTAGCGCCGCCATCAGGTCCTTCACGTGGGCGGCCTCTAGGAATTTGAGGCCGCCGAACTTCACATACGGAATGTGGCGACGCGACAGTTCCAGCTCGAGACCATCGGAGTGGTGTCCGGTGCGGAACAGCACGGCCTGGTCGCGCAACAAGACGCCCTCCTCGCGCAGTTCGAGGATCCGGTCGCACACGTATTCAGCCTGAGCTTGCTCATCGAAACAGGTCACGAGTTTGGGCCGAGGCCCAACCGGGCGATCCGACCACAGGTGTTTGGGGAACAATTCGGTCGACTCGGCGATGACGGCGTTGGCCGCGTCGAGGATCTGCGGGGTCGAGCGGTAGTTCTGCTCCAGCTTGACGACGGTGGTGGCGGGGTACTCCTCGGGGAAGCCGAGGATGTTGTCCACCGTGGCAGCCCGGAACGAGTAGATCGCCTGGGCGTCGTCGCCGACGACGGTGAGGTTGCCGGCGGGGCCACAGAACTCGGACAAGATCTCGGCTTGGACCCGGTTGGTGTCTTGGTACTCGTCGACCAGCACATGGTCGAAGAGGCCACGGACGATGTCGCCGGCCGGCGATTGGAGCAGAGCGCGCCAGTAGAGCAGGAGGTCGTCGTAGTCGACGACGTTGTGGCTGCGCTTGCGCTGCAGGTACTCCTGGAACATGACCTTGAGGTCATCGGCGTGGTCGCGGCACCACGGAAATCGCTCGTCGAGCGTCTGGGTGAGCTTGGTCTGGGCGTTGACGGTGCGCGAGTAGATGGCGGCAATGGTCTCTTTGCGGGGGAAACGGGTCTTGCCGTCGGCCATCTCGAGGTCGCTGCGGACGATCCCGAACAACGACTCGGTGTCACCCTGATCGATCACCGTGAACCCGTCGGAGAGGCCAACAGCATTCCCGTAGTGACGCAACAGCCGATTGGCGGCGCTGTGGAAGGTGCCACCCCAGACCCGGCCGGCGACGCCATCGGCCGTCAGCGCCCCGGCGCGCCGCAGCATCTCGGCGGCAGCCCGCCTGGTGAAGGTGAGCAACAGGATCCGGTCCGGGCTGGTCCCATCTTCGATCAGCCTGGCCACCCGGCACGCCAGAGTGCGGGTCTTACCCGACCCGGCCCCGGCGATGACGAGCAACGGCCCGTCGCCGTGCACCACGGCGGCCCGTTGCCGCTCGTTGAGCTGGTCGAGCCAGGGTGCCGGCTGCGGCTGGGTAGGTGCGAACATATGTTCGGAGTGTAGGGGCTTCGCAGAGGGTTTTGGCGGACAATCGCGCAGCATGCTGCGTTCATGTCCGCCAGAACCATCTTCTAGAGGGCCGCAGTGACGGTGCCCGCCAGGTCGCCGGGTGTGTAGTAGGCGTCGTCGTAGAGGCCGGAGGCCGAGTCGCCACTCACCGGATCGCCCAAATACACTTCGTAGTCGGTGCCGGCGACCAGGTCGGGAGACGTGAAGACGATCACGTCGAACTCGTTGGCGGTCTCGAACGTGACGAGGCCTTCGCCGCCGGTAGTTTGGATATGGACGACCGTGCCGGCATCGATCACAGCATCGGACGTCAGGTACAGAGGCGCTCGAGCACGTCGGGGGTCGTTGGCGCCTCCTTGGGCAGCTCTATCCGCACCTCCACCGATGTTGTGTTGCTGACGAAGTCGACCTTCTTGACCCTGACCCGGTGGACCCTGGCGCCGAGCCGCTGCTCGAGATAGGGGATGAGCTCCCGGTCGTCAGTGAAGGCAGCGTCGAGGACGAGGTTCCGGCGCCGGTA
>CAYXMJ010000201.1:0-5308 GCA_964465915.1 uncultured Acidimicrobiaceae bacterium
GCTGGCGTTGCTTCCAGATCTTCTCCATGCCCCAGTTGCGCTTGCCGCCGTCGCGATCGACGAACGTCTCATAGTCGGGCGCGGCTGAGGCGAGGGCGCGACGCCGCAAGTCGTTGTTGAGGGCGGCGAGCAACACCAGAGGGTGCCCATGGTGGAGGAAATCGGCCAGGCGCCGCAGTGCTTGGGCCCGATCGCCTGAGGAGACGGCATCGAGGTACAGCCACGACGGCTCGTCCGGCCGATTCTTGAACCGGCTCCGCACCTGCTCACCGGTGATGTCCTCGCCCGAAGATGCCAACTGGTCGAGAGCTTGGCCCAGTGACGCGACGTCCGTCCCGAAGGTGGCGATCAGGGCCCGAGTCGCCTCGGCGTCGAGCCTGAGCCTGCGATCACGAGCGGCTTGCTGCAGCCACTCTGTGGCGCCGCGCTCGTTGAGCCGCTTCACGCTGAGCGACTCCCCCGCGTCGCGCAGCGCCTTGCCGAGCGGCGCCGGAATGGTGCCGGCGGCCACAAAGACCGCGACCACGGATTCCGGATCGGCCAGGCCCACGAGCTCGGCGATCACCTCGGCCTCCGCCTTGAGTAGCGATTGAGCGTCGACGACCAAGAGCCCCGTCTTGCCGCCAAAAAGCGAGCCGCTCTGGAGCGCGGGAACTACCGCCTCGACCGCGGTGCGCAGCGGTCCCTCGCCATCGTCGCTAGTCCCCTTGGGCGGCACGTCGACGCGCACGACGTCGGGCACTTCGAGCTGCTCAAACGTCGCCTGAGCCCGCGACAGCATCAGGTCCCGCTCGCCCGGCCCCGACTCACGGGGCCCGCTGATCGTGACAATCGACTTCATGGTGTCGAGCGTAGCTTGCCGCACCGACACGGCCCTCGCGACCGGACCACGCATACACCCAACCCGCGGACTTCAGCCCAGCCCTCTCTGGGCCGCGGCCCACCAAACACAAACCGGGCGGTCGATCACCGAAAGGGCACGACGATGTCGCCGTGCTCGGAGGTCAGCCAGACGGGTACGCCGCCGTCTTCGAGGACCTGGAGGACCTCGGGGGCGGGATGCCCGTAGGTGTTGTCCCGGCCGACGCTGATGACGGCAAGGGCTGGTGCGTTGGCGGCGAGCCAGTCGAGGTCGGTGGTCGATGACCCGTGGTGGGGAATCAGCATCACATCGGGTCGCACGGTTTCGAGTTCGCCCTGGGCCACCGCCCCGATGTCCCCGGGGAGCAGCACCGTCGACCCCTCCACAGTGACCCAGAGCACTATCGACCCGTTGTTCGGCTCGGCGTAGCGGCGGCGGGGACCCAATACGGTGAGTTCGAACGAACCGATACGTTCCATCGTTCCGGCTCGGCGGCGCACCACCGGAATCCCGCGCTCGGCCGCCTCCAGAACCAACTCGGGCAGGACGTCGCCGAGGTCGGGTTGGTCGGGTACCCACAACCGACCAACCTCGACCCGATCGAAAAGGCCGACAAAACCGCCGACGTGATCGAAGTCGCCATGAGTCGCCACGAGCACATGAATCCGGCGCACGCCGTGGTCCTGCAGGGCACGGCTCAGCACCTGCGGATCACGACCGCCGTCCACCAGCATCGTCCAGCCGCCGGGATCTTGGAGCAGGACGGCATCGCCCTGGCCAACGTCGAGCGCCGTCATCGTCGGCACGGCCGGAGGTCCGGCAGGCATCGCCAACGTGGCTCCCGCCAAGATCATCGCCGATAGGGCAACGGCTCGGGTGGCGCGACGCGAAACCATGAGTGCAAGCACACCGACCATGCCGACGCCGGCCCAGCCCAGCTGCGGCCACCCCGCCGCGGCATGGGCAATGGCCAGGACCGCTCCGGCGGCCTGAAGCCCCATCGAGACGAGGACATCCAACCCGGTGAGCACGCCCACGCCGCCGATCGCAGTCGACAAGGTCACCAGCGGCGCCGCAAGGAGATTGGCGACCGGTGCCAGCAACGGCACCCCTCCGAAGTGGCTCATCAACAGTGGGACAACGGCGGCCTGCGCTGCCATCGTGGCCCCCAACGTCGCCCAGAGCCAACGAGGCCGGCGCCCCGAGAACATCCCGGCACCGACCAGGACACCGGCGGTGGCCGCCACCGACAACTGGAAGCCGACGTTGACGGCGAGATCACCCGACACGAGCAGCAGCAGCGTGACCGCACCGCCCAGCGCCGCCCACGCATCGAGGGGAAAGCCGGCGATCCGGGCGCCGAGAACAAGGCCGGCCATGGTGGCGGCCCGCACCACGGAAGGCTCCCATCGAGTCACGACCACGAATACGGCCAAGCCGACCAAACCGATTCCGGCCCTGAGCCGGGGATTCCAAGCGAATGGTGCGGCCACCAGCCACCAGGCGGCCAGGAACAGGGCGACGTTGCTGCCGGAAACGGCCACGTAGTGTGTGAGGCCGGCCCGGCGCAGCGCTTCCGCGTCGGCGGAATCGAGATCCGACGTGTCTCCGATCAGGAACCCGGCCAGCAGCGCCGCGTCAGGGTCGCCGCGGTGACCCTCGAGCCCGGAGGCCACTCTTGCCCGCAACTGGTTGCCGGCAACAAAGAGCGGACTCGACGATCTGGCCACCACGGCCACGTGGCGCGCGTTGATGATTCCTGCCACCGGATCACCCCTGACCACGGTGGGTCGAGGCCTCCCCACCCCCGCAACACGAACGGTATCGCCGGCCTGCGGAGAATCGTCGTCGGCGACCACTGCCAGCGGCGCTCCGGGGAATGGGCGCCACGCCTCGGCGACGAGCAGATGGCTCGGCTGGAACACAAACCGGGAGGATCCACCGTAGGGACGGGGGTCCTCGAGGACGACGCCGACCACCTCTACGTTTCCGATCGGCGCTGTGGCATCGAGGGTGCGCTCGATTCGGTTGGAGGCCGCTACCCCCGAAAGAGCAGCCGCGACAACAACGGCGGACAGCAGACGGACGGGCGTTGGCCAACGACGACCCGCTGCGACGACGACCACCGCAACAACGACGGCCGCCGGGCCGAGGTGGAACCCGGCAAAGGCGCCCGCCCAGGCGACGCCCGCCGCACCGGCCGCCCACCGCCCCAGCGCCCGGGGCCAGCGCAGCCGCAACGCCGTCACGGCACCACAACAGAATCCCGCAACGACGCCAGCTTGCCTTCGCCAATCCCCGAGACGTCGAGCAGGTCCTCGACGACGGCAAAGGGCCCGCGATCGTCTCGATGCGCCACGATGCGTTCGGCAAGCACCGGACCGACGCCGGGGAGTGCCTGGAGTTCGATTGCGTCGGCCAGATTGATCCTGACCCGCCCGTCCCCATCGACCGCTCCCCCGCCGACGGCGACCGCCTCGCTCTGGCCGGGCACGGCAACCTGCTCACCGTCGCGCACCGGGGCGGCGAGGTTCAGGGCGCGCAAGTCGGCGTCCGGCAAGGCCCCTCCGGCAGCGGACACGACGTCGGCGATCCGAGCCCCAGACGGCACGTTCACCAAGCCAGGATGCACCACTGCCCCGGAGACGTGAACGGTGAGGCCGGCATCAGGGGCAGGCTCAGCAGCAGCAGCCGCCGCGCCGGCGGCCGGCAGCGCGGCCGGTTGGTTGAGCCCAAACCAGGCGGAAGCTCCCAGTGCTACCACGACAATGAGAACTCCACCGCCCGCAACCATGCGGCGCTCGTTGGATTCGATTGGCCTTCCCCCTTCAGCGGACCCACCGCACCTGCGCCGCCTCTCCCCAGAGATCTACCAGGTGGGTGTGACGCGTTGAAGGGGTCTCAGCCGAGACCGACGAATGCAGCCAGTGTCTCGAGTTGCTCCTGCATCTCCTCGAGACGCTCGACAACTTCGTCGCCGAACAAGGCAAGCAGCATGGCGGTGAAGTTCACCCCAGCGTGCAACATGATCGGCAAGCCGAGCGATCCGGTCCGCAGCGCAACGTATCCGAGCGCCAAACCGATCAGAAACAAACCCGGAACGACGAGCCAGGCGTTGGGATCGAGCAGATGCACCCCGGCAAACACCAGCGCCGAGATGGCCACCGCTCCCCAGGCCGGCATCACCCGCCGCAGCCACGAAAGCAGCATGCCTCGATACAGAAGCTCCTCGACCAAGGGAGCGAAGATCACGACCGCGATGAAGACGAGCACCGTCGACGACGCCCCCGTTGCGTCGGCGATGATCTCTCCCACTTCCTGCTGCGGAGGATCATCACCACCCAGCCACGAGACCAGCGGGGCGAGGGCCAACCCGACCACGATCTGGAGGGCGAGCCCTCCGGGAATCCCCCAGAGGTTGGAGGCCTTGAAGCACAGGCCGTAGTCGGTTGCCCAATTTCCGGTACCGACCCGGGTGGAGAGGTAGGCCATCGCAGCCAGGTAGCCGAGCACCTGGAACCCAAAGAGCACCCCGAGGTTGGTCACAACGGAGTCGAGGTCCAGATCGAACGCCGTTACCAGCAGAGCACCGACGACTGCCCCCATCAGGCCGGCGAAGAACACTGCGAGGAAGTGGCGCCAGTTCCAGGCCGTGCCCGGCAGGTATTCGGTTGACGTAGCTTCGACGGTCATCGCGGCTCGGTCTCGGCGACGAGCCGAGCCGCAGCCCGCGCCTCGCGCTCCAACCGCACGGCGCGGTAGGCCTCCCAGTGGGTCAGGCCCCCAGCGCGACCACGCAGATAGTCGCCAACGTATTGAGTGAGGTGGCGGAATCCGCCGAGCCGGCGCCACTGCTCGACATGCATGACTTCGTGCACCATCAACCGGCCGGTCCGCCTCGGCTCGGCACCCGCCCGATGCCGTTCCATCACCGCCGGGGTGACGTAGATCGCCCACGGCATGGTGACGGCCGATATCCCCCTCGCCCACAATCGCCGAAACAGCGGAGAGGCGACCCGAACGCTGATCGTGTCTGGGGCTACCCGCGGCGCGATGGAAGTAACGGCATCGAGGTCGATTCCGCCGCTGCGGAGCATGTCGCCGGCTGTGATCGGGACCACAGCGCGGGGAGAAGCGTCTGGCATGGCAGCGAGCCTACCCCGCCATCGATTCGAACCCGCACCCCGCCCACGGGACAGTCTCTAGCATGGCGCCCTCACTCACGCCGGATGGAACCATGGCTAGCGACTACAACCACCTAGATCTCGAGCGCACCTGGCAGCAGCGCTGGGAGGCGGACGGCCTCTATCGCTCCCGTGTCGATTGGGACAAACCCAAGCATTACGCCCTCACCATGCTCCCCTACCCGTCGGGCGACCTCCACATGGGGCACTGGTACGCCATGACCCCTTCCGACGCGCGGGCTCGCCTGATGCGGATGAAGGG
>CAYXMJ010000202.1:0-5285 GCA_964465915.1 uncultured Acidimicrobiaceae bacterium
GACACGAACACCGTCGGGCCCGGTGGCAATCAACTCCGGTTGCCCTCGGGCGCGGCTCGGCTTCGAGGGTGTGCCAGCCTAGCTGCGCGAGTCGGTTTCCGAATCCGGATCGCCTACCAACGCCGCGATGTGGGGCGACACCGACACGGGTGGCGGGAGGATTACGTCGATCACGTCGGGAACTCGAGTCGTAGCCAGGTTCGAGTTCGAGGCGCAACCGCAGCCTGCTCGGGGCCGCAGCCCGGTCCTGTACGAGACTCTCGCGACAGTCGACCAGCAGGCGGATCTCGCTACCGACAGCCATTGATGGGACCAAGCTTGCCTGCCTGTCAGCCCGACGCCGGGCAGTGGTCTTCTCCGTCGGTGGCACCCGCACGATGTGCGTTCTGGCAGTCAACAGGTCGGCCTCGAGCCGGCGCGACAGCGCCCGACGTCCTAGATCGCCCGCGGCCGCCCGGGCCATCAACAGCGTAGGAACCCTTGCCATGGACCGATCACCCGGGTGACTTCGCTCGGGTGGCAGCGAATCACCCGACCAGGTCCACAGGCTTCCGGTACGTTGTCCCAAGGGCTTAGCGCGCCTCCAATCAACCCACATTCTCCGAGTCCCATCCACCGGAAGGGGAGTACCAACCCATGCGTGACAAGATAGTGACCGGGCCCATCCAGGTCTTCGTAGTCGGGTTCGACAAGTTCGAGGCGACCGGCCGGATTCTGGCCGAGCTGCGTCGAGTGCGAAAGCGCGGAATCATCCGCGTCATCGACATCCTGTTCGTCCAGAAGGACGCGCACGGCGACATCGAGAACACGATGCACATGACCGACCTGTCGGAAGCTGAGCGGATGCGCTTGGGCGCCATCGCCGGTGGCCTCATCGGCCTTGGTGAGGGCGGCATCGAGGGCGGTCTCGTGGGAGCAGAGCTCGGTTTCCTCGCGATGGCCGAGCGTGATGCCGGCCTCTCTGTCGACCGCCTCGCCGAGCTGGGCGAGTCGATCCCGGCGGGCAGCGCCGCCGCAATCCTCGTCGTCGAGCACCACTGGGCAACCGCCCTGCGTGAAGCCATCGTCGAGGCCGGGGGACATTCCCTCATGCAGGCCGTGATCACACCAGACGCGCTGGCTCTGGTGGGTGAAGAGCTGCGCGTGAGGCTCGAGGCCGAGGCTGCCATCGAACTGGCCGAGGAGGTCAAGCTCGCGGCCGCCATCGAAGTCGCCCAGACCCTCGCCGAGGCCGAGCTCATCGAGGCGGCCGCCATCGCCGAGGCCGCGGATGCGGTCGCGACGGCGATCGCCATCGAGGACGCCGCGGCCGAGGACGTCGTCGAGACGCTCATGGTGGCTGAGTTCATCGAGGAGGAGGCCGAGGAGGAGGCCGCCCACGTCGTACGCCTGGCCATGGACGTCGAGGAGGCTGCCATGGCCGAGGCCGCGGATGCGGTCGCGGCGGCCGACGAGATCGAGGCCGCCGCCGCCGTGCGAGCCATCCGTGCGGTCATCGCTGCCGAGGTCATCGAGGAGGAGGCAGCCGAGGAGGCCGTCTCCGCATTGGTGACCGCCGAACTCATCGAAGAGGAGGCAGCCGCGGAGGCCCTCGTCGCCGTCCTCGCCGCCGAGGAAATCGAGGCCGAAGCCGGCTGAAGAACGTCCAAGTCACCAATACGAAGGCATGTGACGGACGAGGACGACCCGGACAGGTCGCCGCTCAACGTGGCGACCTCAGGACCACCGAAGACAGCACGGGAGAGAAGGAACACCGATGGGTGAAGGAGAAGCGCTGTCAGCGCTCGCAACTGTAGGGGCAGTCGTTTTCGTTGGGGGAGGCTTATTGGCCATGGGGTTGGGCTTCACCAAGCGGATCTTCCGCACGGTCCGATCGGTCGTCGACGCATCGGGCGGGGAGAAGAGCACGAGCTGACGATCACGGCCCTCAGTCGCGACGCCCTGATCCAGTCCCAGCATGTCGTGGTCGCCGTCCGAGGACGACGCCCGGTTGGCAGCTCACGCCACTGGCCCACCTGAGGCAACGCGAGCCGCTGACCTTCGCCAACGCCCGATAGCGACCGCTACCGCCTCCTGCACGCTGCGACCTTGCGGCTCGCCAACCGAGAGCACAATTGCACAGATTTCGGAGAGCCGAGGCTGCCAGATGGGGTAGCGAGGTATTGGCCGGTTACTGGTCTGCGGTGGCGTCGGGTGGGTACTTGCTTAGATGCATTTCGACGGCGGAAGCGATGTCGGAGTGGAAGTGCTGCAGTGGCATGGTGTCGAGGATGCCGTCACGTTTGAGCACCTCGGCCACCTGAGGTTTCACTCGAGCCAGGTGTATGTCGATGTCGCGCTGCTTGCCAGCCTCGGCGATGCTCTTGATGGTGTCTGAACCTTCGATATCGATGAAGTCGACACCCTCCATGCTCAGGATGACGCCTTTCAAGCCCGATCCCTCGCGGATGCGGATACTGCGTAGGTGATCGGCCAGGGCACCGGCGTTGACGAAGAACAGGCCGCCGTCGAAGCGCACGATAGCGAGACCCGGGTAGGTCTCACCATCGGGGTGACGATCCAGGTCGTGGAACGCGTGTGTTCCCTTCTTCCGCCCGAGTTCAGGCACCTGTGGGCGCGATGACACGGCTATCAGCCAGATGAGGGAGAGTCCGACACCGATGAAGACACCCTGCAGGATGCCGAATGTCATGACGCCCAGTAGCGCGGCCATTGCCAGCCCGAACTCGGGTCGCCTCACCTCATACAGTCGCTTCATCTCAGGGACGTCCATCATTCCCATCACGACCGCCTGGATGATGATCGCCCCGAGGACGGCTTCGGGCAGTTCGGAGAACAGCGGGGCCAGGAACAGAAGGGTGAGGATGATGAGGAACGCCTGGAAGAGGTTGGACAACTGTGACTTGGCGCCGGCCTGGTCGTTCACCGGGCTTTTCGAGAGGCTTCCGTTGACGTACACACCCTGGACGAAGCCGGATGAGACGTTCGATACCCCTTGGGCGAGAAGCTCCTGGTTGATGTCGATGCGGTAGTTGTGTTTGGTGGCGTATTCGCGAACGGCTGCCGTCGTCACCGAGAAGCCGATCAGCAGCAAACCAATGGCGGCGGCGATGATCGTTGCGAAGTTATCGATGATGTACCCGATGTCGGGGAACACCACTGACGGGAGACCGCTCGGCACTTCGGCGATGAGTTCGACGCCGCGGTCGCCGAGGTCGAAGACCAATGTCGCGACGATCCCCAGAATCACGGCGATCAGGGCGCCTGGAAGCCTGGGGGCGTAGATCGCGATTCCGAAGACCAAGATGAGCGCGGCCACACCAACGACGACCGTAGTGCCGTCTGCGTCGGGGAGTTCCGTGACCCACGTCCACAGCTTCCCCCAGGTGTTCGAACCTCCGGACTCGGTGCCGGTGATCTTGAACAGTTCCCCTGCGGCAACGTTGATGGCAACACCGAATGTGAAACCCGTCAGGACACTTGCGGCGAGGAAGTCCGCGACCCAACCCATCCTCAACAGGTACATGATGACAAAGAGGAGGCCGGCGACGAGCACGATCGACGCGGCCAGCTGAATCGCTTCCTCCGATCCGGATGAGGCGACGGCTAGGACCGCGGCGCCGAGAACCGCCGCGGTCGACGAGCTCGGACCCTGGGTGACCTGTTTCGATGTCGTGAAGAGCGCGAAGCCGATGAGTCCAGCTGCTGCCGCGTAGAGCCCGTACTGGACGGGCACGCCACTGATGGTTGCGTATCCCAGCGATGTCGGCACCATCAACGCCCACACGGAGAGGCCTGCGATCAGGTCGCCCTTGAGCCAGTCCCTGTTGTAGTTGGGGAGCCAATGGAAGATCGGCATGATCCGAGCGAACCCGGTCGGCGCGTCGCTCGTGGTCTTCGGGTCTGACGCCACCTGCGCCTCCATTTCTGCTCGGGGCAAGACCCTACTTCGCCGTCATCGAGACCTGCCGGTCAGGTCGCCGCACCCGTTCGGAGAGCCAAAATACGCGGCTCTTCAATCGTCCTCGTCGAGTTCCGCGGTGACCCAGGCAACTGCGGCATCGCGTTCGGCGAGGGGAAATACCTTGACTTTCCCCGGCATGAGGAAACCGAACGCCTTCACCATTCCTTGGTACGTGCCGTTGTCCGTGACGAGCGCGATGCGTTCCCATGCACCCCAGTGATCCAGGCCGACCTTGGTGTCGTCCCACAGCGCGGCCCCGTCGTACCCAGTGAACTCTGACCCGAGCACGTAGAGAAACCGAATCTTGTCACGATCCGCGAGCTCGTCTTGGAGAGCGGGGACCAGGACGTTCTCGTAGTCGTTGCCGGTGACGTTGCCGTGTGCCTCGAACGCCAACACACCCTGGGGCATGCCCGGAATCCGTGTGATCATCACTACCTCCTGCTACGGGGGAAGAACCCACCGAACCGAGACGAGTCGTGCCGATGCCAGACAGCGCCTCGGCAGCTGTCATGGTTGCGCCTGGCTCGATTGGTTCTCGTGGCCTCCTCCCGGGAATCGGGATGGCCTTCTTTCCAGATCGATCGCCCGTTGCGCCCAGCGCTACCTGGCGGCTTCGATGTCCCGGCCGTGCACGGTCAGCGCCCAGATGACGAACACGCCCGCAGCGATCATCAAGATGGACCAGACCGGATACCACGGCAGCCAGGCGAAGTTGGCCAGGATGCTGACTATCGCCAGAATCACCCCGATCGTCCGTGCCCACACCTGCCCGCTCAACAAGTAGATGCCGGCGAGGAACACGACGATGCCCGCAATGAGATGGATCCACCCCCAGGTGGTCACATCAAACTGGAAGATGTACTCCGGAGTCACCGCATAGAACTCGTCGTTGACGATCGCGACCAGCCCGGCAATGGCATGCCAAGCCCCGATGATCCACATCATCACCGCGGCGAACCAGGTCCACCCGATCGCCCATCCACTCACTTCTCCCTGCGTCATGACCGACCCCTTTCATCTCACGGCTCGCAACAGACAGCGGCCAACAGACCTCGTCCGACCTTCTGATCATCAGCTTTGCGGTGCCGCGGGTTCTTTTCAAGAGCGCGAGGCCCCGTTCACCCGGGTGATATGCAATGGCCTCTCCCGATTGGTTTGCCTGATCCCCGGTTGATCACGTCGGCGGTCGACCATGCCTCGAGGTTCGTGCTGTCGCCATGTCTACCGGTGCTGCATCGGGCCCGCGCCGCGTACCTCAGCGCTTGCCCGGCTTGCATCTCCGAGCTCGAGCCGCCCGACCCCCGGACTTGTCCAGACC
>CAYXMJ010000203.1:0-5281 GCA_964465915.1 uncultured Acidimicrobiaceae bacterium
TCGATCATGAAGGGTGCCCGGTCGCCGGTGGCCAGCTGGTAGGTGGTGTCGAGGCCTTCGAGGGTGAAGTAGCCGATGGCATGCGGATAGCTGCCTTCGAGCGCCCAAGCGATGGTCGAGGCCAGGTGTTCGCCGCAGGCAAGCTTCCAGACTTCGTGGCTCCAACTGTCGAGGCCCCGCTGCGCCATGATGGCCGTGCGGGTCTCATCGTCGAGCGTGTGCTTGTCCCACACGTGGCCCAGCTCGTGGTAGAGGACGGAGGGACTACCGCAGGTGTGGACAATGTGCTCATCGCCCCGTGTGGTGTAGTAGCCGTTGCTGGGCTCGCCCGAGCTGCCTGCACATTTTGCCCGATCGCCGTGCAAGTGGATGATCACGTCAGGGAGCCCGAGCCCGGCGGCCGCGAAGGCCGCAAGGGCGCGCTCAACGAGCTCGATCTGCTCGGAGGTTTCGGCATATACCGTGGCCCCCGGCAGCTCAGCGCTGGGCGGCAACACGAGGTCGGGGATCTGCACAGTCGGGCGAGCTGAGCGAGTTCCGGATTCCAGGACGCCCGTCCGTGCAGATCCCCCGGTGGCGACGGCAGGTTGCGCTGCGGGTGCCGCCAACGAAAGCGTGAGAATTGCCAGAATCAGAGTTGCGCCGGTGCGTGTAGTGCTCATTCACGCACCGTCCGCTCACGGCGTTAGGGCGCGATTAGGTATGGGTTAGGCGCGGCGGGGCCCAGCAAGCCGGTCGCTAATCAGGACGGATTGGCCCTAGTCCGGAGCGGTCCAACGAATAGGAGCCCGTGAAGCTGCCGAAGACGTGGCTTCTCGGGCTGTCGCTCGTCGTGTGGGTGTGGCCGGATCGTCGGGGCTCAAAACCCGGCGGAGGGACGAGATCTGGAAAGAGCCTTCGTATGAAGCCGAAGAATCGGGTTTCACATGGTCCGGGGCGCCGGTGGAAGAAGCGGCGTCCGGCTCACGCTAGGCCGTCCACGATGTCGGCCACCAGCTGGCTTGCAGCTTCCCCACAGATGGTCTTGAGGGTGAGCGGACGGGACTCGAGCTTCGTCACGGCAGCGACGGCAAGATCGCCGTCTGCGATCAGGGCGTACAGGCTCTCGCCCGGACAAGCCGTGGCCGCCCAGTCGCGGTGGCCGGTGATCTCACTTGGGTCGACACCGAACTCGCTAACACCCCAGGCCAGCATGGCGATCAGCGAGTCGAGTTGCGCCTCGGTGAGTTCCTGCTCCTCGAAGTTGCCCTTGACGGCGATCAGCAGGTGGCCGGTGGGATCGTACGAGGTCCTGGTGTCGCCGACGGCGGTGTACGGGCGGCCTTGGTAGACGTGGCCGTTGCGGTCGATCAGGAAGTGGTAGGCGATGTCGGGCCATCCGAGGCTCTGGTGGTCGGCCTGATGCTTCCGGGTGAACCCAGGAGACAAGCGATTGTCCTCGATGATGGCCGCGGTGTGGTGCACGGTGATCCGCTCGATCGTGTGTTCCGTGAACTCGCCCGACGGCGGCTGAGCGCCCCACGCCTCCCGGCAGAGGACCGACACCATGGGGGGCGGCGGGGCGGTCGTGGTGGTGGTCGGCGCCGCGGTAGAGGTCGTGCTGGTGGGTGCCGGAGTGGAGGTCGTGGTCGGCGCCTCCGTGGAGGTCGTGGACGGCACCGGGACGGTCGTGGGGGCCGCAGATGTCGACGAAGCAGCCGAGGTCGACGAGGTCGACGTTGATGTGGTGCCTGCCGCTTGGGTAGCGGTTTTGTCCTCGCCAAGCAGCCACGCCACGCCGCCCACCGCCCCCAAGCCAAACAGACCGGCGATGCCGATCAGCAGCCTGCGTCGGGTTTGATCCTGCGGTGCCATGGGTACAGAGTAAGGCCCCCCGGGCGTTTCACCCGAGGGGCCTTCCCCTAGTCACTTTCAGGTCGTGGGAGATGAAAGTGACGGGCGCCTCAACTGCACCCCTTGCTGTCCCCACAGTTGAGGCAGCGGTAGCAGGAGCCGTTGCGGACGGTGATGTGGCCGCATGTGTCGCACAGCGGAGCATCGCCCATCTTGTCGGCCAGGACCGCCTGGACGGCCGCCGTCTGTAGGTCGGCGGCCGTGGCAGCGGTGCCGCCGTTGGCCATTGCACCCGGGCCGGGCGACAGCGACGCACCAACCGAGACGGGCGTATCGTGGCCCTCGATCGGGAGGTCTTCGTTGGCGTCGACAAATGCGGCCGCTTCGACCTGGGCGTCTATCTCGGCCTCCATGGCGCTCTCGGTCAGGTCCAACTGGATCCCGGCGTCGACCGCAATGCCCTTCGGTGGCTCGGGCAACGCATGGCTGCGATCCGGCGGCACCTGGGCCAATTCGTCACGATGCAGATACTCGACACCGAGCGCCCGGAACACGTAGTCGATGATGCTGTTGGCCATCTTGATGTTCGGGTGTCCCTCGACCATGCCCCGCGGCTCGAAGGTCTGGAATGTGAAGGTGTCGACGAACTCCTCCAACGGAACGCCGTACTGGAGTCCCTTGCTCACCGCAATCGCAAAGCACGACAGGATGCCGCGCAATGTGGCGCCTTCCTTGGCCAGGTCGATGAACAGCTCACCGAGCGAGCCGTCTTCGTACTCGCCGGTGCGCAGGAACACCTTGTGGCCACCCACCCGGCCCTCCTGGGTGTATCCGGCCCGCCGCGCCGGCAACAAGAACCGGGGACGAGGCAGATCCTGATACGCCTGCGCCGGCGACACACCCGGCTTGAACATCCCGGCGTGGATCAGCCCGTGGCCGTGGGACACCATCTCCATCTCGTCCGCCAGGGCATCCTCGAGATTGTCCGGCTCGTCGTCCGCAATGCCGTCATCGGACTGCGACGACAGCGGCTGGGAAGCCTTCGAACCGTCCCGGTACAGGGCCATTGCCTTGAGGCCGAGGTCCCACGACGTCCGATACGCATCCTCGATGTCGGCGATCGACACCTCGTTGGGCATGTTGATCGTCTTGCTGATGGCCCCCGAGATGAACGGCTGAGCCGCCGCCATCATCTTGATGTGACCCATGTGGTGGATGAACCGTGTGCCCGTCTTACCGTTCTTGTTGGCGCAGTCGAACACCGGCAGGTGCTCGACACGCAGGTGCGGGGCGCCCTCGATCGTCTGACGGCCGCACACGTAGTCGTTGGCTTCGGCGATCTCTTCATCGGTGAACCCGAGCGCCTTGAGCATCGAGAAGCTGGGCTCGTTGTACTGCTCAGGGCTGAACCCGAGTCGCTGCAACGTCTCCTCGCCGAGCGTCCACTGGTTGAACGCAAAGCCCAGCTCGAACACGCCGGGAAGGATGTTCTCCACCCGCCGGATGTCCTCCGCATTGAAGCCCTTGGCGATGAGCGTCGCAGTGTTGATGTGCGGCGACCTGGTGAGGTTCATGGTCCCGACCACGTAGTCGATGATCTGGCTGACCCGGTTGCGGTCGTACCCGAGGCGCTTCAGCGCCGGGGCGATCGACTGGTTGGCGATCTTGAAGTAGCCGCCGCCCGCCAGCTTCTTGAACTTGACCAAGGCAAAGTCGGGCTCGACTCCGGTGGTGTCGCAGTCCATCAGCAGACCGATGGTGCCGGTCGGGGCCAACACGGTGGCCTGAGCGTTGCGGAAGCCATGCTCCTCTCCCAGCTTCACCGCGATGTTCCACGCGTTGCGGGCTTCCTGGAGCATGGCGTCGGGTGCCATGGCGGGGTCAATCCCCATCACGTGGGACGACACACCTTCGTACTCGCCGTCGGCGGCGTTGTAGGCGGCCTTGCGATGGTTGCGCATCACCCGCAGCATGTATTCGCGGTTGAGTTCGTACTTGGGGAATGGGCCGAGCACCTCAGCCATCTCTGCCGACGTCGCATAGGAATAGCCGGTGAGGATGGCGGTCAACGCGCCGGCAATAGCCCTGCCCTGCTCGGAGTCGTAGGGGATCCCCATCCGCATCAGCAGTGACCCGAGGTTGGCGTAGCCGAGACCGAGGGTGCGGTAATCGTAGCTGCCTTGGGCGATCTCCGCCGACGGGAAGTGCGCCATCGTCACCGAGATCTCGAGCACCATCGTCCAGATCCTGATGGCGTGCCGGTAGCTCTCGAGGTCGAAGGTGCCCTTGTCGTCGTCGTAGAAACGACCGAGGTTCAGGCTGGCCAGGTTGCACGCGGTGTTGTCGAGGAACATGTACTCGCTGCACGGGTTTGATGCGCGGATGTCGCCCTCGGCTGGGGACGTGTGCCACTCGTTGATCGTCGAGTGGTACTGCATCCCGGGGTCGGCGCACGCCCAAGCAGCTTCGGCGATCTGGCGCCACAGGTCGCGGGCCTTGACCGTCTTCATCACCCTGCCGTCGTAGCGGGCGACGAGGTCCCAGTCCCTGTCGTTGACGACGGCTTCGACAAACTCGTTGGTGACCCGCACCGAGTTGTTCGAGTTCTGGCCAGAGACGGTCGCATAGGCTTCGCCGTTGAAGTCGGACGAGTAGCCCGCTGCCACGAGCGCCCTGACCTTCTTCTCCTCCTCGGCCTTCCAGTTGATGAAGGTTTCGACGTCGGGATGGTCGATGTCGAGGATCACCATCTTGGCGGCCCGTCGGGTCGTACCGCCCGACTTGATGGCCCCGGCGGCGCGGTCGCCGACCCGAAGGAAGCTCATCAGCCCGGACGACTTGCCCCCGCCCGACAGTGGCTCGCCCTCAGCGCGAATGTTCGAGAAGTTGGAACCGGTGCCCGAGCCAAACTTGAACAGGCGTGCCTCACGCACCCACAGGTCCATGATCCCGCCCGGGTTGACCAGGTCGTCGCCGACCGCCTGGATGAAGCAGGCGTGGGGCGCGGGCCGGCTGTACGAGTCGGGGGAGACCGTCATCTCCTCGGTCTCGGGATCGACATACCAGAAGCCCTGCGGCGGGCCGTCGATGCCGTACTCGTGATGGAGGCCCGTGTTGAACCACTGCGGTGAGTTCGGAGCCGCCATCTGGTGGAGCAGCATGTAGCCGAGTTCGTCCTCGAACACCTGGGCGTCGTCGTTTGATGCGAAATAGTCGTGCTCTTCGCCCCACCAGCGCCACGTCGCTGCCAGCCGCTTGATGACCTGGCGGGCCGAGCGCTCCGGACCGAGCACCGGCTTGCCGTCATCATCGAGGAGCGGGTTGCCGTCGTCGTCGAGTTGGGGAACGCCGGCCTTGCGGAAGTACTTCGAGACCATGATGTCGGCGGCCACTTGGGACCAGCCCGAAGGGATCTCAGCATCGGTCATTTCGAACACGATCGAGCCGT
>CAYXMJ010000204.1:0-5260 GCA_964465915.1 uncultured Acidimicrobiaceae bacterium
TGGCGCCCTCACTCACGCCGGATGGAACCATGGCAACGGACTACAACCACCTAGATCTCGAATGCACCTGGCAGGAGCGCTGGGAAGCCGATGGCCTCTATCGGTCCCGCGTCGATTGGGACCGCCCCAAGCACTACGCCCTCACCATGCTCCCCTACCCGTCGGGCGACCTTCACATGGGGCACTGGTACGCCATGACCCCATCTGATGCGCGGGCCCGCCTGATGCGGATGAAGGGCTACAACGTCCTGTTCCCCATCGGGTTCGACGCCTTTGGTCTGCCTGCAGAAAACGCCGCCGTGCAGCGCAACATCCACCCGGCGATGTGGACCACCCAGAACATCGAGCGGATGCGCTCCCAACTGCGGTCGATGGGGACCATGTTCGATTGGGAGCGCGAGATCGTCAGTTCAGACCCGTCGTACTACAAGTGGACCGAGTGGTTCTTCAAGCAGATGTTCGAGCACGACATCGCCTACCGAAGCGAGGCGATGGTCAACTGGTCTCCCTCGCTCCAAACCGTCCTCGCCAACGAGCAGGTCATCGACGGCAAGGACGAGCGCAATCATCAGCCCGTCATCCAGATGATGATGGAGCAGTGGTTCTTTGCCATCACCAAGTACGCCGACGAACTACTGGAGTACTGGGGCACCGACTGGCCCGAACCGATCCGCATCATGCAGCGCAACTGGATCGGACGATCCGAAGGCGCCGAAGTCACCTTCGTCACCGTCCCCCACGGCGATGCCGCCCCCGAAGACATCGTCGTGTTCACCACCCGCCCCGACACCCTGTGGGGCGCCACCTTCATGGTGCTGGCGCCCGAGCATCCCCTGGTCGACACCGTGACGACCGAGGACCGACGGGAGACCGTCGAGGCATATCGCACCGCGGCGGCAGGGCGATCCGAACTCGAACGGATGGAAGACAGCCGGGAGAAGAGCGGGGTCTTCACCGGCGGCTACGCCACCAACCCCGTCAATCAAGAGCCGATCCCGATCTGGATCGCCGACTATGTGCTGCTGTCCTACGGAACCGGCGCCATCATGGCCGTGCCGGCTCACGACGAGCGCGACTTCGAGTTTGCCCGCCACTTCGGGCTCGACATCGTTCCGGTGATTCAGCCGGCAGGAGAGGAGCCACTGGTTGAACCGGACATGACCGAGGCGTTCGTCGGCCCAGGCGTGATGGTCAACAGCGGCCCGATCGATGGCGTCGACACCACCGACGCCAAGGGACGCGCCAACCCATCGGTGGCCGCCGCGATCGATTGGCTCGAAGCGAACGACGCCGGGAGCGAGGCCATCAACTATCGCCTCAGAGACTGGCTGATCTCACGGCAGCGCTATTGGGGAGCCCCCATCCCCATGATCCATCGCGAGGACGGCCAGATCGAGGCGGTGCCAGACGCCGACCTGCCCGTCATCCTCCCCGAAGATGTCGAGTTTGACGGGCGCAGCCCGCTCGCCACGTACGAGGAGTTCTTCGCCACCACAGATGTCGAGGGACATCCGGCCCGGCGCGAGACCGACACGTTGGACACCTTCATGTGCTCATCGTGGTATTGGTTCCGCTACCTCTCCCCGCGGCTCGCCGAGGCCGCCTTTGACCCCGAAGAGGCGGCCTACTGGCTGCCCGTCGACATGTACACCGGCGGGACCGAACACGCCGTCATGCACCTGCTCTACTCGCGCTTCTTCGTCAAGGCAATGCGGGACATGGGGCATTTCGACGACGCCGCAGCGGTCATGCGGGACCACGGCCGGGACCCAAAAGGACTGTTCGACGAACCGTTCCTGACGGTTCGCAATCAGGGCCAGATCCTCGGCGAGGAACACGTCGGCGACATCGTCATCGTCAACGGCGAGTGGGACGGAGAACGACTGGTCGCCTCGTCGGTGCTCGTCGACCCTACGGCCGGCCCGGACGCTGGGGTCGTCGTCGGCGAGATCATGGGGCGCACCGAGAACGTCCTGCAGGTTCAACATGGAGAGCGACTGGTAGCGGTCGACGTTCCCGAGTCTGCACTCGTCGAGATCCCTGCCATTCCCGGCGCCAACGACGTCAACCAACTCAAGCAGCATCTCGAAGTTCAGCGCATGTCGAAGTCGCGCGGCAACGTCGTCAACCCCGATGAGCTCGTCGAGCTCTACGGTGCCGACACGGTGCGCACCCACCTGATGTTCGCCTTCGAGTGGCAGAAGGGCGGTCCCTGGGACAGCCGAGGGATCCTCGGCTCACGGCGATTCATCGAAGACGTGTGGAAACTGGGCACCGCAGACTACTCACCGGATGTCGTAACGGATTCGGCGACGGCAGCCCTGCGTCGGCGCACCCACCAGACGATTCAGAAGGTCGGCGACGACATGCTCGACCTCAAGTTGAACACCGCGATCGCTGCGCTCATGACCATGCGCAACGACATGCAGTCGTCGCTGCGCGCCGCAGACGTGTCGCCGGACGCGTGGAACGAGGCGGTCGACGCGCTGCTGTTGATGCTGGCGCCGATTGCCCCCCACATCACCGAAGAACTCTGGCATCGCCGTGGTCACGAAACGTCAATTCACGTCGAGGCGTGGCCTGAGGCCAACCCTGAGCTGGCCCGCGAGGACACGGTGACGATGGTCATCCAGGTCAACGGCAAGGTTCGGGACCGCATCGAGGTCGCCGCCGACGTGTCAGAGGAGGACGCCAGCACCGCGGCGCTCGGCGCCGAACGGATCCAGTCGTGGCTGGAGCAAGGCGAGGTCCGCAAGGTCATCGCCCGGCCCCCCAAGCTGGTGAACATCGTCGTCAACTAAAGCTTCCGGCGTGGCTGGGGTACCAGAAAGCGTGCCGCAGCCACGCAAGAACCGGATCGGATCGGGGCTTTCCGGTTTCGGCGTGGCTGGGGTACCAAAAAGCGCGCCGCAGCCACGCAAGAACGCAGCTAGGCCGTGGCGTTGCGAAGTTGGAAGGCACCGATCACCCGGGCGCCGCCCATGACGATCATCATGATGCCGCCGATGATGGCCAGCGCGCCCGCCGATTGCACCGGCGAGGACATCAGGATGATCCCGGCGAGTGCCGTGATGGCGCCGACGAAGATCACCCAACCGCGATGCTCCATGTCGGGGTTGGCGATGGCTTCGATCGCCTCGAACAGCCCTGCAACGAGCCATGCCGCACCCAGGATGATCGCCAAGATCACCACCGTGCGGCCGGGAACCCGGAACGTGGCGATGCCGGCCATGATGGCAAGCACACCGCCAATGATGCCGAGGATCAACGAGCCGATCCCCTCATGGAGGACGGCACGGGAGATGATCAGCATCAGGCCCCAGATGATCAGCTGGATACCGAAGATGATGGAGATCACCAGAAGTGTCTGCTTCGGCCAGGCAATGACCACGATGCCGAGGATGACCGAGATGACGCCGCCGATGAGTCCCCATCTCCACATGATCTGTTCGTTCGTCACCGTCATGGCGCCTCCTTGCGGACGGGGTGAAGTGCGCGGGCCAGCCTACCGAGCCGGCCACGTGCTGCCGATGACCATCAGCCGCCGACCGGGCCGTAGGTAGTCTCTCGCGCGATGGACGCCACCTCGTACGCCGCATACACCGAGCGGGTCGTCGCCTGGGCCGTATCAAACCCCACGGTGCTCGGCCTGGTCGCCCTCGGTTCGATGGCTGAGCAGGGCCGCACTCCCGACGAGTGGTCGGACCACGACTTCTGGGTAGTCGTGCAAGACGGTTCCGCCGAACGGCTACGCACCGCTCCTGATTGGCTGCCGGACCCCGACCGCATAGTGCTGTTCTTCCGCGAAACCGACCACGGAGTGAAGGCCGTCTACGACGACGGACATCTCTTGGAACCGGCGATCTTCGAGGTCGAGGAACTATCCGTCACCCGGGCCAACGAGTACCGGGTGCTCGTCGACAAGATGGACCTGGCAGATCGGATGGAGGCTATCGCAGCGTCCACCCACGCCGAGACCTCGACTGACGATCCCACCGATGAGTTCCTATTTGGACAGTTCCTCACCAATCTGCTCGTCGGCACCGGCCGGTGGGCACGAGGCGAGCACGAGTCCGGTCGGGTGTTCGTAAAACAGCATGCCGTGGGCCATCTCTTGCGACTCGCCAACCGGCACCGCCCAGCTGAGCTGCCCAACTCACTGGACAATCTCGAGCCCCATCGCCGGCTCGAGGTCGCTTCCCCCGAGTTCGCCCAACGGCTCGCCGCCGCCCTCACCGAGCAGGTCCCCATTGCCGCTGAAGGGCTACTCGCCATCGGCCAGTGGGTGGTCCCCCGCCTCTTCGTGCAACACGAGCCTGCGGTGCTGGCGATCGCGGCAAAGTTGCACGAGGCTGCCGCGACTGCCCTACCCCGCCACCTCGTTGTCGGCCTCCATCACGTCCGGCTTGCCATGCCGCCCGGAGGGGAGCAAGCCGCTCGCGAGTTCTACACGGGCCTGCTGGAGATGCACGACGTGACGCCGTCGGGTGTCGAGGGACGAGGCAGCTGTTGGTTCCGCTCGGGCGGTCTCGAGATTCTGGTCGGCGTCAAGTCACCGTTCGTTCCGGCCACCGAGGCACACCCCGGCATTCTCAGCGGTGATCTCGACCGTGTCGCCAATCGCCTCGAGGAGGCCGGGTACGACGCGGCGTGGGATCCCGACTTCCCCGGCGACCGGCGGCTCAAGACCTCGGACCCCTTCGGCAACCGCCTCGAGTTCCTCCAACCTCGCGACTGATCGTGCAGCCAGGTGACTAGCCGAAAAATGGCCCCCGCACCGGCCGAGTTCGGCTTGCTAGGCCCAGACCAAGACCATTAAGTTTGGTGTCGAGGAGTAAGGGAAAGGTGGGCCTTTCTGGGAGGCCGCCCCACGGGGCGCAGTCGGTCCGTCACTTTCCAACGTGCAATCCTGAGGAGGGACGTTTTGTCTCGAAGATTGTTGATCCTATTGAGCGTGCTCGCGCTCGCTATCGGTGTACTCGCGCCGATGAGCGTTGCGTCGGCCGCCGAAACCGATGGTGCCCAACTGGGCACCGAATCACCATCCGTCGCCAAGAGCAAGACCGGCAGCTACATCGTCGTGATGGAAGCCGATCCGCTCGTGGTTACCGAAGGTCAAGACGCGCTCAATACGCCGAAGGTAAAGAAGAAGGGCAAGGCACTGGCCAAAGGCCACGACAAGGTGCTCGAGGACGCTGGTGCAAGTGCGGACGACAAGGTGCATAGCTTCACCAATGCCCTTAACGGTTTCTCCGCTCTC
>CAYXMJ010000205.1:0-5203 GCA_964465915.1 uncultured Acidimicrobiaceae bacterium
CGGCCACGACGGCCCACCCGCGCAATCAGACGCCTCACGTCCTGGAGATCGAACAGTTCAGCTCGCAGTGCGGCATCGAGACACGACTCCACCAGCCACGGTCGCGCCTCTGCGCCCAGGTCGACGATCGTCCTCACCGGCGAGGTCAAGGCGATGCCCTCGAGACGGACTCTGTCCTGCCGAAGGAGATCTCGCGATTCGTGGACTGCGATCCCGGGACGCCGCACCCGATCCCAACGGTCCGTGATCACGTCAATGCGCTCGGGCCGGCGATCCGTCATTCCCCACAAGACAGCCGCCGTTTGATGCGACGCCGCCGCATTGTCATTCACCGAGAGCACAGCAGCGGACACGTCCAAGAGCCAGGTTCGAGGAGCGCCACCGATTGCGTAGACCCCTGGGTGGAGCCGAACGTAGGCACCTCGAGATGCCCGGTCTTCGATTGTCCGCACCCCAAATCCGCACGCGGCGGCCTGGGCACAGGTGAAAGCGCCATATTGCGTCTCGGCAATACGTGACAGCCGTAGTTCTCGATTCCCCATGTCCGCAGCCTGCCAACAACGGAGAACCGATGGAACCCCTATGGGTTTTGGCGGACAATGGCGCATCATCGTGCGCATATGTCCGCCAAAACCCTCTCTAAACAGCAAACCAGGCGGCGAGGCGGGCGAAGCCTTCCTCGAGGGTCACTGCCGGGGTCCAGTTGAGGGCATGGCGGGTTTCGCGTTGGTCGAACCAGTGGGCGGTCGCCAATTGCTCGGCGAGGAAGCTCGTCATCGGGGGATCGGCCTCGAGACCACGCCGCTCCCATATCTCCTCGACCACCCGTCCTCCGGCTTTGGCCGCCGCAGCGGGCACTCGGAACCGGGGCAACGGAAGCCCGGCCGCGGTGACGATCCTCGACAGCAACTCCCGGACCGGCCGGGGTTGACCGTTGGACACCACCAGGGCCCGACCCGAAAGCTCCGGGGCTCGATCGACGGCAGCCACGATCGCATCGACGGCGTTGTCGATGTAGATCGTGTCGATCAGCGCCGCTCCCGTCCCCACCATGGCGGACCGTCCCTGCCGCGCCCGATCGACGATCCGACCCACTAGTTGTGTGTCGCCCGGGCCCCATACGAGATGGGGCCGAATCGCCATCACGGCGAACCCATCGGTGGCGGCTCCCAAGGCAACCAATTCGGCCACCGCCTTGCTCGTGGCGTAGTGGCCGCGGGTCGCCTCCGGATCCGCCGGCCCGGCGCCGGCCCCAACCAGCGACGACCCGGCATGTGCCACCGCCGGCGACGATACGAAGACCAAGCTACCGACCCCGGCTGAGGCGGCCTCTTCGACGACCGCTGCGGTGCCGTCGATGTTCGTTCGCTCGAAGTCGGACCACGAGCCGGTCACTCCAACCCTGGCTGCGAGATGCACGACGGCGTCCGCTCCGGCTACGGCAGCTCTCACCGCAGCACGATCGGCCACGTCACCAAGCTGCTCCGACACGTCGAGCCCGCTCGGATGGCGCTGCAGGACGGTGACGTCGTCGCCGCGGTCGCGCAAGCTCCTGGCCACCCCGCGGCCCAAGAGGCTGGTCCCGCCCGTCACCAGAACCCTCACAGGCGACCGATCCTGCCCCCCGCCAGCACCCCTTCGGCCCAGCGGGCCACCCGGGTACGGTCGATCTTCGAGTTGTGCCGCCTGTCGACCGGCAAAGACGGAACCGCGAGGACCGCGGCCACATCAACGTCGACCATCGCCCGCACCTCGTCCGCAAGAGAGTCGCTTGCCAGTCCCGGTCGACGCGGCGCATCGCTGGGGACGACCACCACAACCACCTGTTGGGTTCCCCGCGGGCCAACACCGACCGCGGCGGCGAGGGCAATCGAGTCGATGGTCTCGACGGCGTGCTCGATACCAACGGGCGTGATCGGGCCCTCGGGGCTCACAATGACATGAAAGAGTCGTCCTTCGATCCAGAGCCGTCCCTCCGCATCGAGGTGCCCCACATCGCCGCTGCGATGCCACCCGGGCGGTTGAGCCGACGCATGCTGGGTCACCCACAGCCGGTCGTAGCGATCCTTGACGTGGGGAGCCCGAATGCACACCTCGCCCGTGACGCCGGTGGCCGCGCCCGGTTCGTGCCGGGGTCGTCCAAGGTCGTCCAACGGATCGATGGCTGTTTCCACCCCAGCGACGGGTGTCCCGACGCAGACGCCAACGCCCGACTGCGCAGCCTCGATCTCCTCGAGGGTGATATCGGCGACGGGGAGCACCTCCGTCATTCCGTATGGCGTGTGGGCCTCGGCGTTCGGCATCACCCGGCAAGCTTGGCGCAGCACCGCCGCCGACACCGGCGCTCCGGCCGACATCAAGAGCCGGACCCCGACGAGGGCATCGCGATACTCCGGCGACAGACCGAAGGCGGTCGCGCTCACGTTGGTGAGGGCAGCCGGCGATGCGAAGACCAGCGTCGCGTCGATGGCATCGACAGCAGCGGCGAGGGCAGCCGCCGTGAGCGTTCCCGGCGAGGTGACCTCCATGTCGGGAACCGCTGAACAAATCCCCATCGCCGGCCCATACAACGCAAAGGGGCCGAACGCTGCCACCAGTCGGTCATCGGGCGAGACGTCGTAGATCTGCATCAGCGCGTCACGCTGCGCCTGTGCCTGGTGGTGGCGATAGACGACGCCCTTGGCCGCACCGGTGGCGCCGGAGGTGAAAACCACTGCAGCAACGTCTCCGTCCGATGGGGGTGCCGGTGGCGATCCCACCGACCCGAGTCGGCGGATCTCGTCGAGCGTTGCCCAGGCCCCCAGTGATCGGCGAGCGGTACCCGAGAGCGGGGCGGCGGCGATCCTGACGCCGGGCCACCGCAGCGCCCGGGCGGCAGCAACGGCACGCGGAATCCCGATGAGATAGGCCGGGTCGGCGCTTGACAGGGCCCGGCCCATGCCTGCCAGCCCAAGGCCGGCATCAGCGACGACCACAACAGCACCCATCCGCCAGCACGCATACAGACACACGGTCAGGTCGACACCGGGCGGGATCAGCAGGGCAACCCGATCGCCCGGCTGCACGCCGGCTTCGCTGAGCCCCGTCGCCACCGCTTCGACGCCGGCCGCCAACTCGGCAAACGTCACCGAACGACCAACGGACTCGCCGTCCATCTCGATGACGGCAACTTCTGCGTCCTCGCGTCGCCGTTCGAGAGCTGCCCACAACGGCTCGCGGCGCTGCGGCGGCAACGCGGCAGGCTCGGTGGTACCGAGTCCTCCTACCCAGGTGTGAACGGCGCCGGCGACATCTGCGTCCTCGGGGGTGTAGTGGCGGGCGCCTATGAACCGATGGACCTCGGCCTGAGGCAAGCGAGCTTCGAAGTCGTGCAGGTAGATGTCGGAGAAGACCGGGTCGGAGGGTCCCCACAGCAGCAGAACGGGAACATCCTGCAGGTCGTCGAGACCAGCGGCCACACGCTCGAGAGCAGCAAAGCTGGGGTGATCTGCATCAAGTGGGATGTCGGCGACAAAGGTCCCGATCGCGACCCGTCGCTCGGCGGTCCGATAGGGAGCGTGGTAGGCGGCACGCACTTCGGCACTGGGGCGCGGGTTCGACATCTCGAGCGCACCACGGATGAACGTGGGCGTCTTGACCGTCACCTGTTCGAGCACCCCGGGCAGAAGTGCGGTGCGAATCAGGCGGGGTGCCGGCGCCCCGGCGGGCTGATGGACGGCCGTGTTGGCGAGCACGACGCCGGCCAACTGATCCCGATGCCGCTCGGCCCAACCCAGCGAAATCGGTCCGCCCCAGTCGTGGGCAACAGTGACCGTCGGTCCGGTCAGGCCGAGTTCGTCGGTGAGCGCACAGAGATCGTCGATACGGTGTTGGAGTCGCCGCGTCGTTCCGGTTCGCTCCGAGAAGCCCATATCGAGGTGATCGAGGGCGATGACCCGGACCCCGGGTGGCGCCGTGGCGAGCATGTCGCGCCACAAGTACGACCAGGAGGGATTCCCGTGAACGCACAACAGTGTGATCTCGGGATCGGCGACACCGTTGTCGAGAAGATGAAACGTGCGACCCCTACCGTCGAGGTCGGGAACCGTGACGAGGCGCGACCAGCCAGGGTCGAGACCGGCCAGGCCGGACGGAGGCAGAGTGGCCGGCGCGGTGCCGTTGGTCACCAGATGATTTCAGTTGCCATCGCGTTGATGCCGGATCCGATGCCGAGCATCAGCACGCGGTCTCCCGCTTCGAGCGAATCAGCTTCCTCGGCAAGGGTGATCGCCACCGAAGCCGGACCGACATTGCCCAACACTGGGAATGTCAGCGGCGCCTTGCTCGCATCGATGCCGAGCACATCGCACATCATCGACGTGTGCACCTGGGACACTTGGTGGATGATGTAACGATCGGCCACTCGCCAACCGCGGTCGTCGTCGACATCGGCCCACGCTTGCTTAGCGAGATGCAAACCGGCATCGAGCAGAGCCTTCGTGTCCGTTCTCATCTGGTCGAGGGTCCCGACGCAGATCTGGTGGTGGCTCGTGTCGGCCTGGCTGATGCCGCCGACGATCCGGTGGCTCCCCGGGTTCTCGGAATGGCGACCGACGACCATGGCGGCTGCGCCTGAGCCAAGCGTCAACGTGGCGAATTCGGCGAACAGGTCGCCGATGGTCGCATCGTCCCCGGCCAGCCGATCGAGCGTGGCTTCCTGGGGTCGCCTGCTCCCCTCACCGTCGACGATGAGGGCGTAGTCGATCTGGCCGCTGTCGATCATCATCCCGGCAATCTGCATGGCATTCATGAAGCCGAGGCAGGCATTGGCGAGATCGAAGTTGAGGCATGAACTCGGCAGCTCCAGAAGGTGATGCACCGTCACGGCCGCCGACGGTTCGAGTTGGTCGCGGCAGACCGAGGTGTCGATCAGTAGGCCGACCCGGCTCCGGTCGATACCGGAGGCCTGCAGTGCCTTTTCGCCCGCCGAGGCGGCAGCCTCAGCGAAGGTGAAGCCCTCGGGCCACCACCGCCGTTCCTTGATTCCGGCGAGGCTCTCGAGCAAGCCCGACTGGGTTCCGAGCCGCTCGTAGGTGCCGGCCAGTCGCTCGTCAAACTCCGCAGACGTGATGACGTCGGGTGCTTCGGTGGCGGCCACAGACACGATGGCGGCGTCGGTATGACTGAATGTTGCGTTGCCGTGCATGCGGCCTTTCCTGGGGGG